>NZ_PEMX01000006.1:0-240717 GCF_002759075.1 Pseudomonas sp. 382
CTACCGTACGGAAACCGTTGCTGCCATCCAAATAGGCAGTGATTGCTGTGAGCTTGAACTGCTCAGTGTACTTGGCCATGAATCCCCCAAGGGTTGGATTGGTGTCCAACTTCTTGGGGGCAGTCCAGGGCGGGTGTCTATCTCAAGGCCTGCGCTCGAAGTTTTTCGCAGCGGCTGCCGCCAGGTCCGGTGGCAGGAAGTCCTTGTCCGGGTTGTAGTCCGGTTTCAGGTACTGCTTGAGGTCCTGCAGGTCCTGCGGGCTCAAGGTCCCAGCCGCCTGTTTCAGGCTCAGGTTGTCGAGGATGTAGTCATAGCGGCTGTTGTTGTAGTCGCGTACCGAGGTGTACAGCTGGCGCTGGGCGTCGAGCACGTCGACGATGTTGCGGGTGCCGACCTGGTAGCCGATTTCGGTGGCTTCCAGGGCGCTCTGGTTGGAGATGATCGACTGCTTGCGCGCCTGCACCTGCTCCACATCGGTGTTCACCGCGCGGTGCAGGTTACGGGTGTTCTCCACTACCTGGCGGCGTAGGCTTTCCCGTTGCTGTTCGCTCTGGCTGAGGCGCTGGTAGGCCTCGCGTACCTGCGAACTGGTAAGGCCACCGCTGTAGATCGGGATGTTCAACTGCAGGCCGACGCTGGTCTGCTCCACATCACCACTGTAGCGCTGGCCGAACGGCGACGGGTTGGTGAAGCCCAGGCTATCGTTGTCGCCTTTTTCGTACTTGGCCACCGCATCGAGGGTCGGCGCATGGCCGGCTTTGCGCTGGCGCAGGGTTTCTTCGGCGGCGGCAACCGCGTAGTTGGTGGCCAGCAGGTTGAGGTTCTGGCGCCCGGCGGTTTCCACCCAGGCCTTGGCGTCGTTGGGGGTCGGCACCTTCACCGGTAGCGTGTGGACCACACCCTGGATGGAGGTGTATTCGCGGTTGGTCAGGGTGACCAGGGCCTCGAAAGCATCCTGCACCTGGCGTTCGGCAATGATCCGGTTGGCCCGGGCGGTATCGTAGCTGGCCTGGGATTGCAGCACGTCGGTCTTGTCGGACAGGCCGACGTCGAACCGTTCGTTGGACTGGTCCAACTGGCGCTTGAAGGCGGCTTCTTCAGCTTTGGTCGCCGCCAGGTTGTCCTGGGCGCGCAGCACGGAGAAGTAGTCCTGCGCAGTTTGCAGGATCAGGTTCTGCTCGGTAGCCGACAGTTGCAGCGCCGCCTGCTCGTTGACCGCTTCGGCAGCCTGCAGCTGGAACCAGCGATCCGCGCGGAAGATCGGTTGCGCGAGGGTCGCGCTCCAGGTGTTGCCACTGCGGTTGGTGGTGGCTGATGGGTGGTCGATCTTGGTGCGGGCATTCATCATCTCGGCGCCGGCCGAGAGGTTTGGCAGCAGGCCGGCACGCGCCTGCGGTACCACTTCTTTCTGAGCGCCATAATCGGCACGGGCGGCAGCAAGATCGGCGTTGTTATCTACCGCTTCCTGGTAAACGCTGACCAGATCGGTCCTTACCGTCATGGGCATGTCTGCTGCCCAGACCACTCCGTTGGACGCACAAGACACGGCTATCGCCAGTGAAAGTTTGCGCAGCATAGAGGCAATCCTTGTACGAAATTTAATTACTGAACTGTTGAGTATCGAGCGACGGGCCAGTGTAGTGCCATGCGCATCCGCCAACAATCACAGGTTGCGCCTTTCATCTGCCCTGCGTTTTACCCGCTTGGCTTTGCCGACCACTCCAGTCTAGACTGCGCATGTTCTTGTCGGGGTGCCTTGAAGCAAAGGCTGAGATCGCAGAGGTGCGGATCCCGTTGAACCTGATCAGGTTAGCGCCTGCGTAGGGAACAAGATTGCTCGCCTTCCCGGGGAGCCTCTTGTGCCAGGTCCGGGAATGTCGCAGCTGCACGCAGCTTCAGGCACCCCCATCCGGCACTGCACCCGTCCAAGGGTGCGTCCACGTCTTTCAGGTTCACCCCGACATTCCCCTGCTAGGAAGCCGTCTGGAGAGCCTGTGATGACCAAACAAGAAAAAACGATCAACCTCAGCGAATCGGCACAAGTCGATCAGCAGTCCGTGCAACCGTTCCCGCGTTCGCGCAAGGTCTACGTCGAAGGCTCGCGCCCGGACATCCGCGTGCCCATGCGCGAAATCAGCCTGGACGACACGCCCACTGACTTCGGCGGCGAAAGCAATGCGCCAGTTCTGGTCTACGACACCTCCGGCCCGTACACCGACCCCAACGTCATCATCGACGTGCGCAAGGGCCTGGCCGATGTGCGTTCGGCCTGGATCGATGCACGCGGTGACACCGAGCGCCTCGAAGGCCTGAGCTCCGACTTCGGCCAGCAGCGCCTGAACGATGCGGAACTTGCCAAGCTGCGCTTCGCCCATGTGCGCAACCCGCGCCGGGCCAAGGCTGGCGCCAACGTTTCGCAGATGCATTACGCGCGCAAGGGCATCATCACCGCCGAGATGGAATACGTGGCCATCCGCGAGAACATGAAGCTGCAAGAGGCCCGCGCTGCCGGCCTGCTCAACGAGCAGCATGCCGGCCACAGCTTCGGTGCCAACATCCCGAAAGAAATCACCCCGGAATTCGTACGCCAGGAAATCGCTCGTGGCCGCGCGATCATTCCGGCCAACATCAACCACCCGGAGCTGGAGCCAATGATCATTGGCCGCAACTTCCTGGTGAAGATCAACGGCAACATCGGCAACAGTGCCCTGGGCTCCTCGATCGAGGAAGAAGTGGCCAAGCTGACCTGGGGTATCCGTTGGGGTTCGGACACTGTGATGGACCTGTCCACCGGCAGGCACATTCACGAAACCCGCGAGTGGATCATCCGCAACTCGCCGGTGCCGATCGGTACCGTGCCGATCTACCAGGCCCTGGAAAAGGTCAACGGCGTCGCCGAGGACCTGACCTGGGAGCTGTTCCGCGACACCCTGATCGAACAGGCCGAGCAGGGCGTGGACTACTTCACCATCCACGCCGGGGTGCTGCTGCGCTATGTGCCGCTGACTGCCAAGCGGGTCACCGGGATCGTAAGCCGCGGCGGCTCGATCATGGCCAAGTGGTGCCTGGCGCACCATAAAGAGAACTTCCTGTACACGCACTTCGATGAGATTTGCGAAATCATGAAGGCCTACGACGTCAGCTTCTCGCTAGGCGACGGCCTGCGCCCTGGCTCGATCGCCGACGCCAACGACGCCGCCCAGTTCGGTGAGCTGGAAACCCTCGGCGAGCTGACCAAGATCGCCTGGAAGCACGATGTGCAGTGCATGATCGAAGGCCCTGGCCACGTGCCGATGCAACTGATCAAGGAGAACATGGACAAGCAGCTGGAGTGCTGCGACGAGGCGCCGTTCTACACCCTCGGCCCGCTGACTACCGACATCGCCCCGGGTTACGACCACATCACCTCCGGCATTGGTGCGGCAATGATCGGCTGGTTCGGTTGCGCCATGCTCTGCTACGTCACGCCGAAAGAGCACCTGGGCCTGCCGAACAAGGATGACGTCAAGACCGGCATCATCACCTACAAGATCGCCGCCCATGCTGCCGACCTTGCCAAGGGTCATCCAGGCGCGCAGATTCGTGACAATGCCTTGTCCAAGGCGCGTTTCGAATTCCGCTGGGAAGACCAGTTCAACCTAGGCCTGGACCCGGACACCGCGCGAGCCTTCCACGACGAAACCCTGCCGAAGGAATCGGCCAAGGTCGCGCACTTCTGCTCGATGTGCGGGCCGAAGTTCTGCTCGATGAAGATCACCCAGGAAGTGCGTGAATACGCCGCCAAGATCGAGACCGTGGACGTGACGGTCGAGCAAGGCATGCGCGAGCAGGCCGAACGGTTCCGCCAGGAAGGCAGCCAGCTGTACCACAAAGTCTAAGACGCGGCACCTCACCCTGCGGGAGTGGGCTTGCCCGCGAAGCAAGCACCGCGGTGCATGGCACCGGCTTTGCCGGTGTTCGCGGGCGAGCCCGCTCCCACAGGGTGCTGCATGCAACTCAACATTCTTCCTGCGAACACAACAATGACATCACCCAGCCAGTTTTCCCCCGACCACCCGGTCCCCACCCACCAGCGCATCTTCGGCGCCCGCGACCTGTTCTCGCTGTGGTTCTCCCTTGGCATCGGCCTGATGGTCCTGCAGGTAGGCGCCATGCTCGCCCCTGGCCTTGGCCTGGCCGGCGCGGTCCTGGCCATTGCCCTTGGCACCGGTGTCGGTGTGCTGCTGCTCGGCGCTGCCGGGGTCATCGGCAGTGACACCGGCCTTTCAGCCATGGGCACCCTGAAGCTCAGCCTGGGTAGCCATGGCGCGCGCCTGCCAGCACTGCTCAACCTGTTGCAACTGGTGGGCTGGGGCGCATTCGAACTCATCGTCATGCGCGATGCTGCCAGCTTGCTGGGCGCGCGGGCGTTCGGCGAGGCCAGCGCCTGGAACAGCCCAATGCTGTGGACGCTGTGCTTCGGTGGCCTGGCCACCCTGCTGGCGGTCAGCGGCCCGTTGGCGTTCGTGCGCAAGGTGCTGCGTGCCTGGGGTATCTGGCTGCTGCTGGGCGCGTGCCTGTGGCTGACCTGGAACCTGTTCGCCAAGGCCGATCTGGCGGCGCTGTGGAACCGCGCTGGTGATGGTTCGATGTCGCTGGCGGTGGGCTTCGACATCGCCATCGCCATGCCGTTGTCATGGTTGCCGCTGATCGCCGACTACTCGCGTTTCGCCCGTAACGGCAAGCCTGTGTTCGGCGGTACCGTTGCCGGCTACTTCATCGGCAACACCTGGCTGATGAGCCTGGGCGTGGCCTATACCCTGGCCTTTGCCGCCAGCGGCGAGGTCAATGCGCTGCTGCTGGCCCTTGCAGGTGCCGGTATGGGCATACCGCTGCTGCTGATCCTGCTGGACGAGTCGGAAAAGGCCTTTGCCGATATTCACTCGGCTGCCGTTTCCACTGGCGTGCTGTTGCCCCTGAAGGTCGAGCACCTTGCCTTGGCCATCGGCGTGCTCTGCACCCTGATCGCCTTGCTGGCGCCACTGGCCCAGTACGAAAACTTCCTGCTGTTGATCGGGTCGGTGTTTGCACCGCTGTTCGGCGTGGTACTGATGGACCACTACGTGATCCGTCGTCGTCGCTTGCCGACACAAATCGGTGGCTTGCACTGGCAGGCGCTGCTGGCCTGGGTGGTGGGTGTGGCGGCCTATCACCTGATCGCCGCCAAGGCGCCGGAGCTGGGGGCTACCCTGCCAGCACTGCTGCTGGCAGGTGGGCTGCATGGCCTGCTGAGCTTCAGCCGCGGCCGGGAAACAGCTCAGGCTTGAGCACGCCGTTGAGGCGTGGGTAGGGGATCTTCAGTTCCACGTGGCCCATGGAGTAGGGCGCAATGGCGTAGACCTCGTACTTCACCACCAGCGCGCCGTACGTCAGGGCGATGTGCGGCGACCGCTTGAAGGGCCAGGTCTTGACGAACTCGGCGTCCTTGTCCATGCCCACGCTGATCAACCAGGCCCGGTGCGACTCCTCCACGGTCTTCCAGAAGGCTTCCTCCTGGCCTGGCACCAGCATGTCCTGCAGGGTCAGCACCTTGTCCAGTTTGCGTGAGTAGTTGATGAAGCCGCGCCCCGGCATGCCGTGGGCACCGCCGCTGTCGAGGTAGCTGGACAACTCGATGATCACCAGTCCGTCATGCTGCTCGCGTACCTTGGCTTGCAGGTAGCTGCTGTTGCGTTTGTCGGCACTGGCCAGGTACTGCTGCTCGTAAGCCTGCAGAGTGCTTGGCGCGGTGCCATGCTGATTGTCTTCAGTCAGCTGCAGCAGGCGTTTTTCGACGATGGCATCGAGCTTGGGCTGGGCCGGAAAGTGGACGGTGTCGATGTTCACCAGCGGGCAGTCGCTTGCGCTGCAGCCTGGCTTGACGTGCTCCCAGGCATCACGCTTGACCTCGAGCGGGGTCCGGTAATTGGGTGCGAACAGGCTCTGGCAGGCACCCAGAGCGAGTGCCAGCACGGCCACGGAAGTCAGTTTGACAAGTGTCATGGTGATCCTTGCAGAACAGGGAAAAGTCGGCCTTTGACCGTCTGCGCGGCCTTCAGTTCGCCACTAAGCTAACAGAGTGAAGGCGGCCTGTCCCGAGTGTGCGAACGGTTGCCGGAAAGGGGTGAAACGGGCAACCGTGCAGAGTAGGATGGCGCGATGCGGTAAATGAGGTGATGAGGATTTCCATGTCAGACACGTTGAATTCGGTGCCCAGGGCGGTCGAGATCGTCGAGCGGGCCAACTGCTTCAAGGGCTTCTACAAGCTCGACAAGGTGCACCTGCGCCATGAATTGTTCGCAGGCGGCATGAGCCGAGAGATCAGCCGTGAGCTGTTCGTGCGCCACGATGCGGTCTGTGTGCTGCCTTACGACCCATTGCGCGATGAGGTGGTGCTCATCGAGCAGTTCCGTGTCGGTGCCCTGGGCAAGGTCGACAACCCATGGCTGATCGAGATGGTTGCCGGGCTGATCGACCGCGAGGAAGAACTGGAAGACGTCGCGCATCGCGAAGCCCAGGAAGAAGCCGGGTTGGCGATAGGCGCCTTGTGGCCGATTACCCGTTACTTCCCTTCGCCCGGTGGCAGTGATGAGTATGTGCACCTTTACCTCGGCCGCTGCACCAGTGAAGGCGCGGGTGGCCTGCATGGCCTGGAAGAAGAGGCCGAGGACATCCGCGTGCGCGTGTGGTCGTTCGACGATGCAATGCAGGCAGTGCGCGATGGTCAAATCTGCAACGCGGCGACCATCATCAGCCTGCAGTGGCTGGCGCTGAACAAAGATGAAGTTCGAGGTATGTGGAAGTGAACCTGTTGCGTGAGCGTTATCGGGTCGATCTGGCCGGGCTGCAAGCAGCCTGCGAGGCCAACTATGCCCGGCTCATGCGCCTGCTGCCCGATATGCGCACTACCCAGAGTTCGCGGCGCATCGGCATGACCCAGGGCGACCAGATGCTCGGCGTGCTGGTGCTCGATGTGCTGCTGGCCTGCCCCTATACCACCACCTTGCGTGTGCGCCAGGAGCACAGCCTGCCCTGGCTGCCGGTGCCGCACCTTGAAGTGCAGGTGTATCACGATGCGCGTATGGCCGAAGTGATCAGCGCCGAGCACACCCGCCGCCTGCGCAGCATTTATCCGTACCCCAACGAGGCCATGCACCAGCCGGACGAGAAGGCGCAGCTCAATCTGTTCCTCGGCGAATGGCTCAGCCATTGCCTGGCCTGTGGCCACGAACTGGCAAGTGTGCGCTGAAATGTGACCTGGGTCGGTTTCGAGTGTTTGCTCGCAACCGTTCCAGCGCCATAATTCGTGCAGAATCCGTTCGAGGAGACGGCCCTTGCCGCACCCAGACCCTAGCCCTGCGCCCGTGCATGTGGTGCAACTGACCGACGCTCACCTGTTCGCCAGCCCGGCGGGCACCTTGCTGGGCCTCAATACCCGCGACAGCCTTCAGCACGTGGTGGCCCAGGTGGGTCGCGAGCAGCCGCGTATCGACTTGCTGCTATGTACCGGCGACCTTTCACAGGATGGCAGTGTCGCGTCGTACCAAGCTTTCCGCGCGCTGACCGGCGGCTTTGCCGCACCGACCCGCTGGTTGCCGGGCAACCATGATGAAGCCGAGGTCATGGCACAGGTTGCGCCAGAGCTGGTGCAATCGGTGACGGATATAGGAAGCTGGCGCGTGGTCACGCTGAACACGGCGGTGCAGGGCGCTACCCATGGGCTGCTCGAGCAGGACCAGTTGTCGATCCTTGATGACGCCTTGGCCTCGGCCGGCGAGCGCCATTGCCTGGTGTGCTGTCACCATCAGCCGGTGGATATCGGCTGTGCCTGGATCGCCCCGATCGGTCTGCGCAATGCCGATCAGCTGCTGCGGCGCCTGCAGGGTTATCCACAGGTGAAAGTGTTGCTTTGGGGGCACATTCACCAGGAGTGGGATGAGCAGCGCGATGGCTTGCGCCTGCTGGCCACGCCTTCGACCTGCATCCAGTTTGCGGTGGGTAGCGAGGACTTCAAGGTCAGCGAAGAACAGCCTGGCTATCGCTGGTTGCGCCTGCATGCCGATGGGCGGGTGGAGACGGGGGTAGAGCGGGCCGCTGATTTTGAAGTGAAGCTCGACTTCAACAGCGCGGGTTATTGAAGACCTGGCGCCACGCCGCGGCCCCGGCTCTTTGAAGAATGTGTTGCTAAATCCCTGCCGCGGCGCCAAAGCCCGGCGAACGCGCTACACTGCGCGTCCCTGCGCCCGCTCGATCGGGTGCGAAGCCACAGATTCCGGGGTCAGCATGTCGGGTTCCATCCTCTATATCCATGGCTTCAACAGCTCGGCGCTGTCCACCAAGGCACGCCAGCTGGCGGCCGTCATGCAGCAACTGGGCCTGTCGCAGCAGCTGCGCATCCCGGAGTTGCACCACCATCCACGGCAGGCGATTGCCCAGCTCGAAGCCGCCATCGCCGAGCTCGGTGCGCCGCTGCTGGTCGGCAGTTCGCTCGGCGGCTACTATGCCACCCATCTGGCCGAGCGCCATGGGCTGAAGGCCCTGCTGGTCAACCCCGCCGTCACCCCGCACAAGCGTTTCGATGGTTATCTGGGGACCCAGCGCAACCACTACACGGGCGAGACCTGGGAGCTGACGCTGGATCATGTGCAGGCGCTGGCCGAGCTGGAAGTGCCGGCGCCGACCGACCCTGGCCGCTACCAGGTGTGGCTGCAGACCGCCGACGAAACCCTGGACTACCGCCATGCCGAACATTATTACCGGGCGTGCGCCCTGCGCATCCAGGCCGGAGGCGATCACAGCTTCCAGGGCTTTGCCGAGCAGCTGCCAGGCCTGCTGGCGTTTGCCGGTATTGCCCGGCAGCAGTATGCGGCGCTCGATTTTTCTGTATTTTGATCTTTTGCATTCACCAGACTGACGACGAGAATCCATGGCCAATCCCAGCGCTAGCGCCTATAACGCAGACGCCATCGAAGTCCTCTCCGGCCTCGACCCGGTGCGTAAACGCCCGGGCATGTACACCGACACCAGCCGGCCCAACCACCTGGCCCAGGAAGTCATCGACAACAGTGTCGACGAAGCCCTGGCCGGCCATGCCCGCTCGGTGCAGGTCATCCTCCACGCCGATCATTCGCTGGAAGTCAGCGACGATGGCCGTGGCATGCCGGTGGACATCCACCCTGAAGAAGGGGTGTCGGGCGTCGAGCTGATCCTCACCAAGCTGCACGCCGGCGGCAAGTTCTCCAACAAGAACTACCAGTTCTCCGGCGGCCTGCATGGCGTGGGGATTTCGGTGGTCAACGCCTTGTCGACCCAGGTGCGCGTGCGCGTCAAGCGCGACGGCAACGAGTACCAGATGACCTTTGCCGATGGCTTCAAGGCCAGCGAGCTGGAGGTGGTTGGCACGGTCGGCAAGCGCAACACCGGCACCAGCGTGTATTTCAGCCCGGACCCGAAGTACTTCGATTCGGCGAAGTTCTCCATCAGCCGCCTCAAGCACGTGCTCAAGGCCAAGGCCGTACTGTGCCCGGGCCTGCTGGTCAGCTTCGAGGACAAAGCCAGCGGCGAGAAGGTCGAGTGGCACTATGAAGATGGCCTGCGTTCCTACCTGGTCGATTCGGTCAGCGAGTTCCAGCGCCTGCCCGACGAGCCGTTCTGCGGCAGCCTGGCGGGTAACAAGGAGGCCGTCGACTGGGCGCTGTTGTGGCTGCCCGAAGGCGGAGACAGCGTTCAGGAAAGCTACGTCAACCTGATCCCCACCGCCCAGGGTGGTACCCACGTCAATGGCCTGCGCCAGGGCCTGCTCGATGCCATGCGCGAGTTCTGCGAGTTCCGCAACCTGTTGCCGCGTGGCGTCAAGCTGGCGCCGGAAGACGTCTGGGAACGCATCACCTTCGTCCTCTCGATGAAGATGCAGGAACCGCAGTTCTCCGGCCAGACCAAGGAGCGCCTGTCGTCCCGAGAGGCCGCAGCGTTCGTTTCGGGCGTGGTCAAGGACGCCTTCAGCCTGTGGCTCAACGCCCACCCGGAGCTGGGCATGCAGCTGGCGGAACTGGCCATCAGCAACGCCGGCCGTCGCCTCAAGGCCAGCAAGAAGGTCGAGCGCAAGCGCATCACCCAGGGCCCGGCCTTGCCAGGCAAGCTGGCCGATTGCGCCGGGCAGGACCCGATGCGTGCCGAACTGTTCCTGGTCGAGGGTGACTCCGCCGGTGGTTCGGCCAAGCAGGCGCGTGACAAGGAATACCAGGCCATCCTGCCGCTGCGTGGCAAGATCCTCAACACCTGGGAAGTGGATGGCGGCGAAGTCCTGGCCAGCCAGGAAGTGCACAACATCGCCGTAGCCATCGGTGTCGACCCGGGCGCGACCGACCTGTCGCAGCTGCGCTACGGCAAGATCTGCATCCTCGCCGACGCCGACTCCGACGGCTTGCACATCGCCACCTTGCTCTGCGCACTGTTCGTCCAGCACTTCCGTCCGCTGGTCGAGGCTGGCCACGTCTACGTCGCCATGCCGCCGCTGTACCGCATCGACCTAGGCAAGGAAATCTACTACGCCCTCGACGAAGCCGAGCGTGACGGCATTCTCGACCGCCTGGTAGCCGAGAAGAAGCGCGGCAAGCCGCAGGTCACCCGATTCAAGGGGCTGGGTGAAATGAACCCGCCGCAGCTGCGGGAAACCACCATGGACCCGAACACCCGGCGCCTGGTCCAGCTGACCCTGGATGATGTGCAGGGCACTACCGAGATCATGGACATGCTGCTGGCCAAGAAGCGCGCCGGTGACCGCAAGAACTGGCTGGAGACCAAAGGCAACCTGGCTGAGGTTCTGGTTTGATTCGTCTGCTGGTCGCGGCCTGCCTGACGCTGGTTGCCCTGCCGAGCCTGGCGGGCAACTGGCCGGAACTGAAGCTGGCCTCCGAGCACCCGATCGAGGGTATGCGCGGCGGCAACCTGTCCGGCCTTGTCGAGTGTCGGGGCGGGCTGTGGGGTGTTTCCGATCGGGATGACGACCGTATTTACCGCTTTGACCAGCAGAGCGCCGTCTGGCGCGCGCAGCCGCTGATCTTCACACCACCGCCGGTACCCGAGAGCGGCCTGCCATGGGGGCTGAAGTCGCGTAACTGGGCGGCGTCCTATGTGCGCGGTGGCGAACTGGATTACGAAGGCATCACCTGTGACCAGGCGGGCAATCTCTTCCTGGTCAGCGAGGCCCACGCAGCGGTGCTGCAGTTGCCTGCCGAGGGCGAGCCGGAGTGGCTGAAGATCGACCCGGCGATGGTCCGCCAGGCCCGGGCCAGCGGCATGCTGCTCAACTTCAATGCCTTGTTCGAGGGCCTGGCGATCAACCCGCAAGGTGACCGCCTGTGGCTGGCGGCCGAGCGCGAGCGGCGCGGCCTGGTGGCCATCGAGCGCCAGCAGTCGGTATGGACGTGCGGGCGCAGCTGCGTGTTGCTGAGCGAAGCCGGGGTCGAGATGCAGCCGCCACAAATGCCCAACCCCCGGGCGCTGTCGCGCGATTTTGCCGACCTGGCCTGGTTCGAGGGCAAGTTGTTTACCCTCGAACGCAACGCTTACCGTGTGTGCCGGCGCGACGCTACGAGCGGCAAGGTCGAGCAGTGCTGGTCATTCGCCGCCGAGGCGCTGGTACCGGAGCGCCGCTATGATCAGCCGTATGGCCTGGCTGAAGCGCTGGTGATCGATGCCAAGGGTGCCTGGATCGGCCTGGACAACAACAACGGTGACCGTGCCGACGGCGAAAGCCGGCCGATCGTCTGGCGCTTCGAAGCGCCGCAGGGCGGCTGGAGCGCCAACCCATGACCGCACCACCGGGCAAGCGTGCCGGCAAGGTCCTGATGATCGTCGCCTGGGCGGCGGGGTTGTTCCTTGCCACGCGATTCTTCGGGCAATGGGAGGACCATGAGCGCAACCCGAACACCCAGGTACAGTCGTCCCATGGCGACGGTTTCATCGAGTTGCGGCTGCTGAGCAATGGCCAGGGCCACTTCGTGCTGGACGGCGCGATCAATGGCCAGGGGGTGCATTTCATGCTCGACACCGGCGCCACCGACGTGGCGATCCCGGAGTCACTGGCCAACGACCTGGACCTGCAGCGCGGCAGCCCGGTGATGCTGAGCACTGCCAACGGCCGGACCGAAGGCTACCGCACCCGGCTGTCTACCCTGCAGTTGGGTGATATCCGCCTGCAGAACGTGCGCGCCCTGGTGGTGCCGGGCCTGGACGGGCACACCGTGCTACTGGGCATGAGCGCCCTGAAACAACTTGAATTTACCCAGCGCGGCGGCACCATGCTGTTGCGCCAGAACCTGAAATGACGAGGCCCGCATGAGCGACTCACTGGAACTCAGCCTGGACGGCGTCGAACGCCGCTCGCTGGCTGACTTCACCGAACAGGCCTACCTCAACTATTCCATGTACGTGATCATGGACCGGGCCTTGCCGCACATCGGCGATGGCCTGAAGCCGGTGCAACGACGCATCGTCTATGCCATGAGCGAGTTGGGGCTCAACGCCGACGCCAAGCACAAGAAGTCTGCCCGTACCGTCGGCGACGTGCTCGGCAAGTTCCACCCCCACGGCGATTCGGCCTGCTACGAAGCCATGGTGCTGATGGCCCAGCCGTTCAGCTACCGCTACACCCTGGTCGATGGTCAAGGCAACTGGGGTGCGCCGGACGACCCGAAGTCGTTTGCCGCCATGCGTTACACCGAGGCACGCCTGTCGCGCTATTCGGAAGTGCTGCTCAGCGAAGTGGGCCAAGGCACCGTCGACTGGGTACCGAACTTCGACGGCACGCTGGAGGAGCCTGCGGTACTGCCGGCACGCCTGCCGAACATCCTGCTCAACGGTACCACCGGTATTGCCGTGGGCATGGCTACCGACGTGCCGCCACACAACCTGCGTGAAGTGGCCAGTGCCTGTGTGCGCCTGCTCGACGAGCCCAAGGCCACCATCGAGCAGCTGTGCGAACACATCCAGGGGCCGGACTACCCGACCGAAGCCGAGATCATTACGCCGCGTGCGGAAATCCAGAAGATCTATGAGAGCGGTCGTGGCTCGATCCGCATGCGCGCCGTGTACCGTGTCGAAGATGGCGACATCGTTGTCACCGCGCTGCCGCACCAGGTCTCCGGGGCCAAGGTGCTTGAGCAGATTGCCGCGCAGATGCAGGCCAAGAAGCTGCCGATGGTCGCTGACCTGCGTGACGAGTCGGACCACGAAAACCCGTGCCGTATCGTCATCATCCCGCGCTCCAACCGCGTCGATGCCGACGAACTGATGCAGCACCTGTTTGCCACCACCGACCTGGAAAGCAGCTACCGGGTCAACGTCAATATCATCGGCCTCGACGGTCGCCCGAAACTGAAGAACCTGCGGGCGCTGCTGCTGGAGTGGCTGGAATTCCGCACCAACACCGTTCGCCGCCGTCTGCAGCACCGCCTGGACAAGGTCGAGAAGCGCCTGCACCTGTTGGAAGGCTTGCTCACCGCGTTCCTCAACCTGGATGAAGTGATCCACATCATCCGCACTGAAGAGCACCCCAGGCAGGCCCTGATCGAGCGCTTCCAGCTGACCGAGATCCAGGCCGACTACATCCTCGAAACCCGCCTGCGTCAGCTGGCGCGCCTGGAAGAGATGAAGATTCGTGGCGAGCAGGACGAACTGCTCAAGGAGCAGGCCAAGCTGCTGGCCCTGCTGGGTAGCGACGCCAAGCTGCGCAAGCTGGTGCGCAGCGAACTGATCAAGGATGCCGAAACCTATGGCGACGACCGCCGCTCGCCCATCGTCGAGCGCGCTGAAGCCAAGGCCCTGTCGGAAAACGAACTGATGCCGACCGAGCCGGTCACCGTGGTGTTGTCGGAAAAGGGCTGGGTGCGCTGCGCCAAGGGCCACGACATCGACGCTACCGGCTTGTCCTACAAGGCCGGCGACGGCTTCAAGGCTGCTGCTGCGGGCCGTTCCAACCAGTTTGCCGTGCTGATCGACTCCACCGGGCGCAGTTATTCGCTGGCCGCGCATACCCTGCCATCGGCGCGAGGCCAGGGCGAACCGCTGACCGGCCGCCTGGCGCCCCCGCCCGGGGCAACGTTCGAATGCGTGCTGCTGCCAGACGATGAGGCGCTGTATGTGGTGGCCTCGGATGCCGGTTACGGCTTCGTGGTCAAGGGCGAGGACCTGCAGGCCAAGAACAAGGCTGGCAAAGGCTTGCTCAGCTTGCCCAACGGCGCCAAGGTCATGACCCCACGCCCGGTGGCCGACCGTGAACAGGACTGGCTGGCAGCGGTGACCACAGAAGGTCGCCTGTTGGTGTTCAAGGTTTCCGACCTGCCACAACTGGGCAAAGGCAAGGGGAACAAGATCATCGGTGTGCCCGGTGATCGGGTCGCCAGTCGTGAAGAATTTGTCACCGACCTGGCGGTGATTGGCGAGGGTTCGACCCTTGTATTGCAGGCCGGCAAGCGTACCCTGTCTCTTAAACCAGACGACCTGGAGCACTACAAGGGCGAACGTGGCCGACGCGGCAGCAAGCTGCCCCGGGGCTTCCAGCGGGTCGACAGCCTGCAGGTGGAAGCCCCGGCATAATCCGACGAAATGTCTGGAACGGCAATTTCAGCGCCGTTTCAGGCGGAAATGCTGGAGTCGGGCCGATATTTCGCGGATGATAGTGCCCCTGCGGTGCCGGCGTGGCCGTGTGCCCGATTGAATCTCTATCAGTATCACTGCGGTTTGCCTGGTGCGACCGCCTGGATGGGTTGAATGAAACTCCTGCGCCTTCCATTTGCGCTGTTGATGACGGGTTTGCTGGGACTGGGCGGGTGCAGCATGCATCAGCCAGTTGCCCTGTACCAACTCGACAGCGGTGATCCTGGCCAGCCTTCGCAGAGTGCGGGCATGGCCGTGGTACTCGGCCCGGTGTCGATAGCCGATTACCTGCAGCGTGAAACCTTCTTGCAGCGTCAGGCCGATGGTAGCCTGAGTTCGGCGACCGACGGTCGTTGGGCGGGTAGCCTGTCGGCGGACATCGATCAGTTGCTGGTACGTCAGCTGGCATGGCGTCTGGACAGCCAGCGCGTGGTACTGGCTCCGGCCAGCGCAGGCTTCACTCCGGACGTGCAGGTGCTGCTGTCGATCACTCGCCTGGACTCGGGCAAGAACCAGCCTGCGATTCTCGATGCGCAATGGCGCCTGCTCGATCGTCGTGGCCGTGTGCGTGACAACCGTATCGTTCACCTCGAGCAGCACCATGAGGGCAGCGAGTCGTCCCAGGTTCAAGCCCAGGGGCAGTTGCTGCAGAAGCTTGCCGAGCAGTTGAGCACGGCGGTCAAGCCGCTGGCCAATCAGCCTGCGGTTGTTGAAGAAGCACCGAAGAAGCAGGCGGCGCCGGTACAGGTCAAGAAAGAACCGGAGAAGTCGAAGATCCCGATGGCTTCGCCGATTCGCACCGATATGGAAGTCTATCGGTTCTGACCGAACCGCCAGATACAAGAAAGCCCGCATACTCGCGGGCTTTTTTGTGGGTATTCGAAATGGCTGGGGCTGCTTTGCAGCCCTTTCGCGACACAAGGCCGCTCCCGCAGGTTGCGCGCAGTTCTTGAGAATTGCGCTGACCTGTGGGAGCGGCCTTGTGTCGCGAAAGGGCCGCAAAGCGGCCCCCTGGATCTGAAGTCAGGCCCGGCGTTCGTGCATCCGCGCCAACTGGCGCTCCAGCATCGACGGGTAAGGCTCCATCAGGCGCTCCACACAGCATGCCCCTTCAGGGCTGGCAATCGGCCGGATGCGGGCGCGCTTGCGGATCAACTCGTCATCGCTGATCTGCCGCTCCACCAGCAGCAGGTTGCGGCTGTGCTGCGACAGCGCCAGCGCGTCCTGAGCCTTTTCGGCCATCAGCAGGTCGACCTGCTCCAGCCCTTGCAAGTCATCGCCCAGGGCCAGGCCCAGCTGCAATTGCAGGGTGATGCCGCTGTCGGCCACTTCGATCTGCAGGGCATGGCCCAGCGCGCGCAGCAACTCGCCACAACAGATGGCGTTGGTCAGGTAGTCCTCACCGCAATCGCGGCTGTGGAACAGGACCAGGGTACTGCCGTCGTTGAGTGTGTGGATGTCGCCTTCATACAGCGAGGCAGCCTGCTCCAGGCAGCCGCGATAGCGTTCCAGCAGCTCGGTCAGGCGTGTGCGCGGCAGGCGACGCAGTTGCTCTTGGGAACCCAGCTGAACGGCCAGTACGGCGGTGTTTTGCGGCTCATCGGATTCGACCATGGCAGGTTTGACAGCAGCTTGCTCCTCGTCGTCCAGCAGACCGGCGAAGGCCGCGTCGTCATCCTCATCCGCCTGGACCACGGCCTTGGCTCGCTGTGCGGGCTTGACCGGGGTCTCGTGGTGCAGGTCGTCGAACTCGTCTTCTTCCTCCTCCGGTTCCGGCTCGGGCGGAGGTGGTGGTGCCAGGCGTGCATGAAGCTGGCGAGCGATGTCGCCGATTTCGTCCTGGCGATCGATGGCCGGGGTGTAAGGGTGCGGGTCACGCAGCCACACCCGCAGTTGCAGCAGGGGCAGGGTGATGTGGCGGCCCTGGCGCAGGCTCAGGCTCAGCGCCAACGCCAGCAGGATGGCAGCGAGGATGCCCATGCTCTGCAGGCTGATCAGCATCGGCTGCTGGAACTGGCTCATGTCCAGGCTGATGCGCAACTGACCGGCGGTCACGTCCTGGAAGGTGATCTTGGTCTGGTACAGGCCTTCGGCTTCACCCAGCAGGCTGTTGCGCGGGCGCTGGCCAGCCTCGGCGAGGATACGGTTATCCACGCTGTAGATGGCCGCATGGGCCACCAGCGGGTTCTTCACCAGGTTGCCCAGCAACACATTGAGGCTGAGGATGTCATTGGACACCAGCAGCTCGGTTGCCGAGGTGGCGGTCTGGGTGGTCAGGCTCTGGCCGAGGGCGTCGGCCTGCTCGTGCATGGCCTGCTTGAACTGCAGGCCCATCACGCAGGCATAGATCACCAGCGCCAGCGCCACCAGGAAAATGTTGGTGGTGGCGATACGCAATGCCAGGGGCACGCGACGTTGGCGCAGGGCTCGGAAGATCATTATGAAGAAGTTGTCGGTTTTGACGGGCGTGGGCCGGTTCACAGAGCGCGGCTCTTAATGGCATAAAAGTGTTGGGCAGTATAGCGAGCAGTGTTTTGTCGGCAAAGTAGAGTTGGCGCCCGACGGTCATGGAAAATCGGTAGAATGCGCATTTTTCATCGAAGTCGGAGCCAGGTTGTGCGCGAAATCGTTCTGATCAACATCACCGGTGAGGACCGCCCGGGTCTTACCGCCGCCATCACCGGCGTCCTGCTCCAGGGCGGTGTGAACATCCTCGACATCGGCCTGGCGGTCATGCACGGCACGCTGTCGTTCGGAATTCTGGTCGATATCCCGGATAACGAAGTGGCTACCAGCCTGCTGCAGAGCGTGCAGTCCAAAGCCCACGAGCTGAACCTGCAAGCGCGTTACACGCCGATCTCCGAGGCCGACTACCAGCATTGGGCCGATGCCCAGGGCGAAGCACGTCATATCGTGACTCTGCTCAGCCGCAAGATCACCCCCGAGCAGTTGCAACGCGTCAGTGCAGTCATCAGCCAGTATGGCCTGACCATCGAGCGTATCGAGCGCCTGTCGGCGCGGGTTGCCTTGAACGCTTCGAGCGAGAAGAGCAAGGCGGCGCTGGAAATTTCCGTGCGTGGCGTGCCGAGCGACGCCCAGGCATTGCGGGCTGACTTCTTCGCGTTGTCCGAAGAAATGAACGTCGACATCGCGTTCCAGAAGGACGACCTGTTCCGCCGCAATCGCCGCCTGGCGGTATTCGACATGGACTCGACGCTGATCGAGGCGGAAGTCATCGACGAACTGGCCAAGGCCGCTGGTGTGGGCGAGCAGGTTGCTGCGATCACCGAACGGGCCATGCGCGGCGAGCTGGATTTCCGCGCCAGCTTCAAGGAGCGGATGGCGCTGCTCAAGGGCCTGGATGTCAGCGTACTCGACGAGATCGGTGCTTCCCTGCGCCTCACCGAAGGTGCCGAGAACCTGTTCGCCGAGCTCAAGCGCCTGGGCTACAAGACAGCAATCCTGTCCGGTGGCTTCTCGTACTTCGCCAAACAGGTGCAGGCGCGCCTGGGCATCGATTACGTGTTCGCCAACGAACTGGAAGTGGTCGATGGCAAGGTAACCGGCGTGGCGGTGGAGCCGATCGTCGATGCCCAGCGCAAGGCTGACCTGCTGCAACAACTGGCCAGTGAAGAAGGCCTGCAGCTGGAACAGACCATCGCGGTGGGTGATGGTGCCAACGACCTGCCGATGCTGTCGCTGGCCGGCCTGGGCGTAGCCTTCCGCGCCAAGCCACTGGTACGTCAGTCGGCCAAGCAGGCGATTTCCACCTTGGGGCTGGATGGCGTGCTGTACCTGCTGGGCCTGCGCGATCGCGACGGCCGCGGCTGATTCGCAGTAAAAAAAAGGCCCTGCATGTGCATGCAGGGCCTTTTTTTGTTTCTCAGGGTCAAGCCTGGGCAGGACTCGCCAGCAGCTCACCCATGCGCACTGCAG
The DNA here is from genome assembly GCF_002759075.1 of Pseudomonas sp. 382. Lineage (NCBI taxonomy): Bacteria > Pseudomonadati > Pseudomonadota > Gammaproteobacteria > Pseudomonadales > Pseudomonadaceae > Pseudomonas > Pseudomonas sp. 382. The sequence goes on from NZ_PEMX01000006.1 coordinate 18,613, forward strand.
AGCCTGCGCCCAAGGTCTCGGCCCACTTCACCTGCTCAGGCCCGAACAGCACGATGGCGGTCGAACCCAGTTTGAAACGGCCCAGTTCGGCGCCTTTTTCCAGGTGGATCGGTGCACGGCTGCCTTCGTCGTAACGGAAGGTCTTGAGTTCGCGCTTCGGCGGGGTGACCAGGCCAGCCCACACGGTTTCGATCGAAGCGACGATCATGGCACCCACCAGCACCACCGCCATCGGGCCGCGCTCGGTATCGAACAGGCACACCACACGCTCGTTGCGGGCGAACAGCTCAGGAACGTTTTCGGCAGTGGTCTGGTTGACCGAGAACAGGCGGCCTGGCACGTAGACCATTTCGCGAAGGGTGCCGGCCAGCGGCATGTGCACGCGGTGGTAGTCCTTCGGCGACAGGTAGATGGTGGCGAACTCGCCGCCCATGAACGGCGCGGCCAGGGCCGGGTCACCGCCAAGCAACTCGAGCGCGCTGAAGCTGTGGCCCTTGGCCTGGAAGATACGCCCGTGTTCGATCGGGCCCAGTTGGCTGACCGCACCATCGGCCGGGCAGAGGATGGCGCCCGGGGTTTCGTCGAGCGGGCGTGCACCGGGTTTCAGGGCGCGAGTGAAGAAGGCGTTGAAGTGCTCGTAGGCGGTGAGGTCTTCGACCAGTGCTTCACTCATGTTCACCTGGTAACGCTTGGCGAACCAGGCGGTGAAGGCGTTCTTGAACCAGCGCGCACGGCACTCGGCGACGCAGCCAGCCAGGCGCGACAGCAGATGGTGCGGCAGCAGGTACTGGCTGAGGATGAACAGACGGGATTTCATTGGGTTGATGGTCCTTGAACTTCGACAGGCGTGTCCGGGTGGTTGCCCCATTCGCTCCACGAGCCGGCATAGGCCTTGATGCGTGGGTAGCCGAGGGACTTGGCCACCAGGTAGGTGAAACCGGAGCGGCGGTGGGTCTGGCAGTGGGTGATGACTTCCTTGTCCGGCGTGATGCCCAATTGTTGCAGGACTTCAGCGATGTCCTTGCGGATGCGCAGATGGTCGTTGAGGTCCATGCCGGCCGTCCACTCGAAATTGACGGCACCGGGAATGTGCCCGGCCTTGGCAGCCAGGACTTTTTCGCCGTTGAATTCCTGTGGGCCGCGGGCATCCCAGATCACAAGGTCTTTTTCGCCCAGGCGGCTTTGCAGGTACTCACGGGTGGCAGTCGGTTCGCTATGCAGTTGCAGATGCACGGGGGCATTGCCCGGCGTTGGCACGTCGGTGGAGAGCCTGTCCGCCGGCCAGGCCTGGATGCCGCCATTGAGATAGTGGTAGCGCGAATGGCCGATCACATCGAGCAGCCAGATGAAGCGCCCGGCCCAGCCGCCACCTTCGTCGTCGTATACCACGTAGACGGCATCGTCACGGTGGCCCAGTTCGCTGAACAGCTTTTCCAGATCGCCCAGGGCCGGCAGCAAGCCGGGCGCCGGCGGCTGGCCGAGCTGGGTGCGCTTGCCTTCGACGAAGCGGGCGCCAGGGATATGGCCGCTGACATAGCGGTTGGCGCTGCTCAGGTCGACCAGGATCAACTGGGGTGAACCCAGGCGCGGCAGCAGGTCTGCGGCTTCGATCACCAAAGGCAGGCCGGAAAAGTCAGTCATCCACGGTCTCCAGTGTGGAAAGAGGGGCGATTGTAGCGCAAGGCTCAGGCGCCGCGGTTGGCAAACACCGCCAAGGCATGCTCGATACATTGCGAAGTCTTGCCGAAGGCTTGCACGCTGACATCGGCCAGCGGCTTGCCGCCCTGGTCGGCCACGGCCAGCATCAGTACTTGGCCGCTGACTGCCAGTGATCGCAGCAGCAGGTGCTCACTGCGGAACAGTGCCTGCAACGGTGCCGGTAGCAGTGCCGATAACTTGGCGTGATTGTCGGGCGTCAGGCGCAACTGGCCGGCTTTGCTCATGAGCTTTTGCAACAGTTTGTTTTGCGCCAAGGGCAAGTCCATGGCGGCGGCCTCCTGGGGCAGGCCGGCGGTCTGCTGCACGCGCAGGTGGTCGCTGGCACGGTCCAGCGTCAGTAGCATGATGCGCTGCATGCCGCAGGCGAGCATGGCTTCGCGCGCCTGGGTAGCCAGGTGCACGGCGTTGGTGAACGGGCTGGGTTGCGCCAACAACGCCTGGCACAACTTGCGCCAGCGGCCGAGGTCGTCGCTGGAGGGTGGTGGTGGCGTGAGCATGTCCGGGTGCGGGCGACGCTGCTGCCAAGGCCAGATCAGCGCTTCGGCCGGATGGAACAGTGCATGCCTGGCGTGACGCCGGGCGCTGGCGGCGGCTTGTTGGTGCACCTGCTGCTGCACGTCTTCCAGTGAGGTTTGCAGGTAGAGCGCGGTCAGCAGTTGCCAGCGCAACAAATGAGGGTTGTCCCAGCCGACCTGGGCTGCCAGCGCCAGGTTGTTGGCCAGCAGTACGGTGTTGGCCGGTTCGTTGAACCAGCGGCGCAATCCGGGCGCCTCGTCCAGGCGATGCTGCTGGTTGAGCAGGTCGTCTTCGCGGGCGATGCTCAGTACCGAGGCCAACTGCTCGCGTTCTTCGAGCAGCAGGCGATAGCCTTGGGTCACCCATTTGGGCAGGCGCCAGTGTTCGGCCATTGCCTGGCACAGGGCGAAGATACGCACGCCGAACAGTTCCTGCTCCACGTCGGCTGCGGTTTCGCCCTTGTGGATGACCCGCAGCTCCCAGGCGTCAAGCAGCTTGGGGTAGGCCAGGGCCAGTGGCCACAGAGGGGCGAGGAACAGCAGGCTGCCCCAGTGGATTTCCTGCCACAGGCGCGCCAGGCGGCTGGCGAAAAGGCCGCTGGCCTGTTGTGCGGCATGCTGGCTGATCAACAGGAATTGGCGCAGCACCGGCGGGATGTCGTCTTCCGGTACGGCAGGCAGGCGCATCAGCAGTTCCCTGCTACGTGCCAGGCCCAGGCGGTTCAGGGCAATTTCCAGGCTTTCAGCCGGTTCGGCCTGGCTGGCGTTGGCGGGGTGGTTGGCCTCGCGCATCACCGACAGCACCAGGGCGGGACTGTCCTGCATCAGTTCGGCGATGTCGCGCAACGAGCGGCGACTGTCGTTGATCGCGGCCATTACCCGGTCGTAACTCTGCTTGGGTACCGGCACGCGAACACCATCGAGCAGCTTGACCCAGGCCTCTAGGGTACGCGGATTCTGAGTGGGCACCTTGGATTCCATTGGCATTTTGACATCAGTCCGAACTGGCTTTTCGCTTTGAGTGGCTATAGTCTGGCGCAGTTCTGCCGATAAGTAGAAGAAGAGTTTTAAAGCTCCCGTCCCTCTCCCTGACCACGACAGCAAGTGCTTTGATCCTATGGCTAAAATTATCGGCATCATCGTCGTATTCGCGAGCGTGCTCGGCGGATATGTACTCTCCCACGGCAAGATCGCGGCGCTGATCCAGCCGTTCGAAGTGCTGATCATTGGCGGTGCAGCCTTTGGCGCCTTCATGCAGGCCAACCCGGGTTACATGACCATGCATGTAATCAAGAAGTCGATGAAGATGTTCGGCTCTCGCTTCACCCATACGTTCTACCTGGAAGTGCTGGGCCTGGTGTACGAAATCCTCAACAAGAGCCGCCGCGAAGGCATGATGGCGATCGAGAGCGATATCGAAGACGCCGCCGCCAGCCCGATCTTTGCCAAGTACCCGGCAGTACTGGGCGATGAGCGCATGACCGCGTTCATCTGCGACTACCTGCGCATCATGTCCACCGGCAACATGGCGCCCCATGAGCTCGAAGGCCTGTTCGACATGGAGCTGCTGAGCATGAAGGAAGAGCTCGAGCACCCGTCTCACGCCGTCAGCGGCATCGCCGATGGCATGCCCGGCTTCGGTATCGTCGCGGCGGTATTGGGTATCGTGGTGACCATGGCATCGCTGGGTGATGGTGACCAGAAGTCGATCGGCCTGCACGTGGGTGCGGCGCTGGTCGGTACCTTCTTCGGTATTCTCGCCGCCTATGGTTTCTTCGGCCCGCTGGCCAAGTGCCTTGAGCACGATGCCAAGGAAGAGCTCAATCTCTATGAATCGATCAAGGCCTCGCTGGTGGCCTCGGCTTCCGGCATGCCGCCTTCGCTGGCCGTCGAGTTCGGGCGCAAGGTGCTGTATCCGAAGCATCGCCCAAGCTTCGCCGAGCTGGAACAAGCGGTTCGCGGTCGCTGAGTCATGGAGAACAATCAGCCGATAATCATCAAGCGCGTCAAGCGCTTCGGTGGCGGGCACCATGGCGGTGCCTGGAAGATCGCCTTTGCCGACTTTGCCACGGCGATGATGGCGTTCTTCCTGGTGCTGTGGCTGTTATCCACGGCTACGCCTGAACAAAAGATCGCCATTGCCGGCTACTTCAAGGACCCGATCGGTTTTTCCGAAAGTGGTACGCCTTACGTCATCGACCTGGGCGGCTCGCCGCAGATGGCGCCGGAAAAGACCATCAACCCGGAAATGAAGTCCGAACCTACGCCTGATACCAGCATCCAGCTGGATAAGGACCAGGTCGAGACCATGGCCGAACAGGTCGAGCGCGAGCGCCTCGAACTGCTGTTGCAGGAACTGCAGAACAAGGTTGAGGAAAACCCGCAGCTGCAGAAGTTCAAGGACCAGATCCTGTTCGAGATCACCCAGGACGGCCTGCGCATCCAGATCATGGACGCTGAGAACCGGCCGATGTTCGACATCGGCAGTGCGCGCCTGCAGCCGTATTTCGAGGACATCCTGCTGGCCATGGCCGACACCATCAAGGCGGTGCCGAACAAGATCAGTATCAGCGGGCACACCGATGCCAAGCCGTACTCCGGCACCGGCGATTTCGGTAACTGGGAGCTGTCGGCCAACCGCGCCAACGCCGCCCGTCGAGCCCTGGTTGCCGGTGGCTACCCGGACGGCCAGGTGGCGCGGGTGGTGGGGTATGCCTCGTCATCGCTGTTCGACCGCAAGAATCCGTTCAACCCGGTCAACCGCCGTATCGACATCATCGTCCTGACCAAGAAGGCGCAGCGCAGCATCGAGGGTGAGCAGGGCGCGCCCGAGGCGCCAGCGCAACCAGCTTCGCCTGCAGGTGCGGCGCCCGGGGCAGCAGCCCCGACAGCCCCGACGACAGGTGATGCTGCTGCCCAGGCGCCGATGCAACCGCGTGAGCTGCGCCAGAAGCTGAATATCTTCGAGGATGGAACCTTGAAGATGGATGAGCAAAAGGACCAGTAGCACTGGGGGCACACAGTGCCCTCAGGTTCCTCCTTGCAAATCAGAAGCTGTCTTCTGGCAGGCTGGCGATGATCGAGCGGTAGCTGTTCATCCGCTGCGGCTTGATACGGCCTTCTTCGAGTGCCTTGAGCAGTGCGCACCCGGGCTCGCGATCATGCTTGCAGTCGCGGAAGCGACAGGTACCGAACAGGTCGCGAAACTCGATGAAGCCATCTTCCACGTCGTCGCGGCTGACATGACCGAGGCCGAATTCGCGGATGCCCGGCGAGTCGATCAGGTCGCCGCCGTTAGGGAAGTGATACAGGCGTGCCGTGGTGGTGGTGTGCTGGCCCTGGCCAGACCATTCGGACAGCTCGCCCACGCGGGTGCCGGCATCCGGCAGCAGGCTATTGACCAGCGACGACTTGCCCACGCCCGACTGGCCGACGAACACACTGATATGCCCGTCGAGCATCTGCTGCAGGCGTTGCATGCCGTCGCCGTGGTGTGCGGAGACCTCAAGTAGCGGATAGCCCAGTTCGCGGTAGACCTCTAGCAGCGCATGCAGGCCAGGGCCGTTCTGGTCGTCGATCAGGTCGGCCTTGTTCAGCAGCAGCAGCGGGCGGATGCCGGCGTGCTCGGCGGCCACCAGGTAACGGTCGATCAGGTTCGGGTGTGGCTCCGGCGCCGGGGCGAAGACGATCACGATCAGGTCGACGTTGGCCGCGACCGGCTTGAGCTGGCCGTGGTTGTTCGGACGGCACAGTTCTGTGCTGCGCGGCATCTGGGCGACGATCACGCCGATGCCCTGGTTGCCGGCGCGCCAGACTACGCGGTCGCCAGTGACCAGTGCCGGCAGGTTGGCCCGCAGGTGGCAGCGAAATACCTGCCCGGCAGCTTCGCCGTCCTGGGCTTCTACCTCGACCTGCACACCGAAGTGAGCGATCACCAGGCCGAGTTGTTCCGGCCCCAGATCCCCGCCCTCCAGCTCTTGCAGCACGTGCTGCTCGCGTTTGGCGGCGCGAGCGGCGCGTTCGTTCTGGATTTTTTCGATACGCCAGTTCTGGCGACGATTGAGCTGGCGTTTGGCCATGGACCTTCCAAAGGTGGGGCAAGTTGAAAACGGCAGGCAGTTTAGCACGCCCGCTCGCAGACCATTCTGGTTACCTTTGCGCCGCGCATGCGCAGGCCGGCGTCGCTAGGCTAATATGACGGCCTATACGAGGAGCCCTTCATGCAGAACCCACAGAACCTGATCTGGATCGATCTGGAAATGACCGGCCTGGATCCGGACCACGACGTCATCATCGAGATGGCCACCATCGTCACCGACAGCGAGCTGAACACCCTGGCCGAAGGCCCGGTGATCGCCATCCACCACAGTGATGAAGTGCTGGCGCGCATGGACGAGTGGAACACCCGCACCCACGGTGCCTCGGGCCTGACCCAGCGCGTGCGTGACAGCAAGATCAGCATGGCCGAAGCCGAAGCGCAGACCATCGCCTTCCTCGAACAATGGGTGCCCAAAGGCAAGTCGCCAATCTGCGGCAACAGCATCTGCCAGGATCGCCGCTTCCTCTACCGGCACATGCGCGGCCTGGAAAACTACTTCCACTATCGCAACCTCGATGTTTCCACCCTGAAGGAGCTGGCCGCGCGCTGGGCGCCGGATGTGCGTGACAGTTTCAAGAAAGGCAGCACCCACCTGGCGCTGGACGATATCCGCGAGTCGATCGCCGAACTGCGTCACTACCGCGAGCATTTCATCAAGGTATGAGCCGAAAGGGCGCAGATATTGTGCTTGCGCCCTCTTTTGGTGCCTCGGGCAACTGGTTAGACTGCGCGCCTTTTCCGTACGGACCCGCGCCATGTTGTTGATGCTCTACCTGATCGCCATTACCGCCGAAGCCATGACCGGTGCCCTGTCCGCCGGCCGTCGCGGCATGGACTGGTTTGGCGTCGTGCTGATCGCCTGCGTGACTGCCCTGGGTGGCGGCTCGGTGCGCGACGTGCTGCTGGGGCATTACCCTCTGACCTGGGTGAAGCACCCGGAATACCTGGTGCTGACCAGCTTCGCCGCGCTGCTGACGATTTTCATCGCGCCGATGATGCGCCGTTTGCGTTCGCTGTTTCTGGTGCTGGATGCCCTGGGCCTGGTGGCCTTCACCCTGATTGGCTGCATGACCGCGCTGGAGATGGGGCAGGGCATGCTGGTGGCATCGATCAGCGGGGTGATCACCGGGGTGTTTGGCGGGATACTGCGGGACATCTTCTGCAACGACATCCCGTTGGTGTTCCGTCGCGAGCTGTACGCCAGTGTGTCGTTCGCGGCGGCATGGTTCTACCTGGGTTGCGTTTACTTCAAGCTACCGGCGGAGCAGGCGATGCTGCTGACCTTGTTCGGTGGCTTCCTGGTGCGTTTGCTGGCGATCCGTTTCCACTGGGAAATGCCCAAGTTTCACTACAACGACCAGCAATAATCCCTGTATCCAGGCGCTCCGCATTCTCTGTGGGAGCGGGCTTGCCCGCGAACACCGGCAGAGCCGGTGCCATGCACCGCGCCGTCTTCTTCGCGGGCAAGCCCGCTCCTACAGGGCGCCGTGCTGCGTCAGCGCCCATTCCACATGCTCGCGCACCAGTTCAGAATCATCCTCCCGCCGCGCCTTCAACGCCTCGATCACCGGAATCGTCGAAGGCGCATTACCCAGCCCCACCGCCAGGTTGCGCAAGAACCGCTCATACCCCGCCCGCCGCAACGGCCCGCCTTCGGTCTTGCGCAGGAAGGTGCGCTCGTCCCAGAGGAACATCTCGGCCAGCTCGGCATTCTCCAACCCATGCCTCGGCTGGAAGTCTTGCTCCTGGCTGTAATTGGCAAAGCGATTCCACGGGCAGACGATCTGGCAGTCATCGCAGCCAAACACGCGATTGCCCATCATCGAGCGCAGCTCTACCGGAATGGGCCCGCGCAACTCGATGGTCAGGTAGGAGATGCAGCGCCGCGCATCCAGCACGTAGGGCCCGACGAAAGCCTGGGTCGGGCAGACGTCCAGGCATGCCTGGCAGCGCCCGCAGTGTTCACTGGCATGCGCTTCGTCCACCGGCAGCGGCAGGTCGACGAACAGTTCGGCCAGGAAGAAGTAGCTGCCGGCCTTGCGGTTGAGCAGCAACGTGTTCTTGCCGATCCAGCCCAGCCCGGCCTGCTCGGCCAGTGCCTTCTCCAGCACCGGGGCGCTGTCGACGAAGGCGCGGTAGCCGAACGGGCCGATCGCTTCCTGGATGCGGTCTGCCAGAAACTGCACGCGCTTGCGCACCAGCTTGTGGTAGTCGCGGCCCAGGGCGTAGCGCGACACGTAGGCCTTTTCCGGCTGGGCCAGGCGTTGTGCCATTTGCGTGTCGCCCGGCAGGTAGTCCATGCGTAGCGAGACCACGCGTACCGTGCCTGGAATCAGCTGGTCAGGGTGTGCGCGCTTGCTGCCATGGGCGCCGAGGTACTCCATTTCACCCTGGTAGCCCGCGTCGAGCCAGCGTTGCAGGTGCTGTTCGTGTTCGCCAAGGTCGACCCCGGCGATACCAACGTGGGCAAAACCCAGCTCTTGGCCCCAGATCTTGATGGATTGGGCCAGTTGGGCGAGGTCAGGAGTACAGGCGGACATGGATAGGCAGGCAATACGGGCTCAGGTGCGTATAATTCTGCCAGACATTGGAGCCTTTGACCCCATGCCGCAGACCAAACACCCCAGCAACGCCCCGCAACTGCTCAGCAGCGTGACCGTCGCCCGCCTGCCGGCGCGTCATGCGCATGCCCATAAAGGCGACTTCGGCCATGTGCTGGTCGTCGGTGGCGACCTGGGCACCGGCGGTGCCGTGCTGCTCAGTGCCGAGGCCGCGCTGCGCTGTGGTGCCGGGCTGGTCAGTGTGGCGACACGCCCGGAGCACGTCGTGGCCGGGCTGGCGCGCATGCCGGAAAGCATGTGCCTGGGGGTCGAGTCGGCCAATCAGTTGATCGGTGTGCTGGAGCGTGCTTCGGTGCTGGTGGTGGGCCCCGGCCTGGGCCAGGCCGCCTGGGGCCGCAGCCTGCTGTCTGCGGTGGCCAATGCCGAGCGGCCGCAGGTGTGGGATGCCGACGCGCTGAACCTGCTGGCACGCACACCACTGGCGCTGCCCAGCGGCAGCATCCTTACCCCGCACCCGGGCGAGGCGGCGCGGCTGCTAGGCATATCCACCGAGGCAGTGCAGGCTGATCGCCCAGGTGCGGCGCGCAAGCTGGCGCGGCGCTATGCCAGTGTCTGCGTGCTCAAGGGCGCCGGCACCCTGGTGGCGGACCCGACCGGCCAGTTGGCGCTGTGCGAGCGGGGGCATCCGGCGATGGCCGGTGCCGGGCTGGGGGACGTGCTCACCGGCGTGCTGGCGGCGTTGCTGGCCCAAGGGCTGGACGCCTGGAGCGCGGCGGGCCTGGGCGTATGGCTGCACGCCTGTGCAGGGGAGCGCCTGGGCGTCAAAGGTAGAGGCCTGGCAGCCAGTGATCTGGCGCCGGTCATTCGTGAGTTGTTGGAGGAGCATTCTGCGTGTCTGGCTTAACCCTGTTGCTGGCCGATGAAGCGGCCACGGTCGCGTTCGGCGCAAAACTGGCCGAGGTGACCGGCGGTCGCGGCGTGATTTTTCTGGAAGGCGACCTGGGGGCGGGCAAGACCACCCTCTCGCGTGGCCTGATTCGTGGGCTGGGCCATACTGGTGCAGTGAAAAGTCCTACCTTCACCGTGGTAGAACCCTACGAAATCGGTGAGGTGCGCGCCTTCCATTTCGACCTGTATCGCCTGGTCGATCCGGAAGAGCTGGAGTTCATGGGGATTCGTGACTATTTCGAAGGTGACCCACTGTGCCTGTTCGAATGGCCACAAAAGGGTGCGGGCGTTTTGCCAAAGCCCGACCTGACCATTACCATAAGCCCCCAAGCGAGCGGCCGCTCGCTTGACCTTACGCCGCAGGGGGCTCGCGGCGAGGCCTGGTGCACCGCACTGGCCGAACACTATAAACAGTAAGTGGGGTAGGTATGCGCATACGCGCACTGGTCGCTGTCGTTGGATTGCTGCTGACAGCGGTGACCGTTGACGCTCTGGCCGTCACTCAAGTCAAGAGCGTGCGCCTGTGGCGCGCGCCGGACAACACGCGGTTGGTCTTCGATCTGTCCGGCCCCGTGCAGCATAGCGTCTTCACCCTCAGCGCACCCGACCGCCTGGTGATCGACATCAATGGCGCGACGTTGGCCGCGCCGCTGAACGTGTCGACCGCAAACACCCCGATCAGCAGCGTGCGCTCGGCCCAACGTACCCCTACCGACCTGCGTGTGGTGGTCGACCTGAAAAAGTCGGTCACGCCCAAGAGCTTTACCCTGGCGCCCAATGCCCAGTACGGCAACCGCCTGGTGGTCGACCTGTATGACCAGGAAGCCGACGCCATAGCCGCCACTGCACCGACCCCGCCGCCCACGCCGGTACAGACTCCGGCAACCACGCCTGCAGTACCGGTGAGCCCGGCTCAGCCGGCAATAAAGCTGCCGCCGGTGCCGAGTGGCAAGCGTGACATCGTGGTCGCCATCGATGCCGGTCACGGCGGCGAAGACCCGGGTGCATCCGGCTCGCGTGGCCAGCACGAAAAAGACATCGTGCTGCAGATCGCCAAGGAACTGCAGCGCCAGATCAACACCGAAAAGGGCTACCGCGCCGAGCTGACGCGCACCGGTGATTACTTCATCCCGCTGCGCAAACGTACCGAGATCGCCCGCAAGAAGGGTGCCGACCTGTTCATCTCGATCCACGCTGACGCCGCACCGTCGCGCGCCGCCTTTGGTGCCTCGGTGTTCGCCCTGTCCGACCGTGGTGCAACGTCCGAGACCGCACGCTGGCTGGCCGACACGGAAAACCGTTCCGACCTGATCGGGGGCGCTGGCAACGTCAGCCTCGACGACAAGGACCGTATGCTGGCGGGCGTACTGCTTGACCTGTCGATGACGGCCACGTTGAGTTCCAGCCTGAACGTCGGGCAAAAGGTGCTCGGCAACATGGGGCGTGTCACCTCGCTGCACAAGCAACGGGTGGAACAGGCAGGCTTCATGGTGTTGAAGTCGCCGGACATCCCATCGATCCTGGTTGAAACCGGGTTCATCTCGAACAACAACGAGGCGGCCAAGCTGGCCACCGCCAGCCATCAGCAGGCCTTGGCGCGCTCGATTCATACCGGCGTGCGCCAGTACTTCCAGCAGAACCCGCCGCCAGGCACCTATATCGCCTGGCTGCGTGATAGCGGCAAGATTGCCCAGGGGCCGCGTGAGCACACAGTCCGCCCCGGCGAAACCCTGGCGATGCTCGCCGTGCGCTATCAGGTCAGCGTGACCAGCCTGCGCAGCGCCAACAGCCTCAAGACCGATGAGCTGAAGGTCGGCCAGCACCTCGATATTCCCGCTACCACGCTGGCTGCGCAATGAGTGGTGGTTCGCGCATCCAGCTGCTCAGCCCGCGGCTGGCTAACCAGATTGCTGCGGGTGAGGTGGTCGAGCGGCCGGCATCGGTGGCCAAGGAACTGTTGGAAAACAGCCTGGACTCCGGTGCCCGGCGCATCGACGTGGAGGTCGAGCAGGGCGGTGTGAAACTGCTCCGGGTGCGTGACGATGGCAGTGGCATTTCCGCCGATGACCTGCCGCTGGCCCTGGCCCGTCACGCCACCAGCAAGATTCGTGAACTGGAAGACCTCGAAGGCGTATTGAGCCTGGGCTTCCGGGGTGAGGCGCTGGCATCGATCAGCTCGGTGGCGCGCCTGACCCTCACGTCGCGCACCGCCAGCGCAAGTGAGGCCTGGCAGGTCGAGACCGAAGGCCGCGACATGACCCCGCGCGTGCAACCCGCCGCACATCCGGTCGGCACTTCGGTGGAAGTACGCGACCTATTCTTCAATACCCCGGCCCGGCGCAAGTTCCTCAAGGCCGAAAAGACCGAATTCGATCACCTGCAGGAAGTCATCCGCCGCCTGGCCCTGGCCCGCTTCGATGTCGGCTTCCATCTGCGCCACAACGGCAAGAGCATCCTCAGCCTGCATGAGGCGCATGACGAAGCTGCCCGGGCAAGGCGGGTGGGCGCGATTTGCGGCCCGGGTTTCATGGAGCAGGCGCTGCCCATCGACGTCGAGCGCAATGGCCTGAGACTGTGGGGCTGGGTCGGCCTGCCGACCTTCTCGCGCAGCCAGGCCGACTTGCAGTATTTCTTCGTCAATGGCCGTGCGGTGCGCGACAAACTGGTCGCCCATGCCGTGCGCCAGGCCTATCGCGATGTACTGTTCAACGGCCGGCACCCGACGTTCGTGCTGTTCCTTGAGCTCGAGCCGAACGGCGTCGACGTCAACGTGCACCCGACCAAGCACGAGGTGCGCTTCCGTGAAGGCCGCTCGGTGCATGACTTCCTCTATGGCACGCTGCACCGTGCCCTGGCTGACGTGCGCCCTGAAGATCAGCTGGCCGCGCCTGCTGCCGTGCCTGAAGTGGTTCGCCCGACAGGGCTGCAAGTCGGCGAGTTCGGCCCGCAGGGTGAAATGCGCCTGGCCTCGCCAGTGCTCGAACAGCCGCAGCGTTCCATTTCCAATGGCGGCAGTGGCGCCGGTTACCAGTACCAGTACACCCCGCGCCCGGCGCAGCCGCTGCCGGTCGCCGAGTCCCAAGCGGTCTACCGCGAGTTCTACAAGCCACTGAACGATAATGCGCCAGCTGCTTCGACGCTGCCGGAAAGCCAAGGGGATATTCCGCCGCTGGGCTATGCCCTGGCGCAGCTCAAAGGCATCTACATCCTCGCCGAGAATGCCGTCGGCCTGGTGCTGGTGGACATGCACGCGGCCCACGAGCGCATCATGTACGAGCGCCTCAAGGTGGCGATGGCCAGCGAAGGCCTGAGCGGCCAGCCGCTGCTGGTTCCGGAAACCCTGGCATTGAGCCAGCGCGAGGCCGACTGTGCCGAGGAGCACAGCCAGTGGTTCCAGCGCCTTGGTTTCGAGCTGCAGCGCCTGGGGCCCGAGACGCTGGCGATCCGCCAGATTCCGGCACTGCTCAAGCAGGCCGAGGCCAATCGCCTGGTTCAGGATGTGCTCGCCGACCTGATGGAGTACGGCACCAGCGACCGCATCCAGGCGCACCTCAACGAACTGCTTGGCACCATGGCCTGCCACGGTGCCGTGCGCGCCAACCGGCGCCTGGCCATTCCCGAGATGAACGCCTTGCTGCGCGACATGGAAAACACCGAGCGCAGCGGCCAGTGCAACCACGGCCGTCCGACCTGGACCCAGATGGGCCTGGACGACCTGGACAAACTATTCCTGCGCGGTCGATGACATGAGCGGCAAACCCCCTGCGATATTCCTCATGGGCCCGACGGCGGCCGGCAAGACCGACCTCGCCATCGAGCTGACCAAGGTTCTGCCTTGCGAGCTGATCAGTGTCGACTCGGCGCTGGTCTACCGTGGCCTTGACATTGGTTCGGCCAAACCTTCCAAAGAGATTCTGGCGGCCTACCCGCACCGGCTCATTGATATCCGCGACCCGGCTGAAAGCTACTCGGCCGCGCAATTTCGCGCTGACGCCCTGGAGGCGATGGCCGATATCACCGCGCGCGGCAAGATTCCGCTGCTGGTCGGCGGCACCATGCTTTATTACAAGGCGCTGATCGAAGGCTTGGCGGACATGCCGGCGGCCGATGCCGCCGTGCGCGCAGAGCTCGAGGCCCAGGCCGAGGCGCTGGGCCTGGCCGAGTTGCACCGGCAATTGGCCGAGGTCGACCCCGAATCGGCGGCGCGCATTCACCCCAACGACCCACAGCGGCTGATCCGGGCGCTCGAGGTCTACCGGGTGAGTGGCGAGAGCATGACTGCCCATCGCCAGCGTCAATTCGCGGAAAGTCGCGCCGCAGACGCAGGCGCTGGCGGGCATTTGCCCTATACTGTCGCGAGTTTGGCGATTGCGCCTGCGGATCGTCACATTTTGCATAAGCGAATTGCGCTACGATTTTCGCAGATGCTGGAACAGGGCTTCGTCGATGAGGTCCGAACGTTGCGAGCCAGAAGTGACTTGCACGCCGGGCTGCCGTCTATACGGGCAGTGGGTTATAGACAGGTCTGGGACTACCTCGACGGCAAGCTGACTGAGAATGAGATGCGTGAACGCGGTATCATTGCCACTCGACAGCTGGCCAAGCGGCAGTTCACCTGGTTGCGTGGCTGGCCTGGCGTGCACTGGCTTGACAGCCTGGCCTGCGACAATCTGTCCCGCACCTTGAAATACCTTGGGGCGGTCTCCATATTGAGCTGAGTCCCTGCTGATTGCCGTCTATTCTTGCGAAGGGGCGGCCTGACTTATCAATTTTTCTGATTTTTCTATTTATCCTTACAGGAGTGCGGCATATGTCAAAAGGGCATTCGCTACAAGACCCTTACTTGAACCAACTGAGAAAAGAAAAGGTCCCGGTATCGATCTATCTGGTCAACGGGATCAAGCTGCAGGGCTCGATCGAATCCTTCGACCAGTTCGTGGTGCTGCTGAAGAACACCGTCAGCCAAATGGTCTACAAGCACGCCATCTCGACCGTGGTACCTGCCCGTCCGGTTCGCCTGCCAAGCCCGTCCGATTCCGAACACGGCGACAGCGAGCCAGGCAACGCCTGATAGGAGCCTGCATTGTTCTTTGAGCGCCACGGTGGTGGTGAGCGAGCGTTGCTCGTTCACTTGGAAGGTCAGAACCCTGAGGCGCGCGAAGACCCGCAGGAGTTTCAGGAACTGGCACTGTCGGCCGGAGCCGACATCGTCTCGTTGGCCACGGTAGCCAGGCA
The DNA here is from genome assembly GCF_002759075.1 of Pseudomonas sp. 382. Classification (NCBI taxonomy): domain Bacteria; kingdom Pseudomonadati; phylum Pseudomonadota; class Gammaproteobacteria; order Pseudomonadales; family Pseudomonadaceae; genus Pseudomonas; species Pseudomonas sp. 382. The sequence goes on from NZ_PEMX01000006.1 coordinate 33,690, forward strand.
TCAGCCTACGGCCAAATACCTGATTGGCAGCGGCAAGGTCGAGGAGTTGCGCGACCTGGTCAAAGCCGAACAGGTAGACCTGGTGATTTTCAATCACACCCTCACGCCCAGTCAGGAGCGCAACCTCGAGCGAGTCTTCGAGTGTCGCGTGCTTGACCGAACCGGGCTGATCCTCGATATCTTCGCCCAGCGGGCGCGTACCCATGAAGGCAAGCTGCAGGTCGAACTGGCCCAGCTCGACCACATGAGCACGCGGCTGGTGCGCGGCTGGACTCACCTTGAGCGGCAAAAGGGGGGGATTGGCTTGCGTGGCCCGGGTGAAACCCAGCTGGAAACCGACCGCCGTCTGTTGCGGGTACGTATCCGCCAGATCAAGGGGCGCCTGGAAAAGGTGCGCAGCCAGCGTGAGCAGGCCCGTCGTGGCCGCAAGCGCGCGGATATCCCGTCGGTGTCGCTGGTCGGCTATACCAACGCCGGCAAGTCCACGCTGTTCAATGCCCTGACTGAATCCGAGGTCTACGCGGCGGACCAGTTGTTCGCCACGCTTGACCCGACCCTGCGCCGGCTCGAATTGGCCGACCTGGGGCCGATCGTGCTGGCCGATACCGTGGGTTTCATTCGCCACCTGCCGCACAAGCTGGTCGAGGCATTTCGGGCTACGCTCGAAGAATCGAGCAACTCGGACCTGCTGCTGCATGTGATCGACGCCCATGAGCCAGAGCGCATGGAGCAGATCGAGCAAGTGCTGGCCGTGTTGGGCGAGATTGGTGCCGAAAGCTTGCCGATCCTTGAGGTCTATAACAAACTCGACCTGCTCGAAGATGTCGAGCCACAGATTCAGCGCGATGCCGATGGCAAGCCGCAGCGGGTCTGGGTGTCGGCACGAGATGGACGTGGCCTGGAGCTGGTCGGCCAGGCGATTGCCGAGTTGCTGGGGGATGATCTGTTTGTCGGTACCCTGTGTCTGGAGCAGCGTTTTGCCCGCTTGCGCGCGCAATTCTTTGCCCTGGGTGCCGTGCAGAGTGAAGAGCATGACGAAGAAGGGCGCAGCCTGCTGAGCGTTCGCCTGCCCAGGGTCGAGTTGAATCGCCTGGTCAGTCGCGAAGGCATGGAGCCGCAAGTGTTTGTCGAGCAACACACTTTGCAATAAATGCCCGGTGAGGTCACCGGGCAGCAGTGGCAGGCATTCTGTAGCATTGGACGGCGCGCCGTGGGCGCGTCTTTGCTTTATCAGATGGAGAGCGCTATGGCTTGGAACGAGCCGGGTGGCAACTCGAACAATCAGGATCCCTGGGGCGGCCGTCGCGGTGGCGGCGGTGGTGGCGACAAGAAGGGTCCGCCGGATCTGGACGAGGCCTTCCGCAAGCTGCAGGACAGCCTGAACGGCATGTTCGGCAGTGGCAAGAAACGTGGCGGCGGTGACCGCAATGTCGGCAAGGGGGGCGGCTACGGCCTGCTGGGCATCGGCCTGGCGGTGCTTGCTGCAATCTGGCTGTACAGCGCCGTGTACGTGGTCGATGAGCAGGAGCAGGCCGTGGTGCTGCGCTTCGGCAAGTACTATGAGACGGTCGGTCCCGGCCTGAACATCTACTTCCCGCCAATTGATCGCAAGTACATGGAAAACGTCACGCGCGAGCGTGCCTACACCAAGCAGGGGCAGATGCTCACCGAAGACGAGAACATCGTCGAGGTGCCGCTGACCGTCCAGTACAAGATCAGCAACCTGCAGGACTTCGTGCTCAACGTCGACCAGCCCGAGGTCAGCCTGCAGCATGCGACCGACAGCGCCCTGCGCCACGTGGTGGGTTCCACCTCGATGGACCAGGTGCTGACCGAGGGCCGTGAGCAGATGGCCGTGGATATCCGCGAGCGCCTGCAGCGTTTCCTCGACAACTACCGCACGGGTATCACCGTCACCCAGGTCAACGTACAGAGCGCGGCGGCCCCGCGTGAAGTGCAGGAAGCCTTCGACGACGTGATCCGTGCCCGCGAAGATGAGCAGCGTGCCCGTAACCAGGCCGAGTCCTACGCCAATGGCGTGGTGCCGGAAGCCCGCGGTCAGGCCCAGCGCATCATCGAGGACGCCAACGGTTACCGCGACGAAGTCATCGCCCGCGCCAAGGGTGAGGCTGACCGCTTCAGCAAACTGGTCAGCGAGTACCGCAAGGCACCTGAGGTGACCCGTCAGCGTCTGTATCTGGAGACCATGCAAGAGGTCTACAGCAATTCGAGCAAGGTCCTGGTCACGGCCAAGGATGGGCAGAACAACCTGCTCTACCTGCCGCTGGACAAGATGGTCGAAGGCAGCCGCAACACGGCCGCGCCAGGCGCCAGCGTCAGCCCGTCGGTCAACGATGCGGCCGCGCGTGCGGCGCAGGACCTGCAACAGCAACAGCCGCCACTGCGTACTAGGGAGAGCCGCTGATGAGCAACCGATCGCTGATCGCCCTGATTGCCGCCGTGGTTCTGGCCATTGTGGCCTGGAACAGCTTCTACATCGTGTCCCAGACCGAGCGTGCAGTGCTGCTGCGCTTCGGTAAGGTGGTCCAGGCGGATGTCCAGCCGGGCCTGCATGTGAAGATTCCGTACGTGAACCAGGTACGCAAGTTCGACGCACGCCTGATGACCCTCGACGCCCCGACCCAGCGGTTCCTGACCCTGGAGAAGAAAGCGGTGATGGTCGACGCCTATGCCAAGTGGCGCGTCAAGGATGCAGAGCGCTTCTACACCGCCACTTCCGGCATGAAGCAGATTGCCGACGAGCGTCTGTCGCGTCGTCTGGAAAGCGGCCTGCGTGACCAGTTCGGTAAACGTACCCTGCACGAGGTGGTTTCCGGTGAACGTGACGCGTTGATGGCTGACATCACCGCATCGCTGAACCGCATGGCCAGCAAGGAGTTGGGTATCGAGGTCATCGACGTGCGCGTCAAGGCCATCGACTTGCCGAAGGAAGTCAACCGCAGCGTGTTCGACCGCATGAGTACCGAGCGTGAGCGTGAGGCCCGCGAGCACCGCGCCAAAGGTAACGAGCTGGCCGAAGGTATTCGCGCCGATGCCGACCGTCAGCGCCGTGTACTGCTGGCCGAAGCCTACCGCGAGGCGGAAGAGACCCGCGGTGATGGCGACGCCCAGGCGGCCGCCATCTACGCCAAGGCCTACACCCAGGACGCCGATTTCTATGCGTTCTACCGTAGCCTGCAGGCGTACCGCGAGAGCTTCTCGAGCAAGAGCGACGTGCTGGTCCTGGATGCGAAGAACGAGTTCTTCCGCTTCCTGGACAAGAGCAAGCCGTGACGCTCAGGCCCTGATTTCCATGCAGCGGCACCCCGCCTGGCAGCTAAAACACCAGGCGGGGTGCATCCTGTATGAAAAGGGGTGTATGATGAGGCAGCCGGGAAATTTCCCGGCTTTTTTGCGTCTGCAAGGTTGATTGGCAAAGCGCCAGTTGACGGTTTGGTCAGGTCGCAAGGCAATTTGAGGGTATCGGGTACGGTGGCTGCGCTGGGATCAGTGCTGCCCGCTGCTGTGCGCGATACCGGCTTTACTGACGGCTCGCCAGCTGGCAAGCCGCCCGGACCAGAGGGGAAATGGCGTAATGGCAACGGTAGACCGCTGGCTGCTGCCAGATGGCATCGAGGAAGTACTGCCACCTGAGGCTGCGCGTATCGAGATCGCGCGCCGCCAGGTGTTGGACCTGTTCCAGAGTTGGGGCTACGAGCTGGTCGTCACCCCGCATATCGAGTACCTGGAGTCGCTGCTCACCGGCGCCGGCCAGGACCTGGATCAGCGCACCTTCAAGGTGGTCGACCCGCAGTCCGGTCGCCTGATGGGCTTCCGCGCCGACTTCACCCCGCAGGTCGCGCGCATCGACGCCCATACCCTGCGCCGCGAAGGCCCGAGCCGCCTGTGCTATGCCGGTAGCGTGCTGCACGCCCAGCCACGTGCCTTGTCCACCTCGCGCAGCCCGATTCAGCTGGGTGCAGAGCTGTACGGCGACGCCAGCCCGACCAGCGATGTCGAAGTGATCAGCCTGATGCTCGCCACGCTGCAGTTGACCGACGTTGCCGATGTGCACATGGACCTCGGCCACGTCGGGATCTACCGCGGCCTGGCCCGTGCCGCCGGCCTGTCGGGCGCGGTCGAACAGCAGTTGTTCGATGCCCTGCAGCGCAAATCGGTTGATGAAGTACAGGCGCTGACTGCCGATTTGCCGAAGGACTTGGGCAACATGCTGCGCGCCCTGGTCGAACTGTGCGGTGGTCGAGAAGTGCTGGCTGAAGCGCGAGTGCGCCTGGGTCGTGCCCCGGCCAGCGTATTGGCGGCGCTCGACGACCTGCTGGCGATCGCCGATCGCCTGGCGTCGCGCTTCCCGGAGCTGCCGCTGTACTTCGACCTCGGCGAGCTGCGCGGTTACCACTATCACACGGGCGTGGTGTTCGCCGTGTTCGTTCCGGGCGAAGGTCAGTCCATCGCCCAGGGCGGCCGCTATGACGACATCGGCGCCGACTTTGGCCGGGCACGCCCGGCCACCGGTTTCTCCACGGATTTGAAGACCCTGGTCACACTGGGGCGAGCGGAGGTCGTATTGTCAACTGGCGGCATCTGGATGCCGGACAGTGGCGACGCGGCCCTCTGGCAGCAGGTCTGCCAGTTGCGCAACGAGGGCCAGCGTGTGGTCCAGGCTCTGCCTGGCCAGCCGTTGAGTGCTGCTCTCGAGGCGGATTGTGATCGGCAATTGATTCAGCAAGACGGGCGCTGGCAGGTTCTGCCGCTGGCCCAGTGAGTTTCTGCGTCGGCAGTAGGCCGGCAACCAAGTTTGCGTGAATGAGGACCAATGTAATGGGTAAGAATGTCGTCGTCCTGGGCACCCAGTGGGGTGATGAGGGCAAAGGCAAGATCGTCGATCTGCTGACCGAACATGCTGCCGCCGTAGTGCGCTACCAAGGTGGCCACAACGCGGGCCACACCCTGGTGATCAACGGTGAGAAAACCGTTCTGCACCTGATTCCCTCGGGCATCCTGCGTGAAGGCGTACAGTGCCTGATCGGCAACGGCGTGGTCGTTGCTCCGGACGCCTTGATGCGTGAAATCACCAAGCTGGAAGAGAAGGGCGTACCGGTGCGCGAGCGCCTGCGCATCTCCCCGGCTGCGCCGCTCATCCTGTCGTACCACGTGGCCCTGGACCAGGCCCGTGAAAAAGCCCGTGGCGAAGCCAAGATCGGTACCACCGGCCGCGGCATCGGCCCAGCCTACGAAGACAAGGTCGCACGCCGCGGCCTGCGCGTTGGCGACCTGTTCCACCGCGAGCGTTTCGCTGCCAAGCTGGGTGAGCTGCTGGACTACCACAACTTCCAGCTGGTGAACTACTACAAAGAGCCGGCCATCGACTTCCAGCAGACCCTGGACGAGTGCATGGCCTACGCTGAACAGCTCAAGCCGATGATGCTCGACGTTACCGCCGAGCTGCATAACCTGCGTCGCGCTGGCAAGGACATCATGTTCGAAGGCGCCCAGGGTTCGCTGCTGGACATCGACCACGGTACCTACCCGTACGTCACCAGCTCCAACACCACCGCTGGCGGTATCTCCACCGGTTCTGGCGTGGGTCCGATGTACCTCGACTACATCCTGGGCATCACCAAGGCCTACACCACTCGCGTGGGTTCCGGTCCGTTCCCGACCGAACTGTTCGACGAGACCGGCGCCACCCTGGCCAAGCGCGGCCACGAGTTTGGTTCGACCACCGGCCGTGCCCGCCGTTGCGGCTGGTTCGATGCCGTCATCCTGCGTCGCGCCATCGACGTCAACAGCATCTCGGGCATCTGCCTGACCAAGCTGGACGTGCTGGACGGCCTGGAAACCATCAACATCTGCGTTGGCTACAAGAACGAGAACGGTGCCGTCATTGACGCCCCGTCCGATGCCGACAGCTACATCGGCCTGGAGCCGGTGTACGAAGAGATGCCAGGCTGGAGCGAATCGACCCTGGGCGTGAAAACCCTGGAAGAGCTGCCACAAGCTGCGCGTGACTACATCAAGCGCATTGAAGAGCTGGTAGGCGCGCCGATCGACATCATTTCGACCGGCCCGGACCGCAACGAGACCATCGTCCTGCGTCATCCGTTCGCCTGATCTGCCCTCCAGGCTGATCTGACGCCGCGGTCCTGAAAAGGATCGCGGCGTTTTTATTTGTGGGTTTACCCGCGAAGAGGCCAGTACAGGAAAACTCATTGCTAGACCTTGGCGTTTTTCCCTGCTGTATACGGCACAACCCTTGCTGTAAGAAGTTTCTGTAGATGCCATCAAAATAGTGGCGCCAGAAAACACGAGGGTTACACCGTGTCTGCCATCCTTTCACTGTTACGAAGCCGCCTCTTGCGGCCTGTGTTTGTTGCCCTTGGTATCGCCCTTTTGGTGCAAGTGCTGGTGGCCGTTGCGCTGACCCGCAGCACCGTGACGGCTTTGGAGGCCGACCTGGGGGAGCGTTTGGGCAAAGACAGCCGCCAGCTCGCCAGCGAGCTGGAGCAGGCCGGGCAAGATGTTCGCGGGGGCCTGGAGAGCCTCTCCAGCAGCACCCGTCAGCGCTTGAGCGCGGGCCTTTCCACGCGGCTGCAGGACGAACAGCAGCAGTTGCGGGCCACCCTGGAGAAAAACCTCAAGGATTCGGCCAACGACATGGCCGAGCTGCTGGCATCGGTCGCCCCGCGGGCGATCTGGGACAACGATGTGCCGATGCTCTCCGACTTCGCTCGCCGCGCCCAGCGCAACCCCAACGTGCTGTTCGTGATTTATGACGATGCCCAGGGCCAGCACCTTACCCGCTACTTGAACCGGCAGAATCCGATCAACCAGGCCTTGATCGAGAAGGGCCAGGGTGAGAGAGCGCTGGATAAGGTGCTCGATGCTGCGCGTCGCGATCCATCGGTGTATTTCGTCGAAGCGTCGATCAACCCCAATGGTGCCGAGATCGGCAAAGTGCTGATGGGGGTTTCCACGGCCGGTGTTGACCAGCAGCTCAAGGCTCTCGACCAGCGGTTCAGTGCCCTGATCGCCAGCGGTGAGCAACTGGTTGGCGATAGCCTGGGTGCGGCGGCCGCCGACAGTGGCAAGGCCCTGCGCGAGCGCCTGCAAACCGCGCAGGCCAGCGCCAGCGCGATGCAGGCCAACACCGCACAGACCGTGCGCGATGCGGCTGCCGAGCTGCGTTGGCGGATTGGCCTGGGCCTGGTGGTGGTCGGCCTGGGTGTGCTGCTGGTGGTCGCCGTGGTGCTGGGTCGCCGCGTGCTCAGCAAGCTGCGCCTGCTGATTGCAGCGCTCAACGATCTGGCTGCCGGCGAAGGCGACCTGACCAAGCGCGTGACCCTCGACAGCCGCGACGAGATCGGTGACATGGCGTCGGCGGTCAACCGCTTTGTCGACAAGCTGCAGCCTATCGTCCGCGAAGCCGGTGAGGTGGCCCAGCGTACCGGGGTCGAGATCGGCACCATGGCCCAGCGCAACGCCGGTGCCGATGCCGCAGCGGCGTTGCAGCGTGATGAAGTGGCCGCCAGCCTGCGCGACCTGTCGAGCATGGCTGACGAGGCCCAGGCCGAAAGCCACGCCATGCAGGCGGCGTTGCAGCAGGTCGTGGACATTCGCCAGGCAACCGACGAGAACAGCCGTTCCTCCACGCAACTGGCGAGCCTGATCGAGAACCTGGCCGGCCAGGTCGAAACGGGTTCGCAGGTGATCGAGCGTCTTGCCAAGCAGAGCGAGCAGATCGAAGTGGTGCTGACTGTCATCCATGGTATTGCCGAGCAGACCAACCTGCTGGCCCTTAATGCTGCAATCGAAGCTGCGCGCGCTGGTGAGACGGGTCGCGGCTTTGCCGTGGTGGCCGATGAGGTGCGAGCGCTGGCGAGCAAGACCCAAAGCTCTACCGGCGACATCCAGGCGCACATTGCTGCCCTGCAGAAAGGTGCCAAGGAGGCGGTAGCGACCATCAGCCAGGCCGGGCTCAAGGCCAGCGAAGGGCTGTTGGTGTTGCGGGACAACGAGCGTCGCCAGCAGTCGGTGCAGGCCGCCGTGGAGCAGGTGCACGCGGCGATCGGCCTGGCGACCCGCGCTGCTGAGCAGCAGGCCAGCGGCGCGCAGGCAGTGCGCGGGCGAGTGGAGAACATCCATGCCCAGGCCGAGCGCTCGGCCGAGGTGGTGATGCAGACCACGGCCAGCAGCAAGGTGCTGGATGACTTGGCGGCCCAATTGCGCGCCAGCCTGGGTCAGTTCAGGGCTTGAAACCTGCGCGGTCCCTTGTAGGAGCGGCCTTGTGTCGCGAAAGGGCTGCGCAGCAGGCCTGGGATTTCTGCTTCAACGCTGAAATTGCCGGGGCCGCTTTGCGGCCCTTTCGCGACACAAGGCCGCTCCTACAGCGAGTCATGTTGCTATGCTGTCGGCGACACATGACAAAGGGAGTTGCTCATGTCCGCTCAATTGGTCGCCGCCCAGGCCGACCTGGATTTCCTGCACAGTGACCGCGTACAGCTCACTGCCCCGATGACGGCCCTGCAAGCCTACTGCGCCATGACCTCGAATGTCCCAGGCTGGCTGGCCAGGGCCTTCCGCATTCGCGACTTCATCTCCCGTCGTTTCAATGTCGCCGATATCCACGGCTTCTCTACCCGCGATCCAGCGCATGTGCCAGCTGTCGGCGAACATCTGGACTTCTTCACCGTCGAGGCCATCAGCGACGAGCAATTGGTGCTGACTTCGCGTGATACGCACTTGGCGGTGATGGTCTGCATGGATGTCGAAGGGCAGCGCTTGAAAGTGACCACGTCGTGCGGTGTTTCAACGCCTTTGGCCGGCTGTACATGCTGCCGGTAGGCCTGGCCCATGGGTCTATCGTGAAGCGCATGCTGCGCAATATCGAAAGCCGTGGCCCAGGCCGCCAGGCGGCCTGAGCCGTGGGCTCATGCCTTGTTCAGGTACATCCGCGTAGTCAGCAGATAGACAGGCAAACCCGACACCACAATCAGCAGCGCCGCATAAGGCGCCGCCGCTGCGAACTCGACGTTGGCGGTATGCGCCCAGACCTCGGTGGCCAGGGTGGTCATGCCTGTCGGACTGAGCAGCAGGGTAGCGGTCAGCTCCTTCATGGCATCGAGGAACACCAGCGCGAAAGCCGCCGCCATCGCAGGGAAGATGATCGGCAAGGTTACCCGGCAAAACGCGGCGAAGCTGCTCGCACCCAGCGTGCGTGCGGCTTCTTCTAGCGTTGGCGATGCCTTGTTCAGTGCAGTACGCACCGGTGACTGCGCCAGGGGCAGGAACAGCAGCGCATAGGCCAGCAGCAACAGCGCGGTGGTCTGGTACAGGGCCGGCACGTAGTGCAGCGAGAACACCACCAGGGTCAGGGCGATCACCAGGCCGGGCAGGGCGTGCAGCAGGTACGGCAAGCGTTCGGCCCAGATCGCCAGGCGGCCTTTGTAGCGCACCACCAGGAAGCTGACTGGCAGGGCCAGCAGCACACAGAAGCCTGCGCCACCCAGCGAGACCGACAGCGAAGTCAGCAGCGCTTTACTGATCGCCGCCACCGGGAAGGCGGCCGACGAACCCACGCTCAGCCAGTAACCCAGCATGGCCAGCGGGATGCCGCTGCCGAGAATCGCCAAGGCCAGGCAAAACAGCTGCGCCAACGGCGTCCAGCCACGCAGGCGCACCGGTTGCCCACGGCGGGCCACGCCCTGGCCGATACGCACATGACGGGCCTTGCCGCGCACGCGCAGTTCCAGCCACAGCATCAGCAGGCACAGTGCGAGCAGCACGGCCGACAGCATGGCGGCGTTGGCGTTGCTGAATTCCAGCTCGAATTGCTGGTAGATCGCCGTGGTGAAGGTCTGCAGGCCAAGGATCGACAGCGCGCCGAACTCGACCAGCATGTGCAACGCAATCAGCAGTGCGCCGCCGAGCATCGACGGCCACAGCAGCGGCAGGGTGATCTTGCGGAACACGCCCCAGCGGCTGTAGCCCAGGGTGCGTGCCGACTCTTCAAGCGACGTATCGAGGTTGCGCAGGGTTGCCGCCACCGGCAGGAACACCAGCGGGTACTTGGACAGTGCCATGACCAGGATCGCACCGCCCAAGCCTTCGAAGTCCGAGCTCAGCGATACCCAGGTGAAGCTGCTGACGAACGACGGCACCGCGAACGGCAGGCACAGCACCACGCCCCACAGCCGGCGGCCGGGCAGGTTGCTGCGCTCCAGTAGCCAGGCCAGGGCCAGGCCAACCACCAGGCACGCCAGCGTCACCCCGGCCATCAGCATCAAGGTGTTGCGCATCAGCCCCCAGACGAAAGGGCGCCAGAGCAGGTGCAGGGCTTCGCGCCAGCCGGCCTCCCAGGCTTTCATAGCGACGTACAGCAGCGGCAGCAAGCTCATCGCCACCAGGAACAGCACAGGCAGCAGCACCCAGATCGAGGGGCGCTTGCGGCGCGGCACGTAACGTACCGGCACCGGCTCGGACAGGGCGGCAGTCATCAGAGCAGACCGACCTCGCGTTCAAGCTCGATCGCTTCTTCGGCATTGCCCAGGTCGGCTGGCGAGATTTTCGGCGGGCGCAGGTCCTCGAACGGCTTCAGGCCACGGTCGGACACCATGCCCTTGTGCAACGGGTACTCGGCGGTGGTCTGGGTGATCACGCGCTGGCCTTCTTCACTGGCCATCCAGTTGAGCAAGGCCTGGGCTTCCTTCGGATGCTTGCTGGCCTTGACCGCGGCCGCGCCGGAGATGGTCACCAGGTTGCCGGCGTCGCCGTCGGCCAGGTAGTACAGCTTGGAGTCGAGCTTGCCGCGTTCGCGCTCCAAGGCATACCAGTAGTAGTTGTTGACCAGTACGGCGGCGACTTCGCCTTTTTCCACGGCCTTGAGGGCGACCATGTTGTTGGTGTAGGTCTTGCCGAAGGCTTTCAGGCCAGTCAGCCATTCTTCGGTGGCTTCACGCCCGTGCATCTTCAGGATGGCTACAGCTTGCTCCTGAAATGCGCCACTGGTTGGCACGTAGCCGACGCGGCCTTCCCACTCAGGGCCGGCGAAGTCCATCACGGTGGTCGGCAGGTCTTTTTCGTCGACTTTCTTCGGGTTGTACACCACCACGCGGGTGCGGGCGGTCACGCCCATCCAGGTGCCGTTGGCGCCAACGTATTCCTTGGGCAGCATGTTCAGCGTGGCGTCGTCGATCTTCGCCAGCAGGCCCAGTTCGCCCAGGTTGTTCAGTGGCGGAGATTCTTCGGTATAGATGATGTCGGCCGGCGAGCGGTCGCCTTCTTCGATGATCTGGCTGGCCAGCTGGTTGCTGCTGCCCTTGCGGATATTGATATGGATACCGGTCTTGGCCTCGTAGGCCTTGGCGATGGCTTCGCCGATTTCCTTGTGCTGGCCGTTGTACATGGTCAGCGTGACCGGTTCATCTGCCAGGGCGGCCGGAGCGCCGATCACCAGGCTCAGAACTGCGGCAGCCAGTGTACGCATCAGCGGTTGCGGGCGGATCGTCATGCGGGTACTTCCTCGCTTACGGCTTCATATTCGGAAACAATGGTAAACGAAATCGTTTCTCAAGTGGCCGGGTGACAAGAAATTCATCGGCAGACGAAAGTACAACCCATGAAGGTGTGCCTGCAGTGCTGGCCTCTTCGCGGGCAAGCCCGCTCCCGCAGGGTTGTGGTGGGCATTGGGGGAGGGGATATAAAAATCGCAGGCAAGAAAAAACCCACTAGCAAGCTAGTGGGTTTTTATATGGTGCCCAGGAGAAGACTCGAACTTCCACGACCGTTAAGTCACTGATACCTGAAACCAGCGCGTCTACCAATTCCGCCACCTGGGCAAAGCTTTACATCATCTGGAGAAGGCGACTATCGTTCGCTTTCACACAGTAGTAACAGATCCTTGGTCATCTGTTACCAGAAAATTTTTGGTGCCCAGGAGAAGACTCGAACTTCCACGACCTTGCGGTCACTGATACCTGAAACCAGCGCGTCTACCAATTCCGCCACCTGGGCACACATTCGAGATTAAAAGATGCTTTACAGCGCCGTTCATCTCTACTACAACTTCGGGCTTGTCCGTCGTTGTGGTGCGCACTATACGGACGGTCCTGGGGGCTGTAAACCCCCCAAGCGAAAAAAATTTCAAAAAATTCAACTTGTTGATTCCGAAGGCCTATTGCTCCCCTCTACAGACTGCAGCGGGGGCTGTCCAAGGCTGACATTTCCGGTTTCAATACACACATGCCAGAATTCCTATCTATATACCCCAAGGTGAACCCCTTCTGATGGCCGATTGGCAATCCCTCGATCCCGAGGCCGCTCGCGAAGCGGAAAAATACGACAACCCCATTCCCAGCCGTGAGCTGATCCTGCAGCGCCTCGCCGACCGTGGCGAACCGGCCGCGCGCGAGGAGCTGGCGGCAGAGTTCGGTCTTTATGAAGAAGACCAGATCGAAGCCCTGCGCCGCCGCCTGCGTGCCATGGAACGTGACGGCCAGCTTATCTATACCCGGCGCGGCACTTATGCCCCGGTAGACAAGCTGGACCTGATCTGTGGCCGTGTCTCCGGTCACCGTGACGGCTTTGGCTTCCTTATCCCCGATGACGGCAGCGAAGACCTGTTCCTCAGCCCGTCGCAGATGCGCCTGGTGTTCGACGGCGACCGTGGCCTGGCCCGCGTCTCGGGCGTCGACCGCCGTGGTCGTCGCGAAGGCGTGCTGGTCGAGGTCATCTCCCGGGCGCATGAAAGCGTGGTCGGCCGCTACTTCGAAGAAGGCGGGATTGGCTACGTGACCCCGGACAATCCGAAGATCCAGCAGGAAGTGCTGGTGACGGCCGGGCGTAACGGTGGCGCCAAGATTGGCCAGTTCGTCGAGATCAAGATCACCCACTGGCCTACGCCGCGCTTCCAGCCACAGGGTGATGTGGTCGAGGTGATCGGCAACTACATGGCCCCGGGCATGGAAATCGACGTTGCCCTGCGCAGCTATGACATTCCCCATGTCTGGCCCAACGATGTGGTCAAGGAAGCGCGCAAGTTCCGCTCCGAAGTCGAAGAGAAAGACAAGGAAAAGCGCATCGACCTGCGCCACCTGCCGTTCGTCACCATCGACGGCGAGGATGCCCGCGACTTCGATGACGCCGTCTATTGCGAACCGTTGGGCAAGCTGCGCATGTTCTCTGGCGGCTGGCGCCTGTACGTGGCGATCGCCGACGTCTCCAGCTACGTGCGCCTGGGCTCGGCCCTGGACAACGAAGCCCAGCAGCGTGGCAACTCGGTGTATTTCCCAGAGCGCGTGGTGCCGATGCTCCCCGAGGAGCTGTCCAATGGCCTGTGCTCGCTGAACCCGCATGTCGACCGCCTGGCCATGGTCTGCGAAATGACCATGAACAAAGCCGGCCAGATGGTCGACTACCAGTTCTACGAGGGGGTGATCCATTCCCATGCCCGCCTGACCTACAACAAGGTCAGCAGCATGCTCGAGCATGCCCGTACCCGTGAGGGCAAGGCGCTGCGCGAGGAATACAAGGAAGTCGTGCCGCACCTCAAGAACCTGTACAACCTGTACAAGGTGCTGCTGGACGCCCGTCACGCCCGGGGTGCCATCGATTTCGAGACCCAGGAAACCCGCATCATCTTCGGTGACGAGCGCAAGATCGCGGAAATCCGCCCGACCGTGCGCAACGATGCCCACAAGCTGATCGAAGAGTGCATGCTGGCGGCCAACGTCGCCACCGCAGCGTTCCTGCAGAAGCATGAAGTGCCTGCCCTTTACCGTGTGCACGACGGCCCACCGCCCGAGCGTCTGGAAAAACTGCGTGCTTTCCTCGGCGAGCTGGGCCTGACCCTGCACAAGGGCAAGGACCCGTCGCCGAAGGACTACCAGGCCCTGCTGGCAAGCATCGCCGGGCGCCCGGACTTCCACCTGATCCAGACCGTGATGCTGCGCTCGCTGAGCCAGGCGGTGTACAGCACCGACAACAACGGCCACTTCGGCTTGAACTACGAGGCGTACACCCACTTCACCTCGCCGATCCGCCGTTACCCCGACCTGCTGGTGCACCGCGCCATCCGCAGCATCATCCGCTCCAAGGTCGATACCCCGCACGTCAAGCGCGCAGGCGCCATGAGTATTCCCAAGGCGCGTATCTACCCGTATGACGTGAATGCGCTCGACCAGCTCGGTGAGCAGTGCTCGATGACCGAACGCCGTGCCGATGAAGCCACCCGTGACGTGGTCAACTGGCTCAAGTGCGAGTTCATGAAGGATCGCGTGGGCGAGACCTTCCCAGGTGTGATCACGGCAGTCACCGGCTTTGGCCTGTTCGTCGAGCTGACCGACATCTATGTGGAAGGCCTGGTGCACGTCAGTGCGCTGCCGGGCGACTACTACCACTTCGACCCGGTGCACCACCGCCTGTCGGGCGAGCGCACCGGGCGTAGCTTCCGCCTGGGCGACACCATCGAGGTCAAGGTCATGCGCGTCGACCTCGACGAGCGCAAGATCGACTTCGAAGTTTCCGAGCAGCAGCTCAGTGCGCCGATCGGTCGCAAGGGGCGTGGTGCTGCTGCGCCAGTCGCCGGGAAGTCCGAGCCAGTGGCCGAGGCCAAGGCCACGCCAAAACCGCGCAGCCGCAAGAGCGAAACTGCCGAAGCGTACTTCCCCAAAGACGCCGTGCAGCGTAACGCCGAAGTGCGCAAGAGCCGTGAAATGAAGAAGGCGCTGATGAGCGAGGCGCGCAGCGGCGGCCACGCCAGCAGCAAGTCGGAAAAGGGCGGCAAGCCGTCTGGCAAGCCGACCAAGCACCGTAAAGGCCCGTCGAAGTCCGGCGCGCCACGCAAGAGCAAGAACAAGTCATGAGTCAGCTGGAAAAGATCTACGGCGTGCACGCCGTGCAGGCATTGCTGCAACACCATCCGAAGCGGGTCAAGCAGATCTGGCTGTCGGAAGGGCGTAGCGAGCCACGCATACAGGCGTTGCTGGAACTGGCCGCGCAGAACCGCGTGCCGGTCGGCCAGGCCGAGCGCCGTGAGCTGGATGCCTGGGTCGAGGGCGTGCACCAGGGCGTGGTCGCCGAGGTCAGCCCGAGCCAGGTGTGGGGTGAGTTGATGCTTGAGGAACTGCTCGAGCGCAGCGAAACGCCGCCGCTGATCCTGGTACTCGATGGCGTGACCGACCCGCACAACCTTGGCGCTTGCCTGCGCACCGCCGATGCGGCCGGTGCCACGGCGGTGATCGTGCCCAAGGACAAGTCGGCAACCCTGACCCCGGTCGTGCGCAAGGTGGCCTGCGGCGCGGCCGAAGTGATTCCACTGGTGGCCGTGACCAACCTGGCGCGCACCCTGGAGAAGCTGCAGCAGCGTGGCCTGTGGGTGGTTGGCACGGCTGGCGAAGCTGAGCAGGAGATCTACCAGCAGGACCTGACCGGCCCACTGGTAATGATCATGGGTGCGGAAGGCAAGGGCATGCGCCGTCTGACCCGCGAGCATTGCGATTTTCTGGTGAAATTGCCGATGAGCGGTAGCGTCAGCAGCCTGAACGTGTCGGTGGCGACGGGCGTGTGCCTGTTCGAGGCTGTACGCCAGCGTCAGGCCAAGCGCTGATCGTCAGCCTGTACTGGCCTCTTCGCGGCGGTTCGACGCCTCGATAAACCCGCTCCCACAGATGTTGTGCGATCCCTGTAGGAGCGGGCTTGCTCCGCGAAAGGGCCAGTGGCCTGTGAATATATTTCCGGCTGTTCAAATATTCACCAATCACCTTGCTTGTGCGCCACGCCTTCTCTACAATTGCGCCCCTTGCCGAGCTGGCAGGCGCATATGTGCCTCCCCTCCGTGCAAGACATACAGTGTCATTCACTCCTTGTCTGACCAGATTCGCTGGCAGACTACTAACCCGTAAGGAGCATTCATGCGTCATTACGAAATCATCTTCCTGGTTCACCCGGACCAGAGCGAGCAAGTCGGCGGCATGGTTGAGCGTTACACCAAGCTGATCGAAGAAGATGGCGGCAAGATCCACCGCCTGGAAGACTGGGGCCGTCGTCAACTGGCCTACGCAATCAACAATGTTCACAAGGCTCACTACGTGATGCTGAACGTTGAGTGCACCGGCAAGGCCCTGGCCGAGCTGGAAGACAACTTCCGCTACAACGATGCCGTTATCCGTAACCTCGTCATCCGTCGCGACGAAGCCGTAACCGGCCAGTCCGAGATGCTGAAGGCTGAAGAAAACCGCAGCGAGCGCCGTGAGCGTCGTGAGCGTCCTGAGCATGCTGAATCCGCCGACGGCGACGACAGCAATGACAGCGACTCCAGCGATAACGCTGACGAGTAATCCACGGACCTTTAGAGGAGCCTATTAAATGGCACGTTTCTTCCGTCGTCGTAAATTCTGCCGCTTCACTGCTGAAGACGTGAAAGAGATCGACTTCAAAGATCTCAACACCCTGAAAGCTTACGTATCCGAAACCGGCAAGATCGTTCCAAGCCGTATCACCGGTACCAAAGCTCGTTATCAGCGTCAGCTGGCTACCGCTATCAAGCGCGCCCGCTTCCTGGCCCTGCTGCCCTACACCGACAGCCACGGCCGCTGAGACCGGGTCGTCGACAAGCAGTAAGGGATTAGCATGCGAGCGTTAGCAAGTTTCATCATGCGCGGTCGTGTGCAGGCCACCCTGGTGGTGGTCATCAGCGCGGTACTGCCGCTGCTGTTCTGGTTGAGTGCCGCTGCCGGTAGCCTTGTGCTGCTGCGGCGTGGGTTCAAGGATGCTTCAACGGTCATCGCCGGCGGCCTGCTGGCCGGGCTGGCCGTGTGGTTGATGGGCGATCCGATCACCTTCCTGGTGATCGCCGGTGCCCTGGGCCTGGCCGCGCTGTTGCGCGCCGAACATCCCTGGAGCCGTGTGCTGGTCGCCAGTGCCGTGTTTGCCGTGGTTTTCAGCCTCGTGCTCGACATGGCATTGGCACAGACCTTCGATGTGCTGGCCAAGGCGTTTGCCGAAGCCATGCCGAAAATCGAAGGGGAGCCGGTGCTCTCCGGTGAGCTGATCCGCCCTGTGCTGGTCGCTTCCACAGCAGTGACGGTGCAATTGTTCAGCGTGTTGGCCCTGGTGCTGGCGCGTTATTGGCAAGCAGCGTTGTACAACCCTGGAGGCTTCGGTCGCGAATTTCGCGAACTGAGGTTGCCGAAGCAGACCATGGCGGTCTTGGTGGCAGTGATGGTGGTGGCTCCGTTTATCGGGTCGCAATTCATCATCCTGGCATCGGCGTCGAGCCTGGTACTGGTGCTGGCTGGCATCGCCTTGATGCACGGCCTCGTGGCACAGGGGCGACTGGCCGGTTTCTGGCTGGTGGGCATGTACGTGACGTTGCCGCTGATCATGCAGCTGATCTACCCGTTGCTGATGGTCCTGGCCATTGTCGACAGCCTGATTGATTTTCGCGGTCGCAAGTCCCCTCCGGGGAAAGACTCCGCGAACGGTGAAGGTTAAAAGTTAAGAGGTTTTACCAAATGGAACTGATCCTGCTGGAAAAAGTCGCTAACCTGGGCAACCTGGGCGACAAAGTTAAAGTTAAGGCTGGTTACGGCCGTAACTTCCTGCTGCCATTCGGCAAGGCCACCGTTGCCAACGCCGCCAACCTGGCTGCGTTCGAAGAGCGTCGCGCCGAGCTGGAAAAAGCAGCTGCTGAGCGTAAAGCTTCGGCTGAAAGCCGTGCTGCCCAACTGGCCGAGCTGGAAGTGACCATCACTGCCACCGCTGGCGACGAAGGCAAGCTGTTCGGTTCGATCGGCACCCACGACATCGCTGACGCCCTCACCGCCTCCGGCGTTGAAGTAGCTAAAGCTGAAGTTCGTCTGCCGAACGGCACCATCCGTCAGGTTGGCGAATACGACGTAGCCGTGCACCTGCACAGCGACGTTGAAGCCACCGTACGCGTGGTCGTCGTAGCTGCCTAAGCTGCACTGACTGGTGGTCCCTCACGGGATAGCCGGTTAACATCGGGCACGGTCCTGTTCACTCAGGCCGTGCCCTTTGTCTTTTTCATCCTCCAGAATTTTTTCGTGGCCATGAACGAGATCACCAACTCCGAACAGCTCGACCTGCAAACCGCTGCCCTGAAGGTGCCGCCGCATTCCATCGAGGCCGAACAGGCCGTGCTCGGTGGCCTCATGCTGGACAACAACGCCTGGGAGCGGGTATTGGACCAGGTCTCGGATGGCGATTTCTATCGGCATGACCACCGCCTGATCTTCCGTGCCGTGCACAAGCTGGCCGATGCCAACCAGCCATTCGACGTGGTGACCCTGCACGAGCAGCTGGACAAGGAAGGCCTTTCGTCACAGGTTGGCGGCCTGGCATACCTGGCCGAACTGGCCAAGAACACCCCATCGGTGGCCAACATCAAGGCCTACGCCGCGATCATTCGTGAGCGGGCGACCCTGCGCCAGCTGATCAGCATCAGTACCGACATCGCTGACAACGCCTTCAACCCGCAAGGGCGCAATGCCGAGGAAATCCTCGACGATGCCGAGCGGCAGATCTTCCAGATCGCCGAGGCGCGGCCTAAAACCGGTGGCCCGGTGGGTGTCAACGAACTGCTGACCATGGCCATCGACCGCATCGACACGCTGTTCAACTCCGACAGCGACATCACGGGCGTGTCCACCGGCTTCACCGACCTCGACGAGAAGACCAGCGGCCTGCAGCCGGCCGACCTGATCATCGTCGCCGGTCGACCGTCGATGGGTAAGACCACCTTCGCCATGAACCTGGTGGAAAACGCCGTACTGCGTACCGACAAGGCGGTGCTGGTGTTCTCTCTCGAGATGCCAGGTGAATCGCTGATCATGCGTATGCTCTCGTCCCTGGGCCGCATCGACCAGACCAAGGTGCGTTCAGGCCAGCTGGATGACGACGACTGGCCGCGCCTGACCTCGGCGGTCAACCTGCTCAACGATCGCAAGCTGTTCATCGACGATACCGCGGGTATCAGCCCCTCGGAAATGCGTGCGCGTACCCGCCGCCTGGCCCGTGAGCACGGCGAGATCGCCATGATCATGGTCGACTACCTGCAGCTGATGCAGATCCCTGGCTCGGCCGGTGACAACCGGACCAACGAGATTTCCGAGATATCCCGTTCCCTCAAGGCCCTGGCCAAGGAATTCAACTGCCCTGTCATTGCCCTGTCGCAGCTCAACCGCTCCCTGGAACAGCGGCCGAACAAACGCCCGGTGAACTCCGACTTGCGTGAATCTGGTGCAATCGAGCAGGACGCCGACGTCATCATGTTCGTGTACCGCGACGAGGTGTACCACCCCGAAACCGAGCACAAGGGCGTGGCGGAAATCATCATCGGTAAACAGCGTAACGGCCCCATCGGCTTCGTGCGTCTGGCGTTCATCGGCAAGTACACCCGCTTCGAAAACCTTGCGCCGGGTATGTATAACTTCGACGACGACGAATAAGCCTCAGCTTCATGAATCCGACAACCACCGTCGGATTTGGTCAAAATTTGTGCTATATTCCGCGCCCGCGATTTCCCTGCACACCAGAACCGGTCACTGACATGCAAGCAGCCAAACCACTCTACGACTATCCCAAGTACTGGGCCGAATGCTTCGGGCCAGCACCTTTCCTGCCGATGAGCAGGGAGGAGATGGATCTGCTCGGCTGGGATTCCTGCGACATCATCATCGTGACCGGTGACGCCTATGTCGACCACCCGTCGTTCGGCATGGCCATCATCGGCCGCCTGCTGGAGGCCCAGGGCTTCCGCGTGGGCATCATCGCCCAGCCGAACTGGCAGTCGAAAGACGACTTCATGAAGCTCGGCGAGCCGAACCTGTTCTTCGGCGTGGCCGCCGGCAACATGGACTCGATGATCAACCGCTACACCGCGGACAAGAAAATCCGTTCCGACGACGCCTATACCCCCGGTGGCCTGGCCGGCAGCCGTCCGGACCGCGCCAGCCTGGTGTACAGCCAGCGCTGCAAGGAAGCCTACAAGCACGTGCCGATCGTGCTCGGCGGCATCGAGGCTTCGCTGCGCCGCATCGCCCACTACGACTATTGGCAGGACAAGGTCCGCCATTCGATCCTGATCGACGCCAGCGCCGACATCCTGCTGTTCGGCAACGCCGAACGTGCGGTGGTCGAAGTGGCCCAGCGCCTGTCCAATGGCGAGAAGATCGAGACCATCACCGACGTACGCGGTACCGCCTTCGTGCGCCGTGACACGCCGCAAGGCTGGTACGAGATCGACTCGACCCGTATCGATCGCCCCGGCCGCGTCGACAAGATCATCAACCCGTACGTGAACACCCAGGACACCCAGGCCTGCGCCATCGAGCAGGCCAAGGGCGAACAGGAAGACCCGAACGAAGCCAAGGTGGTGCAGATCCTCGACAGCCCGAGCGTTACCCGGGAAAAGTCGGTGATCCGCCTGCCGTCGTTCGAGAAGGTGCGGAACGACCCGGTGCTCTATGCGCACGCCAACCGTGTGCTGCACCTGGAAACCAACCCGGGCAATGCCCGCGCCCTGGTGCAAAAGCACGGTGAGGTGGATGTGTGGTTCAACCCGCCACCCATTCCGATGAGCACCGAGGAAATGGACTACGTATTCGGCATGCCTTATGCCCGTGTGCCGCACCCGGCCTACGGCAAGGAGCGCATCCCGGCCTACGAGATGATCCGTTTCTCGGTGAACATCATGCGAGGCTGCTTCGGTGGCTGCACCTTCTGCTCGATCACCGAGCACGAAGGCCGCATCATCCAGAACCGTTCCCACGAGTCGATCCTCAACGAGATCGAGGAGATGCGTGACAAGGTCCCGGGCTTCACCGGGGTGGTCTCCGACCTTGGCGGCCCGACCGCCAACATGTACCGCATCGCTTGCAAGAGCCACGACATCGAGAAGCACTGCCGCAAGCCGTCCTGCGTGTTCCCGGGCATCTGCGAGAACCTCAACACCGACCACAGCTCGTTGATCGAGCTGTACCGCAAGGCCCGCGCCTTGCCGGGTGTGAAGAAGATCCTGATCGCCTCGGGCCTGCGCTACGACCTGGCGGTGGAATCGCCGGAGTACGTCAAGGAGCTGGTTACCCACCACGTTGGCGGCTACCTGAAGATCGCTCCGGAGCATACCGAGCGTGGCCCGCTGGACAAGATGATGAAGCCGGGCATCGGCACCTACGACCGCTTCAAGCGCATGTTCGAGAAGTTCTCCAAAGAGGCGGGCAAGGAACAGTACCTGATCCCGTACTTCATCGCCGCGCACCCAGGCACCACCGACGAAGACATGATGAACCTGGCCCTGTGGCTCAAGGGCAACGGCTTCCGCGCCGACCAGGTGCAAGCGTTCTACCCGTCGCCGATGGCGTCGGCCACGGCCATGTACCATTCGGGCAAGAACCCGCTGCGCAAGGTCACGTACAAGAGCGAAGGGGTGGAGATCGTCAAGAGCGACGAGCAGCGCCGCCTGCACAAGGCGTTCCTGCGCTATCACGATCCGAAGGGCTGGCCGATGCTGCGTGAAGCGTTGCAGCGCATGGGCCGTGCCGACCTGATCGGGCCGGGCAAGCATCAGCTGATCCCGCTGCACCAGCCGCAGACCGACACGTATCAGAGCGCGCGCCGCAAGAACTCGACCCCGGCCGGTAGCCACAAGGTGGGCAAGGATCAGAAGATCCTCACCCAGCACACCGGCCTGCCACCGCGGGGCAGCGATGGCAGCAAGCCGTGGGACAAGCGCGAGAAAGCCAAGGCCGAGGCGTTTGCCCGCAACCAGCAGGCGGCCAAAGAGCGCAAGGAAGCCGCCAAGGGTGGTGGCGGCAAGGGCAAGAAGCCGCGTCAGCCCGTCATTCCGCGCTAACAGCCCCCTATTGGGACCGCTTTGCGGTCCTTTCGCGACACAAGGCCGCTCCCACATTGATCTGCGTACGCAGTGCTTTGTGGGAGCGGCCTTGTGTCGCGAAAGGGCTGCAAAGCAGCCCCGATATCTCGGATCAGTCAGGCTTTTTGTCGACCCACTTCGGCAAAACCGGCGACTCGAACCGTTCCATCCCGTCCAGCAGCTCATCCGCCTGCTGCTCAAGCAACAACATGGCCCGGTGCTGCGGCCGCACGAAGCCTTCTTCGACAATGTGGTCGAGGAACCCGCCCAGCTTCTCGTAGAAGCCATTCACATCGAGCAGCCCCAGCGGCTTGGCGTGATAACCCAGTTGCCCCCAGGTCCACACCTCGAACAGCTCCTCCAGTGTACCCAGGCCGCCCGGCAGGGCGATGAAGGCGTCGCTCAGCTCGGCCATGCGTGCCTTGCGCGCATGCATGCCGTCGACCACTTCCAGCCGGCTCAGGCCTTTATGGCCGATCTCGGCGTTCATCAGGCTTTCGGGAATGATCCCGATCACTTCGCCACCCGCAGCCATGGCCGCGTCGGCGACGGTGCCCATCAGGCCGACCGCGCCACCACCGTAGACCAGGGTCAGGCCGCGGCGGGCAATGGCTTGGCCCAGCGCGATGGCCGCCTCACGGTAGGCGGGGTTGGCGCCGATACTGGCGCCACAGAACACACAAACGGAACGTACAGACATCGTGTTTCTCCAGTCATATCGCTGACAGGGTAAAGCGAATAGTCTGACGTCTCCAATGCTGGTTTCACTCCGGACGGGAGAACTCGCAAGTGGCACCCGTGGCCCCGTGGGCATAGGCGGCGAGTAGGCTGTTCATGAAATTTGTGAAGGTCATTGCGATTGCTCCTAAATGAGAGGTTGTTCCATCGTCCATTAAAAGGGCATGATGTGCTCTTAGATTGGTTGTATACAATCGATCGAACAATTCTACTGGCTGGCCACTTGACACCCCCTTGACCCATGTCAGCAGGGGGCTGAACGGTTTCAGGCAGTCTCGCAATTGATAAAACCCTGCCAAGGAGATTCATGATGTTTGCGAAAGCTGTAGCGGTATCCCTGCTGACCCTCGCCAGCGCTTCTGTCTTCGCAGCCGAGTGCTCGGTAACTGTCGACTCGACCGACCAGATGTCCTTCAACACCAAGGAGATCGTCGTCGACAAGAGCTGCAAGGCATTCACCGTCAACCTGACTCACTCCGGCAACCTGCCGAAGAACGTCATGGGCCACAACGTGGTCATCAGCAAGGAAGCTGACATGCAGCCGATCGCCACCGACGGCCTGGCCGCTGGGATCGAAAAGAATTACCTGAAGGACGGTGATGAGCGCGTCATCGCCCACACCAAGATCATTGGTGCAGGCGAAAAGGACTCGCTGACTTTTGATGTGGCCAAGCTGGTTGCTGGCACAGATTACGGCTTCTTCTGCTCGTTCCCAGGCCACATCTCGATGATGAAGGGCAAGGTCGTCGTCAAGTAAACAAAGCCTGACGCCAAACCCTGTGGGAGCGGGTTTATCGGGGCGCCGAACCGCCCCGAATGCTTTGGTGAATCCACCCTTGCATTCGCAGGTAAACCCGCTGCCACAGGTTCTTCTACAGCCTGATCAAGGAGCGAATGGCAGTTCGCGCTTGTGCTGGGTCTTGCGGTAGGTGGCGACGATTATGTCGAACGCTGCCTGATCCACCGGCTGCCCATGGAGGAAGGCATCGATCTGCTGGTAGGTCACGCCATGGGACGCTTCGTCCGGCTTGCCCGGCTCCAGATCTTCCAGGTCGGCAGTCGGCACCTTCTCCACCAGCGACTCCGGCGCGCCGAAGCTGCGTGCGATCGCCCGCACCTGGTTCTTCACCAACCCGCTCAGCGGCGCCAGGTCGCAAGCGCCGTCACCGAACTTGGTAAAGAAGCCCAACAAGTTCTACCCCCCTTGAAAGTGCACAACACACGTCTCAGAAAGGCTTGTATATAAGGTGAGAGGTTGTGCAAAAATCACGAGTGCACAACTCCAAAAAAAGTGTAAATTTTTTCGAGGCAGTTGTGCAACGGTTTCAAAACTGGTTGGAAGGTTAGGGCATAATGGTGAGATTTACAGCAAGATGCCGCTCCCGGCTCCGAGTAAATGGCCACCATAGAGCTTCCCTTCCGAAGCCCAGATCCCCACCTGGTCGCCACCCCTCCCGTCCGGACAAGCGCTGCATCTTGCAATCCCGCTCAAGGCGTAGGAGGAACCATGCAGAGTTTGAGAGTGGTAATGGCTCAGTTGAATATCCGGGTAGGGGATATTCAAGGTAACGTCGAAAAGGTCATCGAAGCGGCGAGGAAGGCCCGTGATGAGCTCAATGCCCAAATCATCGTTTTCCCCGAACTAACTCTCTGCGGCTATCCGCCGGAAGATTTGCTGCTGCGAACTAGCATGCAGCATCGAATTGAAAAAGCTCTAGCGAAAATTAAAAGCGCTGCTCAAGGTATTGCGATCGTGGTCGGCTTTCCGTGGGTAGAGGAAGGCTCCGGCCACGAAGAACTTCAAAGTCATCGCTACAACAGCTGCGGGATTTTCGCAGATGGGCAAGAGGTAGCGCGCTATTACAAACAGCAGCTTCCAAACTATCGTGTGTTCGACGAGAAGCGTTACTTTGTACCTGGACACGAGCCCTGCGTCGTTGATTTATTCGGGGTGAAGATAGCGCTTGGTATCTGCGAGGACATTTGGTTCCCTGAGCCACTGCGTCTAGCATGTAATGCTGGCGCACAACTTATGCTGACGCTGAACGCCTCGCCGTTCCATCGAGGTAAACAAGCTGAGCGTGAAGAGCTCTTGGCTCAGAGAGCAAATGAGTGCTTGATTCCAATGGTTTACGTCAACCAAGTCGGCGGCCAGGATGAGCTCGTCTTCGACGGTAATAGCTTTGTTGTCGACGGTAATGGCCAAGTTATCCAGCGTGCTCCGGCATTCGTAGAAGGTCTACACTCGGTTGACTTTAAGAACGACGGCAAAAAAGTTACACCGATTTCAGGTGAAAAGTCAGAGCTGCTGAGCGTCGAAGCTAGCGTTTACCAAGCGCTTGTAACTGGCGTGAGGGACTACGTACAGCGCAACGGCTTTAAGGGAGTAGTACTTGGCCTGTCAGGTGGTATTGATTCGGCATTGAGTTTGGCTGTAGCTGTTGATGCGTTGGGTGCAGAGAATGTTGAAGCGGTAATGATGCCGTATCACTATACTGCACAAATAAGTCAGGACGATGCCCAAGAAGAAGCGGATTTGCTGGGGGTTAAATACAGCGTCATGCCTATTCAGCCGATGGTTGAGGCTTTCCTCAATACTTTGGCATCTGAGTTTGCTGGATTGGCGAAAGATACCACGGAAGAGAATCTACAGGCTCGTTGTCGTGGTGTGATTCTCATGGCCATCTCCAATAAGAAACGATACTTGGTGCTGACCACTGGTAACAAGAGTGAGATGGCTGTTGGGTATGCGACGCTCTATGGTGACATGGCCGGTGGGTTCGATGTATTGAAAGATGTCCCTAAGACGCTTGTATTCAAGCTGAGTGAATACAGGAATACGCTTGGGTATGTCATCCCGCAACGTGTGATTGACCGTCCACCGTCAGCAGAGCTTGCACCTGATCAAAAGGACGAAGATTCACTTCCGCCGTATCCTGTTCTGGATGAGATCTTGCGGTTGTATGTTGAACATGACTATTCCGCAGATGCCATCATTGATGAAGGCTTCGACAGAGAGATTGTGTACAGGGTTATTAGGCTTGTTGACTTGAATGAGTATAAGCGACGCCAAGCTGCGGTTGGCCCTCGAGTAACTGAGAGGGGGTTCGGGAGAGACCGTCGTTATCCAATTACTTCTAAGTGGAGTATAGGTGAGTAATTACTGGCTGCACTGAAGCAAGAGGTCAGAAAGGGCTCGGTAAGATCGCAAGAATGTGAGTCATTAAGAAAGGTAAGCCAGCCCCATCCGCGATGGGGCCTGGCGGAGAGACATCCAGTTCCCTCAATACCTCCGAACCAGCCTCCAGAAGGCAGCGATGACCTCACAGGGTCGAAGCGACATTAAGCATTCTCATCCAGCCTACCCATCCCGCTCGCCACGAGCCCTACGCGGTTTTAGATAGCCACACCTAGGCCTCTAGCCAAACGATCGCAGCCCAGGTGGTTACCTGCCCTCGGTGCTAAGAGGGGGGGGGGAGCATTTCTACGCGGTTATGGTGCGAGGGTCGTTCTCGGCTTTGCCTGCACATCTTCCGAAAGAGGCGCGTCCGAACCCGCGAAAATGAGGGCGCCTTCGTTTCTGACCGGAACTGCAAGCTCGTTCGACTCATTCCGCCGAGGCTCTTCACGCGTTCTAGAGTAGCGCGGCCGATCCTCGACGTCTTGAGCATCGTAGACCCCCCCCTAAAAAGCACCTGTTACAAGAGATCGCTTCTGACCTTGGCAAGAAGCGCTTCGATATCGCTTTCTTCGTCAGCTAGCAAAAAAACCTCGGTTAGTAGACTGAGCGGATGGACGCCCATTCGCTCTGACAACTCAACAACCTTGTCTAGGGTAGGGCTTCTAAGGCCGCGCTCCAAGGCGCTGAGATAAGTACGACCGCTGACATCGCTAAAGGCTTCTTGCGTGAGGCCGCGACTGTTGCGGGTCTTCCGTAATGCTTGGGCGAAGGCCTGCCTGAGCTCCATTTGCGCTTAATCCACAAAAGGTATGATCAAGCCTCTTTGAATCCTATAGTGCTACACCCTATAGTGTTCATTTTCTGGGAGCGACGCGTTATGCCTAAGCTACGAGTGAGCATGGAAACCTTTGCTGAAACGCTTCTCACAAAAGGCCAGTCGACATTCCTTCTGGCTTGTGTTTTGGATCTTCGGACGCCGGATGATGTAATTGACGTTGTGATTTGTGAAACCGGTCAGGAGGCTCTTGATCTTCTCAATAGCTTGGACAGACCGAATGCTCACCAGGCCATAGTAGGAGTCCAGTTGGCCTTACCCCCGAGAATGAACAAAGCGGCCAAATGGGTGGTGCACCCCGTGCTGGACTTTACGAGAGTTACGATGGACACTGGCAAGGATCATATAGATACCTATGCATATCGCATCGCATCTGGGAAATATTTCGCAGACAACCAAGAGGTTAAAGTAGAAAAAATAATGAGTGTGCGGAGTATCTATCAAGCATCTAACGCAGGATCTCAAAGTGACGCGGAGCTCAGTGCTTTTCAAGCATGGATTGCAAAGATTTTGGATGAATTAATTAATGAGTCAAGTATTCCTTCTTGAGGGAGATGATGATGACGAGCAAAATATAGCTTTAATTTTCAAGAAAATAGTGCTGCAGCGCTATCCATGCACCAGTCGCGGGGTGTTGCGGAGGCTTCAGTAGTGGAGGTTTTGATGTCCAATTATTGCGCTGCGTCAGTCACTTATATCATCGCATTTGAAGTGTCTTCGGTCTCCGTTGCACCTAGGAACATAGGGAAGTATGCCACCGAATTCTCACCAACTGCTGATTTGGGCCCCAAATATCCTGGGAGGAAACGGGAAGGGCGTGGAAAGCCTTTAGCCTCGCTCGCATAGAGTCTAGGTATTGGGATAACCCCTCTCCCCCCAAAAGAGCATGTGTTAGAGCAGTTGGAGTCGTTGGTAGACCACAGTTTGCTTAAACAATATTTCTCAGGAGTGCTCAAGCATCTCCATTAGTTTTGGAATAAGAGCCTTTTCTACAATGCTAGGCTGAAAGAATGGTACTAGGTAGGTTAGCATTAGCTTTTGCTTGTGTCAGGACAACGCGAATCTGTCTCTATCTGTCAATGTCATCGACGAATACGATCAAAGGATTTTCGATTTCCCACAAGCGGGTTTCTAACACTTCGCGGATTTGGTCCTGTGTTTAACTCTGAAGCTTGCAAGCCAGGTCGAAATACAAGTCCATGCAACGGTCATAAAAGCTTTCGAGAAAACGTCCACCTGCTACAGTCACCATTCCTACTGCGAGTGACATTTCGCAAGCCACCAGGGCCGAGTCCCGAAGCATTCAGGGACCCGTTGTATGTATTGAAAATATTCACTTGGGCAACGGCCGAGCTACAGCGCTTGTCGAAGCTCTAGCAATCGCTTGTAGGTTTCGTACAAGGAGATCATGCCTCCATGCGCCATGACCTCAAGAGGAGAGCGCCCATCAAAAAACTCATTCCCGTTTTTAAGTCGAGGAAAGCTCTGGACGTTGGCCTGATTACTAAAGACGCTTCTCAGTGTGGCGTGTATGCCAAGCACAAAACCGATCCGCTGCTCTTGGTCTCGATCCAGTCGTCGCAAGCCATCCCCATCCTTCATAACCCGTCGATACGTAGAGAGGGAGATCCGGAGGATGCGGCATGCCTGCTGAGGTGTCGCGTCCCAAGCCCTGATAATTCTCAGCGCGACCTTCAAGCCAACCGCTGATTGCTGCTGAGAAAACCGCATGTTCATCACTGTTTTACCTGGAATGTCATAGCAGTTTATCGTCGTTCAGCCTACAGAGCTTATCCGTTGTCAGTTGATTGTATACCAATCCACTCTTCAACTACGACGCTTGCTCAGTCACTTGCAGGAGCGGACCGATTAACTCAAACGACCTTGAACTGTTCCATCAGTCCCTGCTGATGGCTGGCCAAGCGGTTCAGCGACTGACTGACCTGTGCCGATTCCGCCGCTTGGCCTGAAAGTGATTCTGTAACGTCGCGGATCGCCGCCACATTGTGGTTGATCTCCTCAGCCACCGCGCTCTGTTCCTCGGCGGCACTGGCAATCTGAAGGTTCATGTCAGTGATGATCGACACAGAGTCGCCGATCCGGCGCAAGACGGTCACCGCCTGCTCGACCTGCTCGACGCTGCCCTGGGCCTGCTGGTAACTGCTGTTTATGGACTCGACGACATCGCGGGTGCCGGCCTGCAGTCCCTCGATGACCTGACGGATTTCCTCCACCGAGTCCTGAGTCCGCTTGGCAAGGTTGCGCACCTCGTCGGCCACTACCGCGAAGCCACGCCCGGCTTCTCCGGCCCGGGCCGCCTCAATGGCGGCATTTAGTGCAAGTAGGTTAGTCTGTTCCGCAATACTACGGATCACTTCCAGCACCAGACCAATCTGGTCGCTATTGCCCGCCAGACCCTCGACTTGGCTCATGACGCTACTCATGTCGCGGGCGAGAGCTTCGATGGCAGTGGTGGTACGGCCGATCGCGCTCAGGCCTTCACGGGTAGCCTGGTCAGCGCCGCGGGCAGCATCCGCGGCCAGCGCCGCGCTGCGCGCGACATCCTGGGCAGTGGCGCTCATCTCGTTAGATGCTGTGGCTACCTGGTCCACTTCGCGGTACTGCTGCTGCATGCCAGCGCTGGTCTGGCTTGCAATGGCGGCGGACTGGTCGGCAGTGTTGCGAGCGTCATGCACCGAACGCTTAACGTCAGCGATCACCGGTTGCAGTTTGTCGAGGAAGCGATTGAACCAGCCGGCCAGCTCGCCGAGTTCATCTTTGCGCGCATAGTCTAAGCGTCGGGTCAGGTCGCCCTCGCCGCTGGCGATATCCTGGAGCATATACGCCACACCGAGGATCGGCCGGGTAACCCCCCGCGCTGTTAACCACACAAGCAACAAGCCGACGATAGCTGCGGCCAACCCGAACACCAGTTCCAGCCAAGTCCCGTGTGCGTTGCGTTGGTCTAGGTCTTTTTGCAGAGCCAACGCCGGCGCAAGCAAGGTGCCCATCGGCACGTCCAGCAGCACGGCCCACGGCCGCGCACCCGGTATCGGTTGCAGCAGCGACAGTACCTGTAAGTGGCCGCCGGTCTGTTGCTCGTGCGGTTGGCCTTGGCGTTGCAGGTCCAGTAGTCCTTTCGCTTCCTCCGGATAGGCCTTGGCCAGTGTCAGGCCGAGAAGGCTGGAATCACTGCTGTGGCCCGCCAAGAGGCCTGCTGGGCTGATGATGCTGATGGCGCCCTTGCCTTGATAAAGACCCATGCTGCCGTCGGAGGCCAGTTGCTGCAAGTTGCTTAGACTTATGTCCATGCCAACTACCGCTAACATTCTGCCGTTTTCGAGAACTGGGAATGTCAGGGTCGTTATGAGAGTCTTCTGACCCGACGTGTCATCAAAATATGGTTCTAGCAAGCAGGGTTGCAGAGACTGCCTAGAACAGTTGAACCAAGTATTGGAGGGGCTGCCGTCAAGCATGGGCGTGACATCGCGGATCATGTCCTCGGTCACTGCAAGGCTACTGAGTTGCCCGCCGCGCTGCGCCCAGTAGGTGGCGAAGCGGCCGTTTTCATTACTGCCAACACCGCTACGGCCTGCAAAAATGGCATCATCGCCCGCCAGCGCATCAGGCTCGAACACCAGGTAGAGGCTGAGCAATTGCGGATTGGCCTGAAGTACCGCCTTCACTTGTTGGTTAAGCTCGTCACGAAGCACCTTACTTTCGATTCGCAGCTTTTGCGCTTGAAGACGTTGTAGAAGTACATAACGGGAGAAGTTTAGACCGTTTTGGTAAGACGCCATCAAATAACTTTGTATCGTCAGGGCCTGGATTTTACCCTCTCCCTTCAGGCGCTCCCGTGCTGAGGCTTCAAGCATTTGCGCGTTGTTAGCTTTGACCAGCGTGGTCCCTGCGTGCATGCGGTACAGCGAGATACTTATAAGTGTGGCGACAATGGCCAGTAGACACAGTCCGGCCAGCAAGGTGATCTTCCATTGAATGGAAATTCGGTTAACACTCATGGGACTAGATCCTGTTGAACCAAACTGATGTTGAGCCGTTACGAGCGAGACCGGGTGTTAGCACAACACAAAGATCTCAAAGTCAGTGCAGTTTATGCTAATCAGTGCAAAACTATTTCGCTGCCCGAGCTGATTATTAAGGATCGTGCGAGAAGTCAATCAGTCTGAAAATATAACTAAGCGCTAGCACTCGTATCAATTAATTGTCTTAGCGGGGCGCTACAATTTTGAAGACGGCATCAGAGCGCATCTAAGCTTTTATCAAATGATTGCTAGAGTGAATGTAATGCCCAGGGTCACTAAAGACAGATCACTCTTTAAGTTGATTTTGCGAGACAATTAATTGCTAGGAAGAATCTCTGGCTAAGAGTGTTTCACTATTTAAGTGGGACTGGGCAAGGTAAGCTGTGCGCAGCATACCTTGCCCTATTAAGTTACGCGCGCTTGCGCTCGGCCGGGGATTTCACATTGAGTAGGCGAGCGTACAGGTCTTTACAATTATCTAGTTCTGGCACCAACTCGATCTCGCTACCAAAGTTCCCTTGTTTCGCGATATTCAGGATATAACGGAGTGCAGAGTAGTCTTCGAGCGCGAACCCTACAGAGTCAAACAGCGTCACTTCCTCTTCATGCTCACGGCCCGACGCCTGGCCATTCACTACTTGCCAGAACTCAATCACTGGCGAGTCGGCAGGCATCTGCTGAATTTCACCTTCAATACGACTCTGTGGTTCGTACTCGACTACTACGCGACTACGCTCGACAATGTCCCGGTGCAGTTCAGTCTTGCCTGGGCAATCTCCACCTACTGCATTCAGGTGTACACCAGGTTCGATCATTTCAGGAGTTAGGATCGTGGCGTATGCTTTATCGGCAGTGACTGTGGTGATGATATCCGCACCTCGCACAGCTTCGGCAGCAGAAGGAGAGATCACCACTTTCAGTGCTGGGTAGCTTTTCAAGTTTTTCGCCAGTTTTTTGCTAGCGTTAGCGTCTATGTCAAATAGACGCACCTCGTCAATCCCCACCATTGTATGGAATGCAATCGCCTGGAACTCGCTTTGCGAGCCATTACCGATCAATGCCATAACACGGGATCTAGGGCGGGCCATATAACGGGCGACCAAGGCAGAGGTCGCTGCGGTCCGAATCGCCGTAATAAGGGTCATTTCGCTCAGCAGGACTGGCTTACCAGTATCTACATCGCCTAATGCACCGAATGCCATTACGGTCAGCATGTTGTTGAAGGTGTTTTTTGGATGCCCGTTCACATATTTGAAGGCATACAGCGAAGCATCCGAGACAGGCATCAACTCAATAACGCCGTTCTCAGAGTGGTTAGCTAGACGGGCACACTTATCGAAGTCGCTCCAGCGGGCATAGTCTTCGCGGATGCACTCAGCCATTTCGGCAAGACACACAGCGAGGCCCTTGCTGGCCACCAGTTGGCTTAGGTCATTTACATCAAGATAACGAGTCATCGTTCATTTCTCCGGCTTTAAGTTTAGTAGGTATCTATGGATGAGAGCTATGGGCCCTCATCCATTTAAAACATCAATACCAGTGAAAAGCTGGCGGACATTAGCCACCTATAATCTTCAAATGTCTTTCGAGAGGACCAAGTTGTCACCTCGGCGATTCAAGAAATACAAGTACGCGAGACCTATCACGACCCAAGCACAGCCCAACTCTTGAGCCTCAAGTCCCATATTCATCATAATGGCTGCGGTAATCGCGAAGCCGAGAAGAGGAAATACCAAATGAGCCAGGAATTTTCCTGATTTCTGTCGGCGCCAGTGGTAGTTAATCACAGTCAAATGCAGGATTAAAAATCCGCTGAGGGCTCCGAAGTTGACAAGCGATGTAAGGGTGTCGACCGCGTCGATAAACAGATAGCAAATCAGCGCAGAGAGAACGGCTACCAAATAGATGCTCAGATGAGGTGTACTATATTTCGGATGAACCTTGGCAAGAAACTGAGGCAATTTGCGATCGCGCGCCATACCGAACAGCAGGCGTGATACGGCCGCCTGAGAAGTGATCGATACAGCTACGCCCCAAGCCAGCGCAGTGGCTATTGCGGTTAGTGAAGCGAGCCAATCTCCACTAGCAACGGCTGCGATTTCATAGAACGCTGTGTCTGCGGAGGTAAAGCCCATGCCAGCAGCGAGGT
Organism: Pseudomonas sp. 382; assembly: GCF_002759075.1. Classification (NCBI taxonomy): domain Bacteria; kingdom Pseudomonadati; phylum Pseudomonadota; class Gammaproteobacteria; order Pseudomonadales; family Pseudomonadaceae; genus Pseudomonas; species Pseudomonas sp. 382. Next base: position 66,546 of record NZ_PEMX01000006.1, read on the forward strand.
CGGTAGCCAACCATGTTTGTGCTACAAAGATCCCTCCCATAATGAGGAGACTGATCAGTGCAGCTCGACCTATGCTCTTTCCTGCATCACCTTTAGTTTCTTCAGCCAAGGTGGAAATAGCGTCAAAACCTAAAAATGACAGGACGGCAATTGATACAGCCTGCATCAGCAGCGAGAAGTTGAAATTTGTTGCATTGTAAAGAGGCGAAAGCGTCAACTGCCCATTGCCCGCCCCACTGTGCAATGCTTTCCATGCACACGCGAGAAAAATCCCCAGGACAATCAATTGCGCGACGAGGAACAAGATATTCATACGCGCTGTAAAAGTTATCCCGCGAAGGTTTACCAGTGTGGCGCTAACCATGAACATCAGGATGAAGGCAAACTTCGGAATCTCAGGATAGAGATGATTCAGCGCCATGGCTGCATAGATGTACAGCAGTGGTGGAATCAGTAAGTAATCCAGCAGAAGCAGCCAGCCAGCGAGGAATCCGACATTAGGATGCAGCCCTCTGAGTGCGTACGAATAAACCGATCCTGCTATGGGGAAAGCACGGGCCATGCTGCCGTAGCTCAAGGCGGTGAACAACATGGCCACCATTCCAATGATGTAAGCCAACGGCACCATTCCAGGAGCTTCTTGGTTGACGTACCCATACACGCCAAACGGCGCAATAGGAATCATGAAAATCATGCCGTAAATTACAAGGTCGGCTAGCGACAGGCTTCGTTTCAGCTCCTGTTTATAACCAAAATCTTCTAATGCCATGACAGCGTACTCCGTAAGCAAGGAAGGGCGATGTCCGGCCGCTGGACATGGGTCAACAGCGGCGCGAACTTCTTTAAACCGGCAGATTTAATAAAGCGCCCAAACGGTGTTTTTGTAGTTGTATTACCGAGCTACCCAGCAAAAGGCTTTATAACAGTGGCGCTAGCACCTCCGACCAAGCCCTCACGGCGTCCGGTGTCCGCAATAGGTCGTTTCTGACTTCAATTAGCACAGCGTCAATGCCGCGATTATCCCCATGAACGGGAACAGTCATGTCTTCAAGAGCGTTAATTTCATATGGCTGATTGGCCGCACTTTTCACACCCCGAGACGCCAGACCTTCCAGCATCCGCCCAGCATAGTCATGAGCGTGCGCATACAGCACGCCTACCTCAAGACTCCGCGGCTTGCCAAAATATAGAGGAGTAAAACTGTGCACGCCGATAACACGCACCGGCTGTCCCTTAGCGAGCCGCGCATTGATTAACTCACTCAATCGCTGGTGAAAAGGGGTGAATAAAGTTTCTCTCCGATACTTCAGTGTAATTTCATCGAGATCTTGATTGCCTGGGATTTCGTAAATTTCGCTACGCTCAGGAATACTGTCTGGGGCCTCAAGCGGGCGGTTCAGGTCTATTAGCAGGCGCGAATAGTTTGCCGCTATCAGTGTGGCACCGAGATTTTCTGAGAGCTCTTTAGCAAGCGCCAAAGCACCAATGTCCCAAGCAATATGTTCCCGAGCTGCTTCTTCACTCAACCCCAAGCTGCCGAGCTGTTCCGGAATGTAAGCACTAGCATGCTCGCACACCAAAATTACTGGGTGCTTTGAGTCCCCCCGCTCAACCGTGTAAGCAGGCTGCTGGTAAAAGCCCAGCTCCCGACTTTCATTAAACTCAGTAAAGGAGCGCATAGTGGTCACACAATTCATTGGGGGCGAGCTTTTCTGTTGCGGCCAGCTCTTGTGCTTTCATTGTAAAGTACGCACGTGTCAGAACTTCTGGCAGCGCTTCGACGATATCTGCATGGTCTTTCAAGCAAGCCAGCGCCTCACCCAAATTTCCTGGTAAAGCAACAATGTTGCGCGCCCGGCGCTGCTCGTCACTGAGAGTGTCTGGCTCTTCGTCCGTTGTCGCGCTCAGAGACAATTTCTGCTCGATACCAAGGCGTCCAGCAATAAGCACGGTAGCCATGCTTAGATGTGGCGACGCGGTGGCATCAAGTGGCCGGAACTCCAAGTTGTACTGTTTGGCGGGAGACTTACCACCAAGCGTGATGGTCGGACAGATACGCAGAGATGCTTCACGGTTACGCTGGCCCAGGCATGCGTAGGAAGCGCTCCAGTGATGAGGCTTCAATCGCAGGTAGGAAATCGGTGTTGGTGCACTGAAAGCACACAACGCCGGCAGGTATTTCAGCACACCTGCAGCCCATTGCTGTCCGAGCTCTGACAGCCCATTCTCTTGATTGGGATCGTACATCATTGCTTCGCCGTCTTGATCCTGAAGGCTGATGTGCAGATGTACCCCGTTACTAACGGCCTGTTCCTCGACCTTCGGCGAGAAGCTGATGTCCAAGGCCATCTGCCGAGCAATTTCTCGTGTTATTTCTCGTACGTTCACTGCTCGGTCAGCTGCGGCCACACCCTGAGTCGGCCGGCAGGTGATTTCGTACTGAGCCTTGCCGTATTCAGGCAGGAACATTTCCGGTTCCACACCTCCAGCCCTCAAAGCACTGAGCAGCCAGCCACCGAAGCTCGCTGCGGCGTGCTGTGCACCCAAAGAAAAGGCATGATGTGCCGATCCTGACTGAGGAATACCGAGATTGAATTCATGCTCGAAAGCGGCAGTGATAGTCAGTCCCAGCTCATCTTGATAACGCTGTACTTCGTTTCGCAGCAACGTGCGCGGACAGGCTGCCCATGGGCGCCCATCTGTCTCGCAAATGTCAGCGTGGACAAAGTCTAGAGCGGGTGCACCGGCATCGGGACCATTAGGAACGCGAACCCGTGATGCCATATCAGGAATCAGACGTAGGTCACCGTATGCCCCCCAAGGATTATCTTCGGCTACAGTTGACTGGGGGGTGATAGCACTGTTTGCTGGTACCCAACCAACACCCGCTACCCGATAGCTTTCGAGCTCGTCCGTAGGGAATGACCGACCTCGGGTGATTCCTACCAAATCTGTGGTGACAACAGTAGTCATCGGCGTGGCTGCGATCAGTGCGTTATTCAAGCTGGAACGGTTCATACCGACATCTCCTGCAGGCGCTTGATGACGGTTTCTGTATCCGTAATCCAGCAATATCCCTTGATAGCTTCCAAGCAGGCCTGATGGCGGGTCGAGCTATAAGTAGCACAGGCATCTTCTACCAACGTCACCAAAAACCCGCGATCAGCGGCGTCGCGCACGGCCATGTCCACACACTGGTCGGTAACGATGCCGGCAATGATCAAATGCCGGGTTTCCAGGTTGCGTAGGACATAGTCGATGTTGGTGGAGTTGAATACGCCAGAAGATGTCTTGGGCAGGACCACTTCATTTTCTGTGGCAGCCAACTCATCAATAATTCCTGATTCGTAGGACCCCTTCGGCAAATGCATGTCCGACAGTTTGTGGTCCAGCGAACGATCACGCCCATCCGCGGTAAGACTTTCGATGATGGTGTGAAGCACGTTTTGTTGGGCATCACGCATCGCCTTGAGAAGGCGTTGCTGGTTAGGTATGACTTGAGCCTGAGTTCGAGTCAGGAAATACTCAGCGTCCGCATTCTGCAAATGGGGGTCGAACTGCGGATCTAACCACGCACGCTGCATGTCGACCAACAAAAGTGCGGTGTGACCATGCACATAGGGCAAGTCGCGAGGTGATTGGTGGGGCAACGTCAACATTATTGTTTTTCCTCGAGCAGGTGAGCGGCGAAACTTGCCCGCAGCGTGTCTATGCCTTCCAGACGACCTTCAAGGTCTTTGCTGCGCAGCGTGAGAACGGCTATCAGCGCCTCCACTTGAGCTAGAGCGGGAACCAGAGTGTCAAACGCGGAGAAGGATTCAACCGGGGCGCTAATGACAAGGTCAGCTAACTCACGTAGAGGCGAAGCATAAATATCGGTGAATAGCACCAAGCGTGCTCCGCGAGATTTGGCGGCAGTGGCAGCGCGTAATGCTTGAGTTTGATATCGGCGGTAGTCGAACAACAGAACTACGTCCTGACGCTCAATGTCGTACAACCTGTCTGGTAATTGAGCATTATCTTCAAGGGTGTAGCAGCTTGGACGAAGCAGTCGTAAGTGGCTCACAAGGTATTGCGCCAAAAAGCTGCTCAGCCTCCCTCCGTAGCAATACAACGAATGACGGGGCTCAAGAATAAGCTCGACTAATACCCGGACATCCTCGGGCTGGGTGAGGGCCTGAGCCTCACTTAGGGTCCGGCAGCTCTCACTCAGATAGCTATTCCAAGTATCGTCCTGGGAAGAGTGAGATTTCGGCTGTAGCAAGGTGACAGGTGAGCGCAGACGGTGATCCATCTCGCTCAGCAGCACATCTTGGAGCTCAGCGTATCCGCTGAAACCGAGCTTCTTAACCAAGCGAACGATTGTCGGATCGCTAACGCCAGCATGCTCAGCCAGTCTGGCCATCGGCCCCAGCCCACTGCGTGGATAGTTATCCAGTAGGGCTCGAATAACCTTCCGCTCTGATGGAGTCGGACTCAGGTCGGCGGAGGTTAGGCGTTCTCGTAGATTAGTCATGTGCGCACATTTTTATGGGATGTATGTTTTGCTTCACATTCTATGCCCAAATTATATCTGTAGGTTTCACTACAGTCTACAGTTTTTGCTCATGCCTGAAATTTCTATTTCACACCTTGATGGTGACTTTTGGCGATATGCTGGTAGCCGGTCTGGAGGTTAGCCACGCTCGAAACGCCTCTAGAATGGGGCTAACAGAGAGCGTCACTGTGATTGGAGCCAAGGGCCGCCCAGCATCGAGGTTTTCGATGCGGATGGGCGGCTTCTGCTCGCCACTCGGGGCGGACTCAACAGGTATGCGATGAGTCCCCATATCGGGATTTTGGGCATTGCCCTTGGAGGGAAGGTAGTCAGACGCGCTCGCCACATCAGTGGCTTATGAGGAAATTGTAGGAAAACTCAAGGTCCTCACAGAGCGAGTGCGCGCTCCCGGATCTCGCTGTTAAGGATCCGGTCGTTTTCGCTGTAGTCGACCGGGCAGTCGATCACATGCACGCCTGGGGTCTTGATGCAGTGCTCCAGCAACGGCAGCAAACCTTCAGCGCTTTCCACACGGTGGCCATTGGCACCGTAGGCCTCGGCATACTTCACGAAGTCCGGGTTGCCGTAGTCCAGGCCGAAATCGGTGAAGCCCATGTTCGCCTGCTTCCAGCGGATCATGCCGTAGCCGTCATCGCGCAGAATCACCACGGTCACGTGCATGCCCAGGCGTACGGCAGTTTCCAGCTCCTGGCTGTTCATCATGAAGCCACCGTCGCCGCACACCGAAATCACCGGGCGGTCCGGGTACACCAGGTGCGCCGCCATGGCCGAAGGCAAGCCGGCGCCCATGGTCGCCAGGGCGTTGTCCAGCAGCACGGTGTTAGGCTTGTGGGCCTTGTAGTTGCGGGCGAACCAGATCTTGTAGATGCCGTTGTCCAAGGCCACGATGCCTTCGGACGGCAGCACGCGACGGATGTCGGCCACCAGGCGCTGCGGGTAGACCGGGAAGCGGTCGTCGTCGGCGCCTTCGGCAGTCTGCGCTTCGTTGGCCTCGCGAATGGCCATCAGGCGCGTGAAGTCCCAGTGGCTGGTATCGGTCAGGGCCTCGCCAATCTGCCACACGGCGTTGGCGATATCGCCGATCACTTCCACCTGCGGGAAGTACACCGCATCCACTTCAGCCGAACGGAAGTTGATGTGAATAACCTCGGTGCCGCCGCGCACCATGAAGAACGGCGGCTTCTCGATTACGTCGTGCCCGATGTTGACGATCAGGTCGGCGGCTTCGACGGCGCGGTGCACGAAATCACCCGACGACAACGCGGCGTTGCCCAAAAAGCGTGGGTGACGCTCGTCCACCACACCTTTGCCCATCTGCGTGGTGATGAACGGGATACCGGTCTTGTCGATCAACTGCTTCAAGACCTTGGCGGTCATCTTGCGGTTGGCGCCGGCGCCGATCACCAGGATCGGGTTGCGGGCGTTCTGCAGCTTCTGCACGGCTGCCTCGATGGCCTTGTGCTCAGCCAGCGGGCGACGGTGCAGGCTGGGGGGTATCGGCAGGCTGTCGGTCTGCTCGGCGGCGATGTCTTCCGGCAACTCCAGGTGCACGGCACCGGGCTTTTCTTCTTCTGCCAGGCGGAAGGCTTCACGCATGCGCGCCGGGATGTTGTCAGCCGAGGCGAACTGGTGGGTGTACTTGGTGATGGGGTCCATCATGCCGCACACGTCGATGATCTGGAAACGGCCCTGCTTGGACTTCTTGATCGGCTTCTGGCCGGTGATCATCATCATCGGCATGCCGCCCAGGTAGGCGTAGGCGCTGGCGGTAACCAGGTTGGTGGCGCCAGGGCCGAGGGTCGACAGGCTGACGCCGGTCTTGCCGGTCAGACGGCCATAGGTGGCGGCCATAAAGCCTGCAGACTGCTCGTGACGGGTCAGTACCAGCTTGATCTTCGACTTGCGCAGGGATTCGAGCAGGTCGAGGTTTTCCTCACCAGGAATGCCGAACACATACTCGACACCTTCGTTTTCCAGGCATTGCACAACGACATCGGCGGCCTTGGCCATGTTGCTCTACCTCAAGTGGATTTGATTGAAATTGCCATCGCGGGGCAAATCGCAGTGTCAAAAAAAGCGACGGGCTCCAGCACACTGGAGCGCCAAGTCGCTGAGGAAAAAACACAAGAAACCGCCGAGTTTTCTTTCCCCGGCGGAGACTACTCAACCGATTGTCATAAGGTTGGCGTTACCACCCGCAGCAGCGGTATTGACGCTAAGGGCATGCTCGATAAGCAGGCGTTCCAGTGGCACGTCAGTCTCACCGGCGCTCAAGCCATGCACACCAATAATCGCGCCTTTGCGCGAAGCGGCATGTCGGCTTATTTCTGCCAGTTGATCACAATCGCCGTGATGCAGAATGGCGTCGAACTGGCACCCTACGGCCGTCCAATCCGCAACGGTGGCCACTCGCCGAGTGACGGCCTTTGGCAGAGCGGCAATCAACGCAAACTGGTGCTCCTGTACGACCGCCAGACTACCCACAACCAAAGCTGCACCAATTTCCACCAGCAGGTCCTGCTTGTTCTGAGCTAAGCAGAGCACCCGTTCGCGAGGAAGCAATGTATAGGTGTTACGTTCGCCGGTCGGGCCTACTAAGGTATGGCAGCGGAAGCTCGGTGAACGGGTGACAAAATCGTCCAGCACACCAGCCAACGCCGGGTCATGTTCTTTGGCCCAGTGCATCAGAGCGGCCAACCCTTCAGCCGTTGCGGCAGGCACTGCGACTGCCTCGGAGTTTCCTTTGGCCAACTGCTCAATCACTGCGTTTTCCGGTCGACTGGACAGTAGGCGATACATGTACAGCGGGCCACCAGCTTTTGGACCGGTACCGGACAAACCTTCGCCCCCGAACGGCTGCACACCGACAACGGCTCCGACGATGTTGCGGTTGACATAGAGATTGCCAACATTCGCAGAGTCGACCACTTGAGCGATGGTCTCGTCGATACGGGTGTGCACACCTAATGTCAGTCCATAACCTGAAGCATTGATTTGCTCCAAAAGATTAGGCAGCTCGCTGCGCTTATAGCGCACGAGGTGAAGTACCGGACCGAAGATCTCCTTTACTAACTCGCCAAAGCTTTCCAGCTCGATAAGTGTCGGCACCACAAACGTGCCTTTGCGAACGTCTTCGCTCTGAAAGCGTGCGGCTTGAAAGACGCCGCGCCCTTTCTGACGCATGGCCTGAATATGCCGATCGATCACGTCCTTTGCCTCTTGGTCGATGACCGGACCGATATCGACTTCAAGATGCTCCGGGGAGCCTAACCGGTACTCTGCCATGGCACCTTTAAGCATTTGCACTACTCGGTCAGCTACATCGTCCTGCACACACAGTACGCGAAGTGCAGAGCAGCGCTGGCCGGCGCTGTCGAAGGCGGAACTGATAACGTCCACTACCACCTGCTCAACAAGTGCCGACGAGTCGACAATCATTGCGTTCATACCGCCGGTCTCTGCGATCAAGGGTACGTTACGGCCCCGAGAGTCCAGGCGACCTGCAATGTTACGCTGCAGGATGCCAGCGACCTCGGTGGAACCGGTGAACATGACACCACGTACTCGACCGTCACCAACTAAGGTTGCCCCAACGGTTTCGCCGCGGCCCGGCAATAGCTGCAACACACCTTCTGGGATGCCAGCTTTAAGAAGAATACGTACGCCTTCAGCAGCGATGAGCGGAGTCTGCTCTGCCGGCTTCGCCAACACCGTATTGCCTGCAGCCAGTGCTGCCGCAATCTGCCCCGTAAAAATCGCCAAAGGGAAGTTCCATGGGCTAATGCACACCACAGCCCCTAGTGGGCGATGGCTATCGTTTGCAAAGCTGCGCGCCTGATCTGCGTAGTAGCGCAGGAAGTCCACTGCTTCTCGAACTTCAGCGATCGAATTGTTGAATGTCTTGCCTGCTTCACGAGCCAGCAGCCCCATCAGCGGCTGCATATCGCCCTCCATTATGTCGGCTGCACGATCTAAAATCGCGGCGCGCTCCTCCGGTGGAGTCGATTGCCAAATCTGTGCACTAGACTCAGCGATGTCCAAAGCCATGTGCACATCTGACAGACTGGCCTCACTAACCTGGCCTACCACATCACGATGGTCAGCTGGATTGAGAATAGGCGTTGGTTCCAGGCACTGAGGCGCATAGTTCCCGATTACCGGTCTGGCTTCATAGGCTTGATGCGAGCTCGCCAGCAAAGTCGAAGACAGCGATGCAAGACGCTGCTCATTGGATAGATCGAGGCCGGCAGAGTTAAGCCGGGCATCGCCGTACAGGTCACGGGGCAATGGGATGCGCGGGTGCGGCTTTCCGACTTCGCCTTCTTGAGCAGCAAACTTTTCCACCTGATGTACCGGATCTTCGACCAAATCCTTCAAGGCAATGCTGTGGTCGGCAATGCGGTTCACAAAAGAAGTGTTGGCACCATTCTCCAGCAGGCGACGCACCAGGTAGGCCAAAAGAGTCTCATGGCTACCGACTGGCGCATAGATTCGGCAGGGCCGGTTGAATTTGCCGTCAGCCAGGTTACCGACGACTTGTTCATACAGAGGCTCGCCCATGCCATGCAAGCACTGGAACTCGTATTGTCCGGTGTAATAATTTTGACCGGCAAGCTGATAGATGGCTGACAACGAATGGGCGTTATGAGTAGCGAACTGTGGGTAGATGTGCTGTGGCGCCGCCAGCAACTTTCGGGCACAGGCGACGTATGACAAGTCGGTGTAAGGCTTACGGGTATAAACGGGGTAGCCTTCAAGTCCATTGACCTGCGCAACCTTGATCTCACTATCCCAGTAGGCACCTTTTACCAGACGAATCATAAGACGGTGGCGGCTACGTTTGGCCAGATCGATAACGTAGTCGATCACGTACGGACAGCGCTTCTGGTAGGCCTGAATTACGAAGCCAATGCCGTTCCAGCCAGCTAGCGACGGGTCGAAGCACAGTCGCTCGAGCAAGTCCAAGGAAATTTCCAAGCGGTCAGCTTCTTCGGCATCGATGTTGATCCCGATGTCGTACTGCTTCGCCAATCGAGTCAAGCCCAGCAGGGTAGGAAACAGCTCGCTCATTACTCGATCGTACTGGGCACGGCTGTAGCGTGGATGAAGCGCCGATAGCTTGATGGAAATCCCTGGGCCTTCGTAGATACCGCGACCTTGCGAGGCTTTGCCGATGGCATGAATGGCTTGCTCATAAGAAGCCAGATAACGACGGGCGTCTTCATCGGTCAGAGCAGCTTCACCCAGCATGTCGTAGGAATAGCGGAAACCCTGATTCTGCATTTTGGTGGCATTGGCCAACGCTTGGCCGATCGTTTCACCGGTAACAAACTGCTCGCCCATCAAGCGCATCGCCATATCTACGGCTTTGCGAATCAGCGGCTCACCGCTTCTACCGACGATCCGATTAAGGGTTGAAGTCATACCCGATTCATTGTGGGTACTTACTAGTTTGCCGGTGATCAGCAGCCCCCAGGATGCGGCATTAACGAACATTGATGGGCTATTACCCAGGTGTTGCCCCCAGTTGCCATTGCTGATTTTGTCCCGGATCAATGCATCCCGAGTGGCTTTATCCGGGATGCGCAGCAAGGCTTCGGCCAGACACATCAGCGCAACACCTTCTTGGGAGGAAAGTGAGAACTCCTGTAGTAAGCCCTGCACTAACCCCTGGCGACCGCTGGCATTCTTCTGGTTTCGCAGTTTTTGGGCGATACCCAATGCCATCTTGTTGGCCGCCTCGGCTTGGTCTTCACCCAGACGGGCCATTTCGAGCAGCATCGGTACCGCTTCATTCTCTGGCCGGCGGTAAGCCGATGTGATGGCCGCGCGCATCACCGTCTGCGGCAAGATACTCTCTGCAAACTCCAAGAAGACGTGTTCGCCCCCCTCCGGAATCGCATCAAGGATCTGTTGCTCGTTGACAGCTTCATCGAAAAGGTTAACCAGATGGCCCACAGCCGAGCCCTGCTCGGTACGCTCGACGAAACCGACCACCAGTTGCTTGATTACCCAGTGGGGCGTGCGCTCGATCGATTGTGCGGCGGTTTTCAGGCGATCACGAAGTTCGGCAGTCAGTTTGACGCCGACAGTTGTTGTTGTGCTCATGTCTTGATTTCCTGGGTTCGGCGAACAGTGAAATTGCGGTGCGATGCGCTTCGAGTTAGCGCTGGCAGTAGGCGAGTGCTGTTTACAACGGGTTCTCGTTTACCCAGTTTTGACGGCGAATTTCGCTAACGATGGCGTCCAATGTCTCGACCATGCGGCTAAAGATTTTCGACCTCAGTCGGGTCACCTTCCGGAGCAGTGCTTGCATGTAACCGATCAGCTTATTTACACCTACGATTGGCATTGCCTTCACCGAGAGTAGTGATCTTGTGGGTAGCTTGCCTGGTTCATTTCGGTTCTAAAACGGACCAGATCAAGAAGAAATTCTTCAGAATGCACATCCTGAAAAGGGAAAATTCTACTTATTGGTAATTTCGCAGACCAATATTCGGTCATTCTAGGCCCGCTTGTTCCAGGTTGCAATGACTGGTGCAACCTCTGCGGGTCATTTCGGCCCAGTCCGCAGCGCTAAAATTCAAATAAATTGTTAAAAATCAATGATTTAATCGGGTTGCACTTGCCTAATCTGGTCAGCTTCATTACCAGTTAGCTGACTAGTGGTAAAATTTTCTCCTTGAATCCACGAGCACCCGTGAAGAGAGCCACCCAATGCAAGCAGACTTTCGCCCTAAGCAGATCTATGAACAGGTCGCAGATCGGATCCGGGCAGGCATTCTCGATGGACGATACGCTCAAGGCTCGCGCCTACCCTCCGAGCGCGATTTGGCGCAACTGCTTGGCGTAAGCCGGCCAGCGGTGAGGGAAGCTATCGGCGCTCTTCAGGATGAAGGTCTTGTAGTCACTCGACAGGGCTCAGGTACCTATGTCGCCGATACTCTGGAGTGTCGCAGCAACGTTCCACCGCTCCCCCCGCGGGATCAGATGGCCGATCTAGAGCTAAGCCTTATAAGCGCTCTCGAAGTGCGTATGCTGATTGAGCCAGCGATTGCCCGGTTGGCTGCGCGCCGTGCTCAACGCGATCCGATCGCAGAGCAGTATCTCGATGAGATGAGCGACGTGAAAGACATCACCGACCCGCTGTACCAAGCGAGCTGGAACAAATCCGCCCGGCTATTCCATCGCCAGCTCGCGCAGATGACTGGTAATCCACTGATTACGAAAATTGCCGAAGAGATCAATGGCGTCATGGCTCAAGCGCAATGGACGAGGCCAAATCCAGGCAAAATTTCGGGCCTTGAGCGCACTCGGCTGTATCTGGCTGAACGCCAACTAATCTATGAAGCGATCGTGACTGGCGATGAGGACGCAGCAGCGTTCTACGTCGAGGGGCATTTGAAACGGATAGAGCGAGACATGTCTCACGTAGAGTGAGCATGTCTACTACATATCGTGCATCTAACACGATCACATTGATTACATTGATGCCCACGGGTTTCAGAGCTTTCGATTGCTGATCAAGCACACCGGCTCGTTGCACGCAGAGTGCCTCACGTAAATTTCACAAAGGGCGGGTTTGGCTATCCTACATCTCTACGGTTCATCCGGCCCGCTCCTCCATCGCGGGCTTTTTTGCCCTCCAATTATGGGTGAGTGGCAGATTTAGCACTCACTCACCCGAGATCAGGCTCACCGGCCTGGGTTAGCTGTTTCCTGTAGTCGTGGCTAGCACATCCTGAAGCGGTTCACAATTGCGCAGGCGCGCCAGGATGTCGGGTTCACTGAGTTCGGACTGCAGCGCTTTGTCGATCACTGTCGCAAGTTCTTCTGGCGGTAGGATCAGTACGCCATTGTCATCACCCAGCACGTAATCCCCTGGATGAACTTCAACACCAGTGCAGGTCACGGGCACATCTATCTGGCTAGCCTGGCCGCCGATGAGTTTGGTCGTGAGCTGGGTAGTACCGCGAGCGAACACCGGCAACTGGCAGCTTCGCAGTTCGTTGATATCGGTGACCAAGCCATCGACGATGATGCCAGCGGCACCCGAGCAACGAGCTGCAAACTGCGTGACTGCACCCACGCACGCGTGGGCATGGTCCCCCATGGTGTCAATCACCAGGGCATCGCCTGGCCGAAGGGCGATAAGGGCGCGGTTGACGGCAATGGCATCGGGTTCGGCCAGGCGAAGCGTCACGGCGCGCCCAACAATGCGACCGCCCGGCACCATTGCGCGGACTTCATGGCTGACGAACCCGCGCTCGAGGAAGTGGCCAAGCGTGGCGAAGCTCACTTCTCGTAGTTTTGCGATCAGGTCGTCGTTCATTGCCCGCGCTCCATGTCGACCAGCTCGGCCACACAGTCGATTTCCAAGCTCACGCCCCACAGCTGCACGCAGACGGTTGTACGTGCGGGTGGTGCATGGCCAAGGATTTCCTTGTACACCTCGTTGAAGGGCACCAGTTGATCTGGGGCTGTCAGGTAGGCGTTCACCTTGACGATGTTGGAAAGGCTGGAGCCCGCCGCTTCGAGGATCGCGGCAAGGTTGGCGAAGGTCTGCCTGACCTGATCTTTGAAATTGTCGGGCTGTTCTTCCAGGCTGCCTAGCGATGGGATTTGGCCAGCGGTGAACACCAAGTGGCCGCTGACCACGGCTTGGGAGTAGGGGCCCACTGGGCTGATGGTTCCAGGGGCGCTGTGGATGCGGTTCATTGAGAGCTCCTTGAAGCGAAGATGTGCCGCCGGCTCGCCGACAGCACATGGTCAGGGATCAGAAAAGCGCCAGGGTGTAGCTGACGATGAGTCGGTTCTGCTCTTGGTTGGGGTCGATTTCGGAGTGCAGCAATCCATGGCGCCAGGCCAGGCCGAGGCCTTTTAGCGCACCGTCCTGGATGACATAGTCCAGGCCCACATCCCGTTCCCACTCGGACGCGTCATTGCCGCTGGTGGTGCGGATGTCTTCACCCTTCAGGTACATCAGGAAGAATTTCAGGCCAGGTACGCCGGCAGCGGCGAAGTCATAGCTGTACTGGGCAAACGCGGTACGCTCGCCCGCTCGGTTGAAGCTCGCGAGCATCCGGTCGGTGTAGAGGTAGACACTGGCACCACCTGCGCCCTTGCCGCTGAGGGAGCCCTGGTTCGGTTGGACGAAGTTGCTTCCATCCGACACCTCCTGATAGCCGGCCATGAGCGCGTGGCCCTGGACGGAATAGGTCAGCGCTGCGCTCCAGGTGTGGTTATCGATCTTGCCGTCACCGTCCTCGGTGTAGCCGCCCACTCGGTATCCACTTGCGCGACCCGCAGCGGAGTCGTTGGCTCCATCGGAGAAGGTGCGGAAGTAGCGCAGGTCAGTGCGCAGCGATTGGCCTTCGGAGAGTGGGAGCGTGTGGGTGAGACCGACGAAGTGCTGGGTGTAATAGTCCTCGAGGTTGGCAACGTAGTATTGCGCCGTGAGTTGTTTGCCGATCCGGTAGTCGCCACCCGCGAAGAGGAACTGGTCGCTCTCACGGGTGCCGCCGGCTACGGCCAATCCAGTACGGTCACTGGAGGCACGGCCCGTAGCACGGTTGAGGCGCCCGCCGGTAAGGGTCAGGCCATCTAGGTCGGTTGAGGTGATCTGGGCCCCCTCGAACGTTTGGGGCAGCAGGCGACCATCGTTGTAGGTCAGCACCGGCAGCTTGGGCATCAGCGTGCCGTATCGCAGTTCGGTGTTGGCGACTTTCAGCTTGGGTGTCAGGCCCAGGCGGCTCCACTGTTGGGCCGCGCCACTGCCGTCGTCGGGGATCATGCTGCTGCCCCGGTGGCGACCATCGCCGCTATCAAGCGTCACGCCCATCAATCCCAGGGCATCCACGCCGACCCCAATTGGCCCTTCGGTGTAGCCGGATTTGAAGTCGAGGACGAAGGCCTGGGCCCATTCTTCGGTTTTGCTCTGGCCGAGACTGCCGGCCTGATCGCGGAAGTCGTTGTTGAAGTAAAAATTGCGCAGGCCAAGGTTCGCATGGCTGTCGCCCACCAGATCGGCTTGAGCGAAAGGGGACAAGGCGAAAACGCCTGCACTCATCAGGTATTTTTTCATCTGGAATCTCTTCAAACGGAAGTAGGAAACACTCGCCTGGTTGGCGAGAGAAACTCGGGGGTACAGCACGGAATTACTGCCGTGCTTGGTCGATATCCCGTTTGAAGGTCTCAGTGAGTAGCAGCAGCGCGATCAGAGAAACAACGGCTGAGCCGATCATGTACCAGGCAATCGATGAGCCTTTGCCAGTCCACGACAGCAATGCGGTGGTAACCAGAGGGGTTGCGGCGCTTCCGAGCAGGCCGGAAAGCATGTAGCTGATCGACAGGCCCGAGTAACGAACTCGAGTGCCGAACAACTCCGCGAGGAATGTGGCAATGGGGCCGTAGTTGGCCGCGAATGCCGTCATCATCAGCATGTAACCGGCGAACGCCAGGCCGAGAACTTTGGAATCCATCAGCCAGAACATCGGGAAGGCCACGAGTGCCTCGGCGATGATCCCGCCGATGATGATCGGCTTGCGTCCAACCTTGTCGGAGAGGGCGCCGAAGAACGGCAGCATAGCGATACAGGCAGCGCAGGAAACCAGCACTACCGTGAGCATTTCTCCACGTGTGAAGCCCAAGGTCTGGGTGCCGTAGGTCAGGCCGAAGGCCACGATGAGGTTGTAGGAGGTGCCAGTGGACATAGTTGCCACACCACCCAGGACTACCTGCTTCCAGTATTTGCGGAACACCTCGAACAGCGGCACTTTGACTTGGCTGCCTTTGTTCTCCACCGCTTTGAACGACGGTGTCTCATGGATGTTGAGGCGAATGTACAAGCCCAATCCGATCAGCAGAACGCTGAGCAGGAACGGCACACGCCAGCCCCAATCCAGCAGCTGCTCGTTGGTCAGCGTGGTGGCGAACATCAGGAACACGAGGTTGGCCAGCATCGTCCCCGCCGGTACGCCGATCTGAACCCACGAGCCGTAGAGTCCGCGTTGATGCTTTGGCGCATGTTCCACCGCCATCAGCACGGCGCCGCCCCATTCTCCGCCCAGAGCCAGGCCCTGGATGATGCGCAGTGTAAGCAACATGATCGGCGCCCAGATGCCCACCGATTCATAGCTCGGCAACAGGCCGATGGCGAAGGTGGCCGCACCCATGGTCAGCAGCGAGATGAGCAGCATCGACTTTCGGCCCAGGCGATCACCGAAGTGACCGAACAGCGCGGCGCCGATCATCCGGGCGCCGTAGGCTGAAGCAAAGGTGCCGAAAGCGAGGAGGGTGCCTACCAGGGGATCAAAGCCTGGGAAGAAGATCTTGTTGAATACCAGGGCCGAGGCCGTGGCGAAGAGGAACAGGTCATACCACTCAACGGTGGTGCCGATCACACTGGCGACCGCGACTTTTTTCATGTCGGCGGTGCGTTGTGGTTGCGCGCTGGCAACCTCGGTGTACGCAGGGCTGGTCATTGCCATTTTCTCCCGAAAGATGGGTTCTGGTTGTTATTGGCAGCTGAAGGCGGAGCGGCTACTTCTTGTTTTTGGGCAAAGCGTTCCCGTGGGCCCAGCTTTCTTGAATTGGCTGGGCGTCTGGGTGGATCTGGTTAAGTCAGCGTCTGTCGGCGCGGGTCAGCACGGCGTTGAGCAGTACGTCGCAGCCCATGGTCACGTCGTTGGGCAAGGCGTCTTCGGCTTCGTTATGGCTCAGGCCGCCGACGCAGGGGATGAACACCATGGTGGTTGGGCAGTGACGGGCCAGGTGGATGGCGTCATGGCCGGCGCCGCTGACGATTGGCTGGTACGGGTAGCCCAGGCCTTCGATGGCTTTGCGTACTGCATCGATGCAGGCCGGGTCGAAAGGCGTGGCCGGGCTCAGCCAGTGACGGTTGATCTGGACTTCCAAGCCACGCTTGGTGGCGATTTGGTCGATGAGTGCACGGGCGCTGGCTTCCATGTCAGCGATGGCGGCATCTTCGTGGTTGCGAAGATCGAGGGTAAACGCCACGTGGCCAGGGATGGTGTTGCGGGAAGAGCGAGCGATCTGCAATTGGCCAACGGTAACAAGGCCTTTGGGCGCAAAGTCGCGTGACAGTTGTTCCAGTGCGGTGATCATTTCCCCTACGCCGAATAAGGAGTCGCGGCGCAGAGGCATTGGCGTGGTGCCTGCGTGAGCGGCCTGGCCACTGATCTCGATGTCCAGCCAGCAGATCGCTTGCCCACCCGTGACCAACCCTACGGGCAGGCCGGCGTCCTCCAGGATTGGGCCTTGCTCGATGTGTGCTTCGAAGTACGCGTCGAACTCACGGCCCAGAGGTAGCTCACCTGCGTAGCCGGTTTGCTCCAACGCTTCGGCAACGCTGACGCCTTCAGCATCGCGGCTGGACAGCGCTTGCTCGAGGGGCAGCTCGCCCGTGAACACCGCCGATCCGAGCATGGCAGGAGTGAAACGAGCGCCTTCTTCGTTCGTCCAGACCGCGATTTCCAATGGGCGCTCGAGCTGCAGGCCTTTGTCCTGAAGGCTACGTATCACTTCCAGGCCGGCAAGTACGCCGTAGATGCCATCGAAGCGACCGCCCTTCGGTTGGGTGTCCAAATGGCTGCCCATGACCACAGGGGGCAGGGCGTCATTGCGGCTTGGCAGGCGGGCGAATAGGTTGCCGATGGCATCAACATGGATGCTCATTCCGGCCTCGCGGCACCAGCTTGCGAACAGCTCGCGTCCGTCTCGGTCTTCTTTCGACAGTGCCAAGCGGCAGTTGCCGCCTTTGGCGGTTGGGCCGACCTTGGCCATGTCCATGAGGCTGTCCCACAGCCGTGTGCCATTGCATGTATGCATGATGTGAATCCTCAAACAGGCGGTGGGATCAGTATCCGAGCGCGGGGTCTACTTGGTTCAGGAGTGGTTCAGCACAGGCCAGACGCCGAGCGTTCTCGGCAACTTGCTGGGCAATACAGTCGTGGGAAGCGCATGAGGCCATGTGGGGTGTGACGACGATTCCCGGCGTGTTCCAGAGGCGGCTGTCCAAAGGCAGCGGCTCTTTCTCGAACACATCGAGAAGCGCACCGCGCAGTCGGCCACTGTTGACGGCGTTGATCAGGTCATCTACCTGCAGGTGCTGCCCTCGTCCGCAGTTGATCACTGCCGCGTTTGGCGCCAAGGCTTCAAAGGTCTTCTGGCAGAGGATGCGGCGAGTGGCATCGGTCAATGGCAGCAGGTTGATCAACAGGTCGAGACCATCCAGGAACTGGTCGAACTCCGCTGGGCCCGAGAATGTGCGCACGCCGCTCAGCTGTCTGGCACTCCTCGACCAACCTCGGACAGCATACCCAGCCTCGGCCAACTCGCCGGCAATAGCCCCTCCAAGGGAGCCGAGCCCCATGACGCCGATGCGGTATTCACCAGCGAGGCGTTGAGGATGACGTTGCCATACCTGTTGCTGCTGTTGGGCAAGTGCTCGGTCGAAGTCCCGGTGGTAGTGGATGACCGCCCAGCGAACATACTCCGCCATGCCTTGGCGGTGAGCTGGGTCTACGACTCTGCACACTGGCAAGGCTGGCTGGCTCGGGTCGTTGGCCAGGTGATCAACACCTGCAGCCACCGAGTGGATCAGCTTCAGGTTGGGTAATGCGCTGAGGCTACCTACGGGAGGGAACCAGCATGCGGCTACCTGTGCCTCCTGGGCTGCGGGATCGTTGGCCAGCACTACGCGTAGCTGGGGAGCACTGCGAGCGAAGGCAGACTGCAGTTGGCCCAGAAGTGCCTGGTCGGTTGAAAGCAGTACCAGCGGTTTCATGAGCAGTACGACTCGCGTTGGTGTTCGATCAAGGTCAGGGCGGCGTTCCAGCTCAGGCTGATGATTTGCGCTGACTCGTCGCGTTGGAACTGCGCGGCGGTGTGGCGGCAGACTTCTTCGCTGGGGTAGATGAGTTTGCTGCCGCCGGCCAATGCCTGTACTTGCGCCTGGCAGGCGCGCTCTAGGAAGTGAATCTCGTGGAAGGCCTCGGCAACACTGGAGCCGCCGGCCAGCAGGCCGTGGTTTCGCAGGATCATTGCCTTGTGCGTGCCGAGGTCGGCGATGAGGCGCTCGCGTTCATCCAGAGACAGGGCAATGCCTTCGTACTGGTGGTAGGCCAGCTTGCCGTAGAATTTCAGCGCGTGCTGGCTGATCGGGAGCAACCCGTGCTCCTGAGCCGAGACGGCGATGCCGGCTGCGGTGTGGGTGTGGATCACGCAGTGCATGTCCGGTCGTGCCATGTGGATCGCCGAGTGGATCACGAAGCCAGCCGCGTTCACCCGGCGCTCGCCATTGGCCTGGTCGACCACATTGCCATGTTGGTCGATGCGTACCAGATCACTGGCGCGCATCCGGTCGAAGATCACGCCGTATTGGTTGATCAGGAAGTGATGCTCAGGCCCAGGAATACGCAGGGTGATGTGGGTGTCGATCAAATCGGTCATGCGGAAGTGCGCAACCATCCGGTACAGCGCGGCCAGTTCGCAGCGTGCCTGCCATTCGACATCGCTAATGTTGTGCGGCTTGCTCATGAAAACTCCTGATTTAACGAGCGATGGCGGGGGTGGGTTGCTGCTGCTCGCCACGCAGGCGAGAGAGGCCACAGACGCCGATCAAAGAAAGCGTGGAGAGCGCGGTGAAGAACACGGCGAGTGGCAGCCACTGGCCGGCGAAGCGGTCGGCCAGCAACGTGCCGATGATCGGCGTGCTGCCCCCGGCGATAGCGCAAATCAACTGGTAGGCCAGAGAGATCCCGGAGTAGCGCAGGTGAGCAGGGAAGGCCTGGGTCATGTAGCCGGCGATCACTGCATACAGTGCCGAGAGCGTGACCACTGCCATGGCGATGCCGGCTGTCATCAACACCAGGTTTTGGGTGCCGACCAGCATGAACATGGGGTAGGGCACAGCCATGCACAGCAGGGCTACCAGCTTGAGGAAGCGGCCTTCGCCAATGCGTTCAGCCAGCAGCGCGGCCAGTGGCTGAGTCAGGAACTGCAGGATGGTCACCAGGAACAGGCAGTCGAGGATGGTTGCTCGAGGGATACCCTGGTAGGTGGTGACGTAGGTGATCATGAAGGTGTTCGTGAAGAAGAAGCCGGCAGAGCCGATGGTCACCGCGAGAGCGGCAAACAGGATCTGCCTCCAGCAGTCACGTACCACTTCCAGCACCGGGTATTTGACGACCTCTTGCTTGGCCTTGGCGGCTTGGAATTCAGGGCTTTCCTCGACGCCGAAGCGGATAGCCAGACCCACCAGCATCAGGACGCCACTGGCCAGGAACGGCAGACGCCAACCCCAGCTCAGGAACTCTTCGGGCTCCAAGGAAGACACCAGGCGGAATGCGATCAGCGCGAGCAGCAGGCCAGCCGGGCTGCCGAGCTGAGCGAACGAGGCGTAGAACACTTTGCGTTTGGCCGGCGCATGCTCGCTGGCCATCAGGACGGCACCACCCCACTCACCACCGACAGAGATCCCCTGGACAATTCGAAGGGCAATCAGTCCGATGGGGGCCCAGATGCCAGCAAAGGCGTAGCTGGGCAGCAGGCCAATGCCTGTGGTGGCCAGGCCCATCAGCACCATGGTGACCAGCAGCATTTTCTTGCGGCCCAGACGGTCGCCCAGATGGCCGAAGACCATGCCTGCCATCGGTCGGGCAATGAAGCCTACGGCGAAGGTGCCGAATGCCGCCAAGGTGCTGAGCAAAGGGTTGCTGCTCGGGAAGAACACCTGACCCAGTACCAGTGCAGCCGCCGTGGCGTAGATGTAGAAGTCGTAGAACTCGATGGTGGTGCCGACAAATGCGGCAGCCGCCGCACGACGCGGCTGGTTTGACGTATGCATGCAAGGCCCTTCTTAGAGTTATAGGCAGGTGGGCAGGTTTGGCTGTACCGGTTGCGCTCTGTTCGGCGCTTTCGGGATTTATCGCCTTGGGGCTATGATTAGTCAATTTGCTAATTCTTATCCGTCGTATTAGCAGCTCTACTAATGGGCCCGTAAATGAATCCGCCAACTTCAAGATCTGATGCTTTGGTCAACAAATGGGAAGGGCGTCGATTTCTGAACGACCGCCTGGACTGGAACCTGCTGCGTACCTACCTTGCGATTGGCCAGGAGGGCAGCATCAGTAGGGCTGCAGCAAGGTTGCATGTGACCCAGTCAGCGGTTAGCCAGGCGCTTAGGCGTTTTGAAGAGCAGCTTGGCTGTGCCCTCATTCTTCGAGGTGGCCCGCGCTTCGACCTGACGGCTGCCGGGGAGGAAGTGCTGCGTATCGCCATCGATATCTATGGCGACGTGTCACGTATCAGTGCGGCTGTTGAGAAAGGGAGCGATGAGGTCGTGGGGAAGGTGCGGATCCTGAGCGTCAGTCGCGTGCAGTCGCGGGTCTATGACGATTTTCTGGGTGACTTCCACGAGGCTCACCCGCGAGTCGAGCTGGAGATTGATGTCATGCGCAGTGCCGACATCATCAGTTCTCTGCTGCAGAAGACCGCCACGGCAGGTGTTGGTCTGTGTCGTATACCTCAGCCCAAGCTGGAGCAGCGCCTGCTTCTCAATCAGCGCTATGCGTTCTTCTGTGGTGTGCGACATCGGCTGTTCGGGCGCACCGATGTCAGCCTCGAGTCCCTGCGTGGGGAGAACTTTGTGAGCTTCGTGAGCGACCAGTTGGGCGGCAACCTTTCGCCGCTTGCGATGTTCCGCGATCAGCATGGTTTCACCGGGCGCATCGTTGCTTCCTCGCCGAGCGTCGAGGAAGTCCAGAGGCTGGTGTGTGCCGGCTACGGAGTGGGTTGCATGCCTGAGCACCTTCTCCATGAGGATCTGGAGAAAGGCTTGCTCTGGCGGCTGCCGCCCTACGAAGGGATTGTCGATGTGGACTTGCACCTGCTCTGGAACAGGGAGCAGAGGATGACCATGGCGGAGACGGTGTTCTTGGAGAGCTTTCAGCACTGTCTCGCTCAGGCCTCGCTCGTTTGAGGGGCCCAAGTGACACGACCGCAGCACTGGCTGCGGTCGTTACCTTTCGCTAGTCGGCGTTCAGCAGTCGCTGCCGGGTCAGCACGCTGTTCAGCCGATCATCGTCCTTGAGCTCGACCTCGTTCAGCATGTCAGCAACGCTGGCACCCGCCTCAACTCGCTCCAGCCAGTACATCACGGCCTTCTTCATGAACCAGTGAGGCGTTCGGTCAAGCGAGCCTGCTGCTTCCCTGATGCGCTCTTTGGTCAGAGCGTCAAGTTTGATGCCTGTGGTCGAGCTCACGGGCATCCCCTCATAACGCCGATACGGCTACATGGCCGGATGCCTTCGCGCTGCGCTGATAGGCCAGCAGCAAGCCGATGTACCAGACAGGCATCACATACAGGGCGGTGCGGGTATCTGCTTCAAGTGCAAGCAGACACAGGACGAACATCAGGAACACCAGTGACGTCACCGCAGTGAGCTTGCCGCCGGGGAGCTTGAAGGTTGATCGCTGATGGGCTTCAGGGCTGCTGCGGCGGTAGGCGAGGTACGACAGCAAGATCAATGACCAGGTCACGATCACCATGACCGCCGAGATGGTAGAGACTAGGGTGAAGACCGCCATGACGTCTGGGATCACAAACAGCAACGTCAGCGCGATGGTCATGCACAGGCCGGAGAACATCAGTGCCCGGATGGGAGTGCCTGAATCTGACAGACGTCCGAAGGTCTGAGGAGCCTGCTTGTTGTGCGATAGGCCGTAGAGCATGCGAGAGCCAGAGTACACGCCGCTGTTGGCCGAGGAGGCCGCAGACGTCATCACCACGAAGTTGATCATCCCGGCAGCCGCTGGCAAGCCGCCCAGCAGGAACAGCTCGACGAAGGGGCTTCGGTTCGCAGGCACGTGGGCCCAGGAGATCACGCTGATGATGCAGGCGAGCGCAGCGATGTAGAACAGTAAGATCCGTAGCGGGATGGTGTTAATGGCCTTGGGGAGCGTTTTCTCGGGGTTGTGGGCCTCAGCTGCAGCGGTGCCGATGAGTTCGGTGCCTACGAACGAGAAGATGGCGATCTGGAAGCCGGCCAGGAAGCCCAACACGCCGTGCGGCATCATCACGCCCGGCTCGACCAGGTGGCTGAACGACGCAGTCACACCACCAGGGGAGGTGTAGGAGGTGGCCACCATGTAAAGGCCGGTGAGCACGAGGGCTACGATGGCGATGATCTTGATCAGACCGAACCAGAACTCCACCTCGCCGAAGGCTTTGACGGCGAGCATGTTGAGCGCTACGAGCAGGAACATCGCGCCGAATGCCGGAATCCAGGTAGGAAGATCTGGATACCAGTATTGAAGAAATCCGGCGACTACTACTACGTCACCCACTGCGGTGACCACCCAGCTAAGCCAATAAGACCAGGCGAGAATGAACCCGGCGCGTGGGCCCAGGTGATGATGGACGAGCTCTGCGAACGAGCCCATTTCAAGGTTGGCGAGGAGCATCTCGCCCATTGCTCGCATGATGCAGAAGACGAAGAATCCAATAATTGCGTAGACTAAGATGATTGATGATCCGGAAAGGGCGATCATCTTCCCGGAACCCATGAATAGACCTGTGCCAATGGCGCCGCTGATGGCAATTAGCTGGATGTGTCTGTTTTCCAATCGTCGCTTAAGTGTTCGACGGTCGCCATGTATCGCGTCTTGCGAATTGCACGATTGATGCATAATTGACCTCTTATTCTTTTTTTATAGAAACCTAATACACCATACCTTACGGAAGGTGATTATATGCGCGTGGGCACCTCATGAAGTGGAGGTGCTCGTGATTACGCTGACGAAAACAGTAATCCCGAAGGAATAACCTGACTAAATTGTCAGATAATTAGATCTCAGTAGCGGTGTAAGGTTATTGTTGTTTTGTTGCCGGCTTTCGCCCTAATGGCTGGGAAGTGCCCATTCTGCCAGCCACTGTTGTCAACAGGAACGCTACAAAACGTCAGCCCTAGAGGGCTCATTCAGCATTCTGCGTAGCTCGCTGAGCATTCTGCTCAGCTGCACAGCTTTGGTGCTAAAGCCTACTATCTCCCTACATTTTGAACGTCGACAGCAGGATGCTGGTTTCAGTGTTTTCGATGTGGGGGATGGATCGGATGGTGTTCAGCGCCTTGTCAAAGGCTTCGAGTGTTTCGGCGCGGAGCTCTGCCATGAGGTCCCAGCGGCCATTGGTTGTATGAATGGCAACCACGTTGGGATGCCCGCGCAGCGCGTGTTTGACCTCTGCAGCGTGATGTCCACTGATACCGATACTGGTGATTGCCCTTACTCCCCGCTCGATGGCGTCTGATTGTAGGCGGATCGTGTAGCCCATGATGATGCCGCTGTCTTCCAGCTTGGTGAGGCGGTTTTGAACGGTAGCCCGAGCGACCTTGAGCTTTTTGGCTAGTGTCATGATGGGGAGTCGAGCGTTGTCTCGGAGGAGGGCGATGAGTTCTCGATCAATGCTGTCCATAATTCTGCGCTGGCCATACTGCTAGGTTGGGTAAGCAAATTGTCCAGAAATCTGATAAATCTGGCAACCTGTATGCTTCAATTTGTACCAATATTTCATCATAATTTTGGGGTTGGCAAAAATATATCTGGCGCTCGCTGTGCACTGACTGGGAGCGGGCGCACTTATAAGGTGCAAAACAATGACGCATTTCATCGATGTTCCAACTATGTCTGATCTGGTTCATGACATTGGAGTAGTCCAGTTCCTGGGAGAGCTTTCTGAGGTCATCCGAGAGGACTTCAAGCGTTGGCCGGAATTCGATAAATCCGCCCGTGTCGCGAGTCATTCAGATGTTGGGGTGATTGAGTTAATGCCAGTGGCTGACAACAGTAAGTACGCGTTCAAGTATGTGAACGGCCATCCATCCAATACTTTCAAAGATCTGCATACAGTCATGGCATTCGGGGTTTTGGCCGATGTCGACACTGGCTATCCCGTCCTGCTGTCCGAGCTGACAATCGCGACGGCTCTGCGTACTGCCGCGACCTCGTTGATGGCGGCGAAAGCACTCGCCCGTCCGAACTCTCGCAAGATGGCATTGATCGGGAATGGCGCCCAGAGTGAGTTCCAGGCCCTGGCTTTCCATAAGCATCTCGGCATCCAGGAGATCGCGGCCTTCGACACCGATCCTCTTGCCACCGCGAAACTGATCCGAAACCTGCAGGAATATTCAGAGCTCAAAATCACGCGTGCCCAGAGTGTTGCCGATGCAGTAGGGGGTGCGGACATCGTCACCACCGTGACTGCCGACAAGGCCTACGCAACCATTATCACACCGGAGATGCTTGAGCCGGGCATGCACCTGAACGCTGTTGGTGGTGACTGCCCCGGTAAGACCGAGCTTCACGCTGATGTGTTGCGCAAGGCCAGGGTTTTCGTGGAATACGAGCCTCAAACCCGTATCGAAGGCGACATCCAGCAGCTTGAAGCAGACTCGCCTGTCGTTGACCTCTGGCGAGTGCTGACGGGCGAACAGGAAGGGCGCCAAAGCGCTGAGCAAGTTACGGTGTTTGACTCCGTGGGCTTTGCTCTTGAGGACTACTCGGTACTGCGCTACGTGCTGCAGCAAGCTGAGAAACGTGGTGCGGGGACGAAGATCGATCTGGTGCCATGGGTTGAGGATGATCCCAAGGATCTGTTCAGCCATACCCGTGGTCGGGCTGCCAAGAAACGCATCCGACGCGTAGCATAACTCCAAGATCAGGCACACATCGGAATTTCGAGATGGCATTTCCTACGCGATCGATTCAGGCACCTGCGGCAGTGGTGATGGTCAGGCCACATACTTTCACCCCCAACCCGGAAACGGCAGCAGATAACTCATTCCAGAGCACCAATTCTGAGATCGCTGCTCAAGCGCTCTCCGAGATTGCCCGGGGCGAGGTCACGCAGGCCGCGGGCCGGCTTGAAGCTGAGGGTGTGCGGGTTCACCTGTTTGATGACTTTGGTGAGAACAACACCCCCGACTCCGTCTTCCCCAATAATTGGTTCTCGACCCACCCAGGCGGGCATGTGGCGATTTACTCGATGTATTCTCCAAATCGTCGAAGGGAAAGACGAGTGGATGTCATTGAGATGCTCAAGCGGGAGTACCGGGTTCAAGATGTGATCGACTACTCGGGGCTTGAGCAGGATGAACTGTTCCTTGAGGGAACCGGGGCAATGGTCTTCGATCACATGTCCAGAGTCGCTTACACAGCACGTTCAAATCGGGCTAATCCGATTGCCTTGGAGCGTTTCAGTACCCACTTCAACTTCGAGCCGATGTTGTTTGATACAGCAGACGAAAAGGGGGCGCCGATCTACCACACTAACGTGCTGATGTGCGTGGCGACCGAGTTCGCTCTGGTGGGCTTCGGTACGTTCACAAACAAGGCTCGCGCTGAGGAAGTGCGCATGCGATTGATGGAGTCGGGACGTGATGTCATTGATCTGACTAACCAGCAAATCAATGAGTTTGCCGGCAATGCCATTGAGCTCTCCGGGCGGGACGGGCGCATCTTGGCTCTTTCGCGCAGGGCTTATAACAGCCTCACCGCAGAGCAACGCGGTCGTATTGAGCGCTCGGCCAGGCTCGTACCGCTCGATGTTCCCACTGTCGAGATGGCTGGAGGCTCCGTGCGTTGCATGATTGCGGGCATCCACCTCTCTCCAAGAAAGTAGGGCCCTCCGCTTAATCCTCATCCCCACCCTCTCCAGGTGGGGGTGAGGAGCCTAGGTTCTGTCTGAAAAGAGGTGTCGCAAACATCGCATGACGCAAGCCAGCGAGACCATCGCCGCGTAACTTTTCGCGAGCTTGTCGAAGCGTGTCACGATACGTCGGTTTTCTTTCAGCCAGCCAAACATCCGCGCTTGGGTTTGCGCTACATCCAACGTAGCGGTATGACCGGTTGCACCCGGTACCGATCACAGTACCGCCGCAGAGCATCAGCGTCGTAGCCCTTGTCGGCCAGGAGCCAGCGGCAGCGCTTGCGAGGCCGACCGCGCAGGCTCGTTGGAATGATGACGTCATCTAGCAGCGGCTTGGCGTAGCTGATGTCACTGGCTTGACCGCCGGACAGAAGAAACCGAACCGGCACGCCGTGGGCTTCGAAAAGCGTGTGAATTTTAGTCGTGAGGCCGCCGCGACTGCGGCCTAAAGGGTGATAGGCAGGTTCATCAGGCCCCCTTTTTTACCTGCACCTGATGAGGCGCGGGTTGCTCGAATTGCGGTTGAGTCGATCATCCAGGTCTGCAAGTCGATGAGGCCTTGATCGTTGAGCTTGAGGTGTAATCGCTTGAGCATCTGATCGAAGATTCCCCGGATCCGCCAATCCCGAAAGCGGTGGTAGACCGTTCGCCAAGGTCCGAAGCGCTCCGGCATGTCCCGCCACGCAGCACCTGAGCACAAAAGCCACAGCACGCCGTCGAGCATCAGGCGATCACTGGATCGCGGCCTGCCTCTGTTATGAGTCGGGGTAAAGAGATCAGCGATCACATCCCATGCCTCATCTGAAAGTTCGTAGCGCTTCGCCATCACAGAATTCCTTTCCGTAGATGGCTGAAAACTCCACAAAATTTCAGCTTCCGAGCGGCGAAAGTTCAGTTTCTCGGAATTTCAGATAGAAACTAAGGTTTTTCGGTTGCTTCTAAATCCAGCCGCGTATCACCGTTGCTGGGCATTGACTTCCGTTGTGCCAGATAGGCCGCAAGTAGAGAGGGCTTGTGCCTGAGCCTGTTTGGCTTATCTTAGGTAGTCCGCAGGAGTCCGTCACAGGCGAAGTGCCAGCGCGAATGTGAGCAGCAATGGGTACAAAATCAGCTCGACGGCGTTCCAATCACTTCCTTGCGCATTGGTTTTGAGCTGCTTCAAGCCAGCGCATCGTTTGGATAATTCTGCAAAGTCCGAGTCTATTTTATCGTGCTCCGATCGTGTTCCAGTAAGTGGTGTAACTCATCATGGTTCTGGCCACTGAGTTTGCCGTTTAGTTGATCACGGCCGACAGCTTGGCCTGTGGATTATCGCTGACGGATTCAAAGGCCTCCAACTGCATATATCGCCGTTGCAGGCACCAGTCGTCGTTCTGCTCCAGCAGCATCGCCCCTACCAGCCTTGTGATCGCAGGATCGTTGGGGAAGATGCCCACGACGTCGGTGCGGCGCTTGATCTCTGCGTTGAGCCGCTCCAGTGGATTGGTGCTATGCAGTTGCTGTCGATGCGCTTTGGGAAACGCCATGTGCGCCAGCACTTCGTCCTCGCAGCCGTCCATGAGTGTCGCGATCTTGGGGTACTTTTCGCGCAGTTGGTCTGCAACCAGGCGCCACTGTTGATGGCATTCAGCGCGGCTATCCTGAGCGAAAACCGTGCGCAGAAGCGCTGCCACCATGGTGCGCTGGCCTTTGCCGACATGGGCCATGGCGTTGCGCATGAAATGCACGCGACAGCGCTGCCAGGTCGCGTTGAAGACCTTGGAAACCGCAGCCTTCAGACCTTCGTGGGCATCGGAGATGACCAATTTCACGCCACGCAGGCCGCGCCGCATCAGGCTTCGCAGGAAGTCCGTCCAGAACGGCTCGGCCTCTGACGGGCCGACCCGCATGCCCAGGACTTCGCGGCCACCATCAGTGTTCACGGCCACGGCGATTATTACGGCGACCGAGACGATGCGTCCGGCCTCCCGCACCTTGACGGACGTAGCGTCGATCCACAGGTAAGGCCAGTCGCCCTCCAGAGGGCGATCAAGGAAGGCGTGGACGCGTTCATCGATCTCGCCGGCCAGCCGTGACACCTGGCTCTTCGAGATGCCGGTCATGCCCATGGCTTTGACCAGCTCGTCCACCGAACGCGTTGAAACGCCTTGGATATACGCTTCCTGGATCACCGCCGCCATGGCCTTCTCGGCAGTACGACGAGGCTCAAGAAAGCCGGGGAAATAGCTGCCCTGACGCAGTTTCGGGATCTTGAGATCGACATCGCCAGCGCGGGTTTGCCAGAGGCGATCCCGGTAGCCGTTGCGGCTGTTGATCCGGTCAGGGCTTTTAACGTCGAAGCCGGCGCCGCACAGGCTTTCGACATCGAATTCCATCATGCGCTGGGCAACGAACTGGATCATTTGCTTGAGCAGATCAGCGTCTGCCCCTTTCTCAACCAACTCGGTCAGTGCGATAGTGGGCTTGGTCATCGTGGTTTCCCTGGTGAGTGTTAGGTCTTCGCAAACTCAACGTTAGCCAAGAACCACGATGACCACTCTCTTTCGCCCACAGGGCGCCCTCGGTTGGTTCAGTTACACCACTTCTCGGGACACGATCTGGCGGGTACCTGGCCAGGTGAACTTACCTTGATGCAGTCGGCGTGCTGCCAGCCAAATACCGAGCCCGTCGTGCACCAGGACTTTCATGCGCGTGGCGCGGCGGTGGGCGAACAGATAAGCACAGTGCGGCTGCGCCGCACCGAACACCGAAATCACGCGGGCCATGGCAGTGTCGGTGCCGGCGCGCATGTCCATCGGTTCAGTGGCGAGCCAGATGGTGTCGATGCGAATCACCGCAGCAACTCTCGAAGAAAGCTGGCGCAGGCGGCTGCGCTGTCCACTGGCCAATTCATTTTGATGGGCGTGCGTGAGTGTTGGATTTCAAGGCAAATGCTGGAGGGCTGGGCATGCGATCCGGCGCTGAGCATTTGAGGGTGCAGCGGGATGAACGCTGGCTGGACAGCCGTGGTTTTCAAATTGTGCAGCCGAATCCATTTATGGACGAGGTTGGCATTAAGGCTGTAACCCAAGGCGACGTTGGCGATGGAGGCACCGGGCTCGGAACACGCCTGGATGACTTGGGCTTTGAAAGATTTGCTGTAGATGCGGTGCTGACGGTGCATGGGAAATCCACTTGAAGGGCCAGAAATGGTGTCCACTTAAATTAGGTGGACACCATGGCCTTCGGCGGTGGCGTCAGGAAGGTGTGTTGGCCGGACGGATACTTCATTGTGTGGCCTGCGAGAATTGCATCCGTTCGCCAGCTGCCCCCTAGGTTGAATATGTAAGCCCAGATATTTATCAGCTATACACCTTCTCGGCAGTACTGCACGGCGTTTGACATATCGAAAAAATCCGTTGCGGCCGAGCCGCAATTCGCATCGGCCGCAACGACATCAGCTAGACATTGATACCACGCGCTTCACACTGGGGCTTTTTGCCCCGGCGGGTTTGCCGGGTACAGCTCGAAATGAGAGCTAGCAAGGGATCCTGACTGGAGCCCGCAGAATTCTGATTCTCTATGCCATTCAGCACACTCTGCGTTGGAATTGGCCGAAGCGCTCGCGTCGCTGGCTCATACAGATACACATCTAAGCCATCGTCGATGGCACGTGAGATCTGACGGGACCAGTAAAATCTTCCACCACCAGTTATACCAGCCTCGTCCAAGAGGATGTCATAGTGCTTCACGAGGTAGCTGAAAAGCACTCCCTGCGATATATCTAGAAGCGCTTGAGTATGGCGTATGTCTGCCGATCGCCAGATCTGATGGCGCACAACCGTTCGGTCACCGATGCACGGGAAATCTACCGACGTGACTTTGGCATAATAGGCGATCGATTTTGAGCTATCGTCGACCAACGCAATCTCAAAGTCGTTGCCGGCAACAGCTTTCAGCCGATCGTCAACTCGGATCAAACGGTAACCAGGCACAGTACTACCGAACTGCTCACAGATCTCATGCGTACATCCCGCTGCCATCAGAGCCGCATACATGGCGGCATTGTCTGCCGTGCGCGTGAGTGGCTCGAGGTGGGAAGCGCACTGTTCAGTGGGAAAAATCATGATGGTATCCAGATCGTAGCCGTATTCCAGTCACGTCCAAAGCTAGCGGACGCCCCAATGCTCTACGAGCGTTTGCGACAAACAGTCGTCCGGATTGTAGACCATTGAAGCATCGCTCCTTGGAAACTGCGAACAAGTTTGCGCGAGCGAACCATGAGCAACATCTCGATCGCACCAGACACCTTTTTCCAGCCGTCAATCGGACCAAAATCAGGGCTTCGCCATGATTCAGATCCGCTAAGGAAACTCCGAGCAAGTTTCTCATCAGCCGGAAGTGGGCGGTTGAGGGATGCCGAAAAGCCCGATTTTCAGCCGCTGATTATTGGATAACCAAGTCAAAGCCTTGGTTTTCTGCCCTCACGGGCGCACCTCTCCCGCAGCAGGCAATAATTGCCGGCGCACCATCCACAAATTCGACAGGGCAAACAGCGTGGTCAGTTGCGCCGTGTTCTTGGCCAAGCCACGGAAGCGGGTTTTCACATAGCCGAACTGACGCTTGATCACACGAAATGGATGTTCGACTTTCGCTCGCGTCTGCGCTTTGACGTTCTCGATCTTGCGTCTGGCTTTGTAGAGCACGCTGCGTTTGCTCAAGTGCTTGTAGGTACTGCGGCGGGCTGCGACCTGCCAGACCACCACCGCCCTTCATGCTCCGGTCGCTTCTCTACGCCGGTATAGCCCGCATCGGCACAGATAACATTTTCGTCGCCATGCAGCAGGTGAGCGACCTCCGTTACATCAGCCACATTCGCAGCTGTGCCGTGGACGTGGTGCACCAGGCCCGATTCAGCATCGGCACCGATATGCGCCTTCATGCCAAAGAAGTACTGGTTGCCTTTCTTCGTCTGGTGCATCTCGGGATCGCGCTTGCCGTCCCTGTTCTTGGTCGAACTGGGCGCGTGAATGATGGTGGCATCGACAATGGTGCCCTGGCGCAACGACAGGCCCTTGTCTCGCAGGTAATGGTTGATGGTTTCCAGAATGCCCGCCGCCAGTTCGTGCTTCTCCAGCAGGTGTCGGAAATTCATGATGGTCGTGTCTTCGGGGATCGGAGCGCTGAGCGTCAGCCGCGCAAACTGGCGCATCGAAGTGATCTCGTACAGCGCCTCTTCCATGGCTGGGTCGCTCAACGAGAACCAGTTCTGCAGCAGGTGAATGCGCAGCATGGTTTCCAGTGGATACGGCTTGCGACCACCGCCGGCCTTTGGGTAGTGCGGCTCAATTAAAGCCACCAAACCGCTCCACGGAACCACCTGCTCCATCTCGGCCAGGAAACGCTCGCGGCGGGTTTACTTGCGCTCACCGGCGTACTCGAAATCGGAAAAGCTCATCTGACTCATGGAATGGCGGGCTTGTAGAGGGCAGTTGGACGGAAGGCTATTTCAGCACAGGTCAGACGGCCTGTGCTGACTTGATCGGAGAATCCTTAAAGGCGTACTTCACCCACATCGCTCAAAGGCTGTCGGATTATCCACAGCTTCCAAACCACTTGGTCAGTTCAGTGCAGGCCGAGTAGCCTGCGCTGGCTTGGTCGAAGCTTCTGTATGGAATAAAGCCTAAACCGCTTTAATAGTTGTAGGCCTCATTGATTCGCTTCCACGAATCACGGATGTGATACCGAACAGACTCGATGATCTTTTCCTCATCTCGCGCTCGAAACGCATCAATGATTGGCCAGTGATCAATTGCAGCCTCTACCAGGTTGTCAAACTTGTGCTCAACCAGGCTGATCGATATTTGGATTTCAGCATAAATATTAGAGAACGCCCGAATCGTTTGGGTATTTCTCGAAAGCTCACAGATGCGCTGATGAAACGCGATATCTCTCTCGACTAGTTCCATTTCATGGCCGGCGCGAGCGGCCGCTTCCATTTGGCGGACAATCAGCGTAAGGCTTTCTACATCTTCATCCGTGAGAAGAGAGAAAGCCTGACGAATTGCGAATTCCTCGAGGGCAATACGAAACGTGAATATATCTTGGATATCGGAGGCTGAGAAAGAGCGAACAAACGTGCCACGCCGGGGACTGGAAATCAACAGTCCACGCTCTTCAAGTTTTCGAATCGCCTCCCTCACTGGATTGCGGCTAATTTTCAGGGTCCGAGCCAGCTCAGCTTCATTGACCCGCTGTCCGCCCTTGAGCTCACCCGTGACCAGCAGTTTATAAAGGTATTCCGTAACCTGTTCCGACAAGGGCTTGCTCTCTAACACAGGAACGCTCAATGTCGATTTAGTGAGATCTTGTGTCGAAACGACGCTGGTTAAAACTTGGCTCATGAATATAACCCGGCTTGGAAATTCAAGCGCAACCAAGATTCAGGTAAACTCTTATATTTGATTGCGCACTGTCGGCTGTGGACAGAATTCTGCGCCCTTCCGAAATGGGTGTCAATGAGCTAAGGGTAGGCCGCTGCGGACAACGGCCTGCCGAGTCATTTACACTGATTCACCTGCATCAGCTGGCACCTCAGGCTTAACCTTGACTTTGGACGCCCACCGCATTGCGGCATACGCCACCACAGCTGTTGCTGGTGCTGAAAATGTTGCCAACAGTCCGGGGCTACTCATCAACGCGACTCCAATAAGCGAGGCAACAGTCCAGGCGCCAATTCCACCTATGTTGATGGATTTCGTTGGGGTTGGGGGCGCTGAGAATTTGGCCTCGCTGGCTTCAATAATTTTGCATAGGGCTACTCCCACCCAGGCAACAACAATAATGCCCTGATAGGCTAGCGCTTCCATAAGATACTTGAACACATCAGCTAGCATAAGCAGGTACACGAAGCAACCGACAACTGCCGCCCATACAGCCCAACTCAGTCGCAGGCCGAATATCTGACCTATATTTCGAAGATTGGTCGTAGCCACAAAGTAGTTCGCGGTATTGATCCTTGTTTGAGTGGCCCAGACAAATAGAAGCCCCCAGATGCCGAGGAGATTGAGAATGGCGAGAACAACGGAGGTCTCGGAAATTTTCTCGATGCTAGGAACCGAGCTAACCAAATAAATGCCACAGGCTCCGTTTACCACAATTGTGACAAAATAGAATGGGTAGCCAAAATTGAATTTGCTGTGGAAGCGGGTGTCGGAAGGCTTTCCGAACTTCGCATATTCATAGGCAAATAGCATCAGTACCCATACACCCATATAGTACACGAAGCAGTTCCACCATCCGTACGGCGAAGGATTTTCGGGGCCAAAGGTCATCCAGTCGGTTTTATAGCCGTATTCGTAAACCGAAATAAATACTGCTGCGGCTAGTCCGATTAAATAGATTGGCAGAAGAAATCCGTTCAGCTTATCAAGCCACACCTGGATTTTGCCAAGAACCAAGGGGACACTATAGATCACCACTAGGAGTGCAGCCACAGAGTAGCTAATGCTCGAGAAAAAATGGCTGAGAGCGAACGCGATTACAGAGCCTTCAAATACTGCGTAGTAAATTGCTGTTGCGCCCAAAATCATAGCGGCCAAAACGGAGCCTTTGGATCCGAAAAGCTCTACAGAGAACGAGGTGACCGAATGGCCAGTCATTATCGCATGCTTGGTCATGACGCAAGTAATGACGCTGTATACCACCACGGACAACAACATGCCGACAATGGCATTGAATGTTCCAAAATCTAGAGCCAGTGCCCCTCCGACAATAATGTAGAACATAGCACTGCACACCGCCCACCATGCCATGGACAGCGAAACTTTATTAACTCGTTCATCAAGTGGTATGACGGCGACAGAATGCTCCGCGCCGCCGCTTTTAGTAGGGGCCGCCATTTTTATATCTCCGAACTTAACTGAAGTGTCTGGAAACTATCTTATTCGAGGCAGTTGTCTTTAATGGTTCCGGAAAAACCAGAGCGCGCTGCTATTTTTATTATCGGTGAGAGTACGGTTTGCGCGAAAATACACGCTCAATCATTGGTGCAAAGAAATCAAGGCTCAGAGTGTCATATTCTGGATCAAAAGATAGGCAGTCCCAGTCGCGGCAGAATTTATCACACTCATCGAACCACGGATGACCTCGGAACTTCTCGCGAGCATCCTTATTCCAGCCCAGGTTCTCCCAATAGTAGAAGCCTTGGAAGACATCATGATTCAGGACGATCCAGTGAGTTTTCTCCGAAACATAGGGTTTGATCAAAGCGCCTGCCATTTCAGCATGGTTGTAGAGTGCTAAGCTATCACCAATGTCGTGTACCAACGCTGCTACGACCATCTCTTCATCTGCTCCATCCCGAAAGGCCCGCGTAGCGGACTGAAGGGAGTGCTGCAGACGATCAATCTGATAGGGCTGCTCACCATGAGCGAGCATTTTTAGGCTGTCGATTACCAGCGAGGGCATGCTCCTGTGCTCTTCAGTTTCGAAAGACTCAATGAGTTTCCACTCGCTGGGCGTCATCTGATCAATACGTTTGAAGCTAACCTTTTTCATCCTGTCTCCTAAGAGTTGCATGGGGGCATTTCTGCCCCCTAAAACAACTACTGTTTAGCGGCCCGCTTTTCACGTTCAGCAGCCCAGGTAACGCACCAGTCGGAGCAAAGCTCTTTGTGGTCAATCTTGACTTTTTTGTCGGCGTCCTGCGGATAGATCAACACCCCACAATTGGCGCACTTCACATATCGTTCAATGTAGAGGCCGTTTTCAGAGAACTTCATGATTATTTCTCCAGATATCCGTAGTTAGCCTTAGCCGACTCAAGCGAGATGTATCCATTTTGCAGGTCGCGCTCAACAGACTCTCGACTACGTTTCGCAGGGTTGCCGAAGCCGCCGCCACCAGGCGTTTTTAGCTTGATTCGGTCGCCTTCAAGAATCGAAACGTTCGAGTACCGGCTGCTTGAAACTTTGCCATAGGCCTCGCACATGGTTTCCCAGATGTCAGTGCCCTTCTTCTTAACCAAAGTGGCACCACATTGGCCATCCAGGCCACCATTGAGGCCCCAGGGCTTCGTCTCATGGCGGTCGGTCATCTGAGAGACGGTGATCAACGCGTTCAGGCACACCATCTCCTTGGAGTAGCCCAGGCCGCCGCGGAATTCCCCGGCACCACCGGAGTCGGTGTCGAAGGCCAACTTCTCGACGCGCCATGGGAAACGAGTCTCAAAGACCTCGACAGGCGTTGTGCGGCAGTTACCGTTAATCGAGTCAACGGCATCGTTACCGTCCGCGAAGGCACGTCCCCCCCAGCCCACAGTCTCAAGGTCATAGCAAGCGAAGTATTCGCCGCTGACCGCATCAACCCCACCGAAGACGAAATTACAGTGAGTGGCACCTTCTGCGGCCATTACCCGATTGGGTACCGCCGATGCCATCGCCCCCAAAATAGCGCCCGTAATGCGAGGATGGGTTTCTGTGTTGCCACCCACCGACGGCGCTGGGAAGTCCACGTTCATGATGGTGCCGGGGGGCGACAACACCTTGATCGGACGGAAGCACCCGCTGTTACGAGGAATTGAAGGATCCGTCATGTGTAACACTGCGTTGTAAGCGGCCGAGGTCGAGACGCCCAAGGTTGCGTTGATAGGGCCTCTTGCCTGTGGAGCAGAGCCGGCGTAGTCGATGATGATCTGGCTTCCACGCACATGAACTTCCACAGCGATACGGTAAGTTGTATCAGGCGTAACACCGTCACTTTCGACTACATCTTCGAAGGCATAGACACCGTCAGGGATCGCTTCGATCTCTGCCTTCATGCGCCGCTCAGCGTAATCGAGCAGATCGCCGACAATCTGCTGGACTTCTACGGTCCCGTACTTCTTCAGAACTTCGATCATCTGCCGCTCACCCAAATCAACCGCAGCGATCAAAGCTCGGAGGTCGCCGTAGTTAGTGCGAGGGGTACGAACGTTGGCGAGGATCATGCGCCAGATATCGTTGTTATCTACACCGGCTTTCTTGATCTTTACCGGAGGAATACGGACGCCTTCTTGGAAGATTTCAGTAGCTTCGCCTGCAAAGCCACCAGGCGCCATGCCGCCAACCTCTGCAATGTGGCCGATAGCAATCGCCCATCCCTGCAGCTTGCCCTCAAAGAAGATCGGCTTGAAGAAGGTATGCTCTGGAGTGTGTAAACCGCCACGGTAGGGGTCGTTGTGAAGAATGATGTCGCCTTCTTGGAGGTCTTCCACATCGATCTCCTTCAGGCACGACTGCACAAGTAGTGGGATGCCGCCGATCATTGCAGGGCAGAAATCCGCTACGGCAATCAGATTGCCTTTGATGTCTGCAAGCCCACAAGTGAAGTCCAGAGCTTCGTTGAAAATCGTAGAGTATGAAGTTTTCTGCAGGGTGATACCCATTTCCCGGCAGATGGACACCATTGTCGAGTCGAGAACACTCATTGCCACCATGTCCATCATTCACCCCCCACAACTTTTGCCGAAACAAGCATGTAGCCGTATTCATTCACCACGATCTGCTGATCGGGGCGCAGGATAGTTACAGATGCGCTTTCTTCGATCACGGCAGGTCCATAAATAGTATGACCACACAGTAGATTGGTACGATCATAAATAGGCGTGTCGATCCATCCTTGCTCGTACCGAACCTTACGGCTGGATATCCATGCAGCAGGAGTGGTAGCTGCAGGGAGCTTTGGAATATTTGGCTTTTCAGCCGAGGCAACAGCAACCACCTTCACGGTAACAAGTTCAATCGTCTCACCAGGAATGGCGAAACCGAAGCGAGCCTTGTGGATTTCGTGGAAGCTTGCCCAAAGCTGCGATGCAGACTCATCCGTGATCGTCTCCATAGCCACTTGGAGTTCCAGCCCATGGTTTTGGCCAAGATAGCGAGCCTCGATGGAGCGCTGAACTTGGATGTTCTGTTCGTAGCCTTGATCAACCAACTCTTTGACCGCAGCTTCAACCAAACCTATCATCGTTTGATCAACAGAAGCAGCGTCGAAGCGGGTCGATACTTGCTGGATAGTTCTGTGCTTATCTACGCGGGCGTTGGTCATGATGAAACCGAACGCCGAGAACTGGCCAGGATAATTCGGGACAAGTCCTTGAGGGATACCGCTGATATTCAGCAGATCACAGACATGCACGGGGCCAGCCCCACCCGAAGACAGAAGAGTGAAATCGCGAGGATCCAAGCCACGCTGAAGCAGTACGGTTCGCAGAGCACCCAACATGTTGTTGTTGGCAATTTGCAGCATGGCCATTGCCGCTTCATCCACTGCCATCTGCAGTTTGTCTGCAATTCGCGCTACAGCTTGATGCGCTGCCTTCGCATCCAGCTTCATTCGGCCACCTAAGAAATAGTCAGGGTTTATCCGACCCAAAACCACGTTGGCGTCAGTGACGGTGGCTTCCAACCCGCCGCGCCCATAGCAGGCAGGCCCAGGCACGGAAGTCGCGGATTGAGGGCCCATACGTAGCAAGCCCCCTTTATCAATCCAGGCGAGGGAGCCGCCGCCGGCACCGATGGTGTGTACGTCGATCATCGGCACTTGAATTGGGATACCCCACTCGATTTCGAAATCGGTGGTGATATTCTCTTGGCCATTCACGACGGTGGCGCAGTCAGTAGACGTGCCTCCCATGTCAAAAATGACGAGATTTTTGATGCCGGTCAATTCGGCCACTGTGCGGGTAGCAACCACGGCACCAGTGGGGCCGGAGAGAGCCATTTGTACTGGAGTTGCGGCAGCACCCCAGATGCTGGATTCACCGCCGTTCGACTTAATGACTCCAACCTTGTCGCCTACACCCAGATCATCAAGGCACGACTTGATGCGTGCGAAACTTTCCTGGACAATTGGCTTGAGGAAAGCGTCGGCAATGGTTGTAGAGGCACGATCATATTCTTTCCATTTAGGAAGAACATTGAAAGACGACGAAACCGGAATGGTTGGAAGTTCTTCTGCCAAGATTTCAGCAATTCGATCTTCGTGCTTCGGGTTCACATAAGAGAAAAGTGTGCAGACAGCAATTGCTTCGATGGTACCATCTTCACGAATCTGCTTAGCGATCTCACGAACACCGCTTTCATCAAGAGCGATAATTTCTTCGCCGAGTGCGCTTACCCGCTCTACCACTTCGAAGCAATCAGCTCGACTTACGAAAGGCTTAGTTTTGATCCAGCTGATATCGTAATGGCTACGACGATCACCGCGCTGAATGAAAGGCACATCTTTGAATCCGCAGGTAGTTACATAGGCAACCTTTGCACCTTTGCGCGTTAAAAGGGCATTGGTCGCAATTGTAGTACCCAAACGGACTTTGTTGACGGTCTCCATCGACTCAATTTTCGATAGACCTTCCAATACACCCTCAATGGGGTTCTCTGGGGTCGTCAAATTTTTCCAGTTTTCGATTTGGCCGGTCGTAGCGTCATAAGACACGAAATCAGTGAACGTGCCACCGATGTCAATGCCTACAATGTTGTCCTCACGCATAAGGCGCTCCACTTTTTTATGACAAATTGTTGGGGGCAGTTTTACATCATGCTTGGAACAGCCGTGAGTTATCGATTCGCCTTGGCATACTGTCGATACAGCTGATTCTTGTAGTTATACCTTCTTCCTAGTCCTGCTCCTGATCGCATTCCATCTTCGATCAGCGCGTTGTCTTCCGTCGAATTGGGCCTGAAAGGTCCTGAGGACTGTAGACTGTGGACAGTTTGCTATCGTTGCGTTTTGCTGTCAACTCTCCATGCAGATGATCCCGAAGCCCAGATCAGCGGTAGCCGATGCAGAGTGAAGGCCTTTACCCCCGCCCTATTCATCACCTTTGCTTTCACTGAAAGGGATTTCTCACGGAAACCGAACCGCTCGCTTGGATAGCTTGAGCCACTTGCTGATCTCCGAAGGCCTGGGGGTTGGGAAAGCAGTGGCGGCTTGGCCTGGTCTGGAATCCCTAAGAGCCAAGACATTGGCAAGACGGGATGCCAGGATTTCATTCTCTAGGAGCAGTACTCAGCTTTTTGGTCAGCGACTAATCGCAGTGCCGCGTCCCAGGCCAGGAGATGCAGATTGTCCCTAATCTCATCGGCTGACTGGATGGCGGTTAGTCGGCAGACATCTTCAGACGGAAACCGAAGCTTGACTCCACCCGCAAGCGCTTGGATTTGAGCTTGGCAAGCTCTTTCCAAGAAGTAGATTTGGTTCCAGGCTTCTGCCATCGAGCTGCCCAGAGTAAGCAGCCCATGGTTCCTCAGGATCATGGCCTTGTTCGATCCGAGATCTTTGACAAGACGCGGGCATTCCTCAGGATTTAGGGCAATGCCTTCGTAGTCGTGGTAGCTCAAGCACCCGTAGAACTTCAGTGCATGCTGCGTAAGCGGGAGGAGGCCATCCTCCTGAGCCGAGACGGCTATACCAGCAGCGGTATGGGTATGGATGACACAGGCAGCATCAGGTCGGGCGCTATGAATGGCTGAATGGATGTTGAAGCCCGCTTTATTGACTGGGTAGGTGCCATCACGCTGATCGATCACGTCGCCATGGAGGTCGACCTTGACCAGGTCGGTGGCCTTGATTTCATGGAAGAGCACACCGTACCGATTGATCAGAAAGGCTTCACCACTGTCGGGCAATCTGACAGAAATGTGGGTATCGATGAGATCCGTCATCTTGAAGTGAGCAAGCAGACGATACAACGCAGCAAGCTCGCACCTCAGAGCCCACTCTGATGGGCTAAACACAGCATTAGGAAACGATGGCATCGGATATCTCCTATAGAGGTGGTTTAGAGTTGGTATTGCCAGCGGCAGGGGGGGGCTGTCGCTTGAGATGTGTGAAAATAGCCCACTGAAGACTGTGGACAGATTGAGCTTTGCTGAGGGAACTGTCAATTAAGGGCGTCATGTCAGCCGAGAAATGTGCTTGTGGCTCAAGCCATCTGTT
Source organism: Pseudomonas sp. 382 (assembly GCF_002759075.1). NCBI lineage: Bacteria > Pseudomonadati > Pseudomonadota > Gammaproteobacteria > Pseudomonadales > Pseudomonadaceae > Pseudomonas > Pseudomonas sp. 382. The sequence continues at coordinate 106,790 of NZ_PEMX01000006.1, forward strand.
CACGCGACCGTTAGATGGGATACGTGCTGAAGGAGCCTTCTATACATGTGTGGTTGGCAGATCTGGCCCATCACATTCATTGCTCCACAGCGAACGTGGCCGACGTGGGTGAGTTCCTCGGATGCTTACGCTGGTAGCTCCAAAGCTCTAGAGAGATTCGAGGGTTCTTCGACTGGTTGAAGCTGGACCAGCGCTTTCATCCGGTTAGCCCGGCGAATGGCGAAGACGTAAGCACAGTGGGGGTTAGCCGCAACCGAACACCTCCATCACCCGGGCCAATGCTGTTTCCGTACCGGCGCGCATATCCGTCGGTTTGGTGGCCCGCCAGGATGCGGATCTTTGAACGAGGGAGTATTTAATTGCGTGCTGCCTTCAGCACTGAATATCAATTTTTGACGTGATGGAGCGTCTACCTTCACGTCAATCACACTGAATTTCGTTCGGATTTCCAGAGCTGCAGAAACGGAGCCGGGTGCCTTGAATGCTCGGAGCGCGCTCGATTAAGTGTCCGACGTGGCCTCTCTAGGCTAGTCATGCCTCTCCCAATACCTGCGGCCATCGACAGTCATACTGGCTCGACGCGACCAAGGCAGCCGATCGTCTTCCCTGGGTAGTGAATTCGCCAAGTGGTGAGAAATGTGCTGGACGTGTAGTGTTTGCTTCTAATAGGATTGATTCATTGGACTCTGTAGTAAAAACAACAGCGCTTTTTGAAGGCGATCCAATGACGAATTTACGTGACAAAATTAGCGAAGCATTTCTCAAGCCAAGCCCTTCAGAACGCAAGGTAATCCGTGTGTTGCTCGACCGATATCCCCATAGTGGGCTGGGCTCGATGACACGCTTGGCGGAGCAAGCCGGAGTCAGCGATCCGACAATCATTCGTTTGGTGAAGAAGCTTGGATTTGCCGGCTACCCTGATTTTCAGGAGGTCTTGCCCAGTGAAATGGATCAAAGGCTTCGATCGCCTAGGACTCTGCTTCAACCCCGGGCTCCCCACAGCCAAGACGATGCGTGGACTCTGTATCTGCAGGACAGCGAACGCACTCCCCATGAAGCTCTAGATTTGACTCAGCCTAAAGACGTACGAGTCTTTATTAACTGGATTCTCGACAGTCGCCACCAGATTTCCTGCTTTGGCAGTCGACTCAGGAGTTTCCTGGCGGGATATCTGGTCAGTCATTTGCGCCTGTTGCGCGCCTGGTGTCATACGCTCGAAGACAACGCTCAGTTTCCAGATCGGATGTGCGCCATTCAGCGCCAGGATTTGGTACTGCTTTTTGACTATCGCCGATATCAAACCTAGGCACTTGTACCCGGTGTCTACCAGAGTTGCTTAAAAAGGTTGCCGGACTACTCCTAAATCCCCAATTTTTTTTCAGCACATGTGTCCTAGATAAACAAACTAGGAAATTCAAAAAATGCAGGTATCTAGACGCTCCATTCAGGCACCTTCTTCTGTAGTAATGATTCGGCCCCGTTTATTCATGCCGAATCCAGAGACAGCTGTCGATAATAAGTTCCAAAGTAAAGCAAGCCACCTGGCGGACAGTGCGATCGCACAAGCGGCTTACAATGAAGTGACCCAAGCCGTCGTACGGCTTGAGACCGAAGGCGTACGTGTTTATCTGTTCGAAGATCTCGGCAATAATGACACGCCTGACTCTGTTTTTCCCAATAACTGGTTTTCTACCCACACCGGCGGACACATCGCGATCTATCCAATGTATTCGCCCAATCGCCGGTGGGAGCGTAGAAACGATGTCATCGAGATGCTCAAAAAGGAATATCGCGTCCAGGGCGTCATAGACTACTCAGGACTTGAGGCCGATGGTTTGTTTCTGGAGGGAACGGGGACCATGGTGTTCGACCATTTGTCGCGTATAGCCTTTACTGCGCGTTCGAATCGTGCCGACCCGATTGCATACCGCGCGTCTGGTGCCTCTGCAGGTGCCAACCGTCGAACTGGCAGGGGGATCTGTGCGCTGTATGATCGCAGGGATCCACCTTTCGCCGCGCATATAACTAACTTGCACTTACTAATCAAATGGCCGCCTGATGATACCGCCGAAAAGTAAATGGCTTAATTCTTGGTTTGTGTGAAACTGCCTGGTTAATGGCGGAGAGAATTAGCGAGATAGTTTATCCCGCGCTGGTTTTCGATCAGCTAAATTAACTTCGTGTGAGAGTGCGGCTAGTCGCAGAATTGCATAAGAATAGCTACGCTGGAGGGTGTAATGGATAATCGTTCAGATTCGCAGGGTACAAAGTCTGGGAGTTCGATTTCTGGCCTATATGAGCGAGATTTATGCTCGATTTCCAAGCTAGCCCATCTCCGGTTTTTCCCTCTCGCGGTAACCGGAGGCAAAGGCGCAACACTACGTGGAGACGATGGGCGCACTCTAATCGATTTTTCTGCCTCTTGGGGAGCTGCTTCTCTAGGTCATTCCCATGCAGCCATCTGTTCGGCAGTAAACAGCGCGCTCTCCGATCAGGCGGGTGCTAGTTATCTTTCCAGTGCTAATCTGCCCACTGTCGAGTTGGCAGAGATGTTGCTCGCCCGCACACCTGCTCGAGCAGCAGGACGGGTATGGTTCGGCCATTCGGGGTCAGATGCCAACGAGACAGCAAACCGGGTCATCAGTGCTGCCACTGGCCGGCCTGGCATTTTGGCATTCGAGGGGGCTTATCACGGTGGTACGAGCGGATCAATGGCCTTCTCGGGGCACCCTTTTCAGCGAGCCACTAGGTCAGAACACCTGACTTTAATACCGTACCCGGCCAGTCGTTCGCAAGCGTGCGAGGCCCTAGCCTGTATTGATGAGGCGATTTCTGCGAGACCGGGATATTACGGCGCATTTTTCATTGAGCCTATCCAAGCCGACGGTGGATTACTGGTTCCGCCTGCTGGATTTTTTGAGGCTGTGCAGCAGCGATGCCGTGATAACGCAGTTTTGCTTGTTTCCGATGAGGTGAAAGTTGGCGTTGGCAGAATAGGAGTATTCCACGCATTTGAGAATTTCAATATTGAACCAGACGTCGTGATCATGGGGAAGGGCTTAGGAGGTGGATTGCCAATCTCGGCCGTGATAGGGCCAGAATGGCTGATGAACTTCAGTACCGGCTTTTCTCTCCAGACACTTCATGGCAACCCTGTTTGCGCCGCAGCTGCAATTTCAGTTCTTCAGACAATTGATGGGGAAAAATTGCTGCGCAATGCCAACGACGTTGGTGCTTACATCCATGACCGCTTAAATGTCCTAGCAACACAACAACCTGCGATTCACGAGGTGCGTGGTATTGGGCTGGCGTTAGGTATTGAACTCAGAGACGATATTCTTCCGGGAGTAAGTGGAAAGGATCTTGCTGCTCGCGTTGTTTTTCGGGCGTTCCAATTAGGTCTCGTCGTATATTATGTGGGCATCCATAGTAACGTAATTGAACTAACGCCAGCACTCAATATAACAAAAAGTATAGCGGCGCAAGGGTTGGCGATCCTTGAGAAAGCATTGTCTGATGTTGTTGAGGGCGAGGTAGAGCTTAATGGTTGTCAGGATTTTTCTGGCTGGTAATTACTGCTCTGCATTGAGTTTCCAGCTTGGTTAAAGTCCCAAAACCTCCGATTAGATTTCGGAGGTCATGTCATGAGTTAGGCGTATCAGTCTGTTGTAAACCACTTTTTTGACCTGTAAACCATTGTGGTTTACAGATCAAAAAAGTGGTTTACAAGGTGGCGGGCACGACTGCTTCGCTCTGCTAGGCATCCATCATCAGTACTGCAGCAGCGTATTCACGCTAACTGCCAGAAGGTGTTCGTGCCTGGGGGATCCGCAGGACACGGACTAAGCAGATTCGCGATTAAACTGTTGCTCTCTGCCTCGCCAGTTCGCGTGCCTGTGCCTGGAGCTGCAGAGCTGCTTGGATTTCAGTATAGAGCTGAGCGTGTTCGTTATCTCGGTCAGCAACAGTTACCACCAGCGAGTAAGGCTCTTTGTCCAGTACGTCTGGATGGTTCCATTCCCTATCCTGTCGGATCACGACGACAAACCATTTTTCATTGGGATTGCGTTGTTTGAACGTCCATTTGGATGACTGGACTGTTCCACGGCTTCGCTGCTGGGCTGAGACTTCGCGATTTGTCGATGCGTCATCGTTCCGTGTATCTGCTTCGCCTTGCGTGTCTTTATTGAAAAATGACTGCACCTCATCGAGCGAGCTGCCTTTCACCAAACGATAGCTAATTTGGGTGGCTAGATAGTCCAGTCGTGTTGTTTTAACCACTGGCGAGTATGCCAGGGTCACGGTGAGCTCCCTTACCGCTCTGGTCGACCGCAGGTACGATGCTGGAAGGGGCAACTCAAAGAATTGGCAGGAGTCTTTCTCGATTGCCTCCTCACACATCAACACTACGCATTGGTCAGACGATCGGAACAGATCTGCTTCGTTGACTTGGCCATATCCACCCACGTCACGGGAGATTTCCCGATTGTATGTGGCTTTGTTGGCCTTGTATCCCGCTCGCATCTCGTCAGAAAAGGTGCTGTGCACTTGCTGGGCAAGTGACGCATGGTTGACAAGCATGGCACGTAGGAGATTGGCCGAGGCGTTCGGGTACTCGTTCAGGAGCCGGCCAGCGAGATGAGTGATATAGGGTGCCGAAAAACTGGTGCCACTGATTTCTTTGAATAGCGTACGACCTTGCCACTCATGGTTCATGGTCAGAACCCCCAGCCCGCGCATGTCAATTCGCCACTGATTGTTTGGCGTATTCATAGGGCACGCTAGATTGCCACCAGGAGCGACCAGTTCCGGCTTAAAAGCCCCTTTCACCGAAGGCCCATGGCGGGTGAATGGTGACGGCTGATTTTCACAGGCGGGTGCCAGCTGATGTATCTCAGGGTAACGCTGGCTATCGTACGTAGCGTCATGTCGAGCAATGCTGCCCACAGTCAGAACATTCATTGCTGGGGCGGGATCGATAATGACACTCCGCTCGTGAAGCAAATACTCTGGGTATTCCTCACGCCAGCTGTTGACGGGCACTGCAGGATCATCCGAGCCCGCAAAGTTTCCGGTCGACACGATGAAAAGGACATTATGTCTGCGGGCGAGCACATCGAGGATGTAAGCAAGACCTCGAACATGGGTACCATCGTATGGGGCGTTGCTATTGCCGAGTGAGAGGTTGAAAATCCTGCAGCCCAAACCGACAAAGTGATCCACAGCTTCAGTGAGCGTCGCTTCGACTGTATGCTCGTCGTACACCGCATTGTGAGTTTGCTGGCATTTGCGCATGACCTTGCCGTTGTACAGCCAGAACTGCGGCCTCCAGAAATTGCCTTCATTACAGGCCTCTACATCACCATACAATGCGATACCTGCCACAGCGGTGCCGTGCCCTGCCTCGTCGAACGGATCCTGACCGTCGACAAACGACTCGCTCTCGCCGATAGCCATTCTGAGTAGGGGATGGTTCGTGTTAATACCACTGTCGAGAATGCATATCCGCGCCGCGTCTTGAGGCGGCTGAGGGATATCCAGCGGCAGGTCGGCGATGTCTCGATTTAACTGGGGATAGGAAATACCGGTCTGAGGAATCAGATCGACAAAGCGCACGTCGCTGTGGTCCAGTAGGGCGTCGGCTTGAGCCTTGCTCACTTCCACGCGGTACATGACCAAGCTGTCGTAATTGAGCTTGTGGATGGTGGTGATGTCAGCCTCAGCAAGCCATTTCTCAAACGAGACGCGTAGACGCAGACGTGTAGGATGATTCGCTACATGGTGAGGCCAAAGTTCGACATCCAGCTTGAAGGTGTTCGTGTCGGGCAGTCCAATGTGCCTTAACGCCCAACTTTTTCGATCCTCGGCAGACCAGGCATCAATGCCCTCGATAGCCTCCAATACCTGTTTATAGGTGACGTTTTCGCCAAGCACACCCAGCTTGTTCAGGTGTTCCTGAAAGACGGCCAAGCCCGCCTCATCGGCAAACACGACGCATATCTGCTTACCTTCTTGGCTGATGAATTCCAGGCCATGCTTCTCGAGCTTGTCGAAGCTCATGGCGCCGTCGTACTGGAGCTTGAGAACAAAGGGAGAGTTTTCTGAAGACCGCTGCTGTAGACGCGCAGCTCCCGCTGCGGTAGCAAAGTAACCATTTAGCTTCTGACCATGCCCTCGAAGATCACCACGGGTAGTGAACTTGGGGGGTTGTTTTGAGCGTCTCGTGTTGTCAAGGTTCTCGCGCTCAAAGCTCAGGTGCTTATAGGTAGCCAATTCATCATCCTTGATAGCAGCGGGTTAGTGTTTTCGGAGGCCCTCTCGTACCAGTGCGCTACGCAACTCTTTCACGGTGAGGAACTCTTGATTCCTAAGTATCATACGCTTAACCGCGCGCCTTACAACACGCTCAACATCCGCACCGCTTTTGCCTTCAAACTCTGCAAGCAACTCACCATCATCAACATCGAACTGGCGTCGAATTCCCCGTAATTTGAGTTGTAACAATGCACTTAGCTGTTTGTGATCGGGTAATGGAAACTCGATGGCGTCATCAAACCGGCGCCAAATTGCTGAGTCTAGGATATTTTCATGATTCGTCGCAGCCAAGATAAGGCTTTGCCCATCATAGGCATCCATCATCTGTAGAACGGCGTTCACTACACGTCGAAGCTCGCCGTGCTCGGAGCTATCTGCACGCTCTTTACCAATCGCATCAAATTCGTCAAATAAAACGACCAGCTGGTGTTTGGCAATGAACTCAAAGACTTTACGCAGGTTAGCGGCAGTCTCTCCTAGGAAGGAGGACACAAGCGCATCAAGCCGAACAATTGCCAAAGATCGGTCGAGCTCGAACGCTATGACTTCGGCGGCCAGCGTCTTACCGCATCCAGGTGGGCCGAAGAAAATGACCTTGCCTGAGGGCTTCATGCCATAGCTTCTCAAAACGTCTGCGCGGCGATGCTCCTCAAGCATTTCGTCGATCATTGCTGTACTGCTGTCTGGCAGGATGATCTCTTCAAGGGAGCGCTTCGGCGGTCTTATGTCGAGAAGCGGTAGCCCACGCTCTTTATCGACCGGAATATCGGTCAAGACTTGGGGCTTTCGCGTGGACTGCACGTGCATATCCCCGCCGTAGAGGATCTGCTCAAGATCATTTGCTAATAAATGATGTTGTTTTTGGCGCTCTTCTTCAATTATAGCTTCAGACGCTCGTCGAAATGCTGCAGGGTCTCCGAGAGCACCTGCCTTGAAAAGCTGCCTAAGTATCTTACCATTAGCCATTTAAAAATGCCCTGCATCAAGGTCGTTTCTCAGAGCCATCAACTCACGAAACCAATTCTTGCCCTAAGCAGTGCAACTAATAGGCTGAATCACTGAGAGCTAACATGTAAAGGACTCCTTTCCAGTTTGTGTTTGTGTCGAGCTTAGTTAAAAACTCTTACACTTACATAGCCAAGAGTATCGCCTGTGGTGGCTATTTGTCCAGTATTTCCCGTAGCGCGAAGCGGCTTGTGAGGGGGCAGACGACGAGCGGCGGAGGTTTAGCGCGAAAGGTTGGAAGGCATAGCCGGTAAGCTTGGTTACTGACGAACCGCCACCTCTAGCTGCAAAAGAGTGGGCGAGTCAAATGATTGCATTACCCTTTTACTACGTCTTATGAAGTTTCTACCTGGACCTGCAATGAATTCGTTGAGCGCGGCGCTAACAGATCAGTGTCTTCGATTGTTAATTCGGTGTTTTTGCGCAGCGCTGATTTTTAAAGTCACTGCGTTATCGGCCTGCGGCATTGTTATGGACATTGGTTGATTTGTTAGGGGGGGTTAAATGCACTAGATCGCGCTATACGCTGGTGAAAGTAGACGCGCCCTCAGTATCCACTTTCGTGGACGAGGAATGAGGTGCATGTTGCCCTGACGAGCGCGTCGGCGTTACTGAAAATAGCGGACGTGAGGTCATTGGGGGGGCCGCACCTGCCTCAATGCTTGGTTGCTTGTCGCCCCTAAACGGGGTTCTCTCGTTGGCGATTTTCGCGGTGCTAACGCCGACCATTTCGTATTCGAAATCGTCGCTGACGCGCAGCACGCCACCGATCGGCCGATCCCCGGCTGTACAGCGGTTTAGCGCAGACGATGTTCTGTCCGGCGCTCCTGTTAGCCCCGTGAGGCCTGAATTGCTCCGTTAAAGTAGTATTCATTACAGAAACCGTAAAGTTGATTTGTTTGTAATTTAAATTACAGGAACTTAGCATCCAGTCTGCCTTGAGCGCGCAGGCTTGAGGCCCCCGGTCACTAAAATAAGAAACTCACCAGGAGGCTACATGAATGTCACCTCTGTAGGGCTTAGCTCAATCTCGGATCCGGGGGATGCCCCCTCAGGCCCTTCAATCGCTAAGGCTCGAAGCACTCGGCTTAAAGGGTTATGGGCGAGCAGCGTTGGGAATGCAATGGAGTGATTCGACTGGAAGTGTTACGCCATTTTCTCGTCGTTTCTCGCTCAGAACATGTTCGACAAATCCCAAGGTCTATCGGCGCTTCTAGCCACGTTGGCTATCTTCGCAGTGGGCTTTGTCGCTCGACCGATAGGTGGGGTTTTCTTCGGCAGGATCGCCGATGTCAAAGGCCGTCGATTCGCTATGATTGCTACCACTTCATTTATGGCTATAGGCAGCTTGGTGATTGGCCTGGCTCCCACATATGAACAGGTGGGAGTGATCAGCTCCGCTATCTTGGTCGTAGCTCGAATTGGGCAGGGCTTAGCGCATGGCGGAGAGAGCGCAGCCTCTTACGTCTAAATAAGCGAAATTGCTCCCGATCATTCCCGCGGCTTTTGGTCGAGCGCAGTATATGTGGCGGTTTCAATCGGCACCCTCAGTGCTACAGCACTCGGCACGTTGCTCACGAGCACCCTTACTGCCGAGCAGATGCTGGACTGGGGTTGGCGGGTTCCGTTCCTCGTAGGCTCGCTGCTAGGACTCTATGCCTGCTTTATGCGACGTGGGATGGTCGAAAGCGAGATCTTTGAAAAAGAGCAGGGGAGCGACACCGGCGCCCAGACTGAAAATTCGACATCGAATTTTTATAAAGGCTTGAGGTTGGTGATTTTGACAGGCGGTTCGACCATCACGTACTACACGTGGTGTGTATTTGCCTCGACCTATGCGATCACTGTCAAAGGCATATCTGCCAGCGACGCCTATGTGGCAAGTCTTTGTGCTCAGCTGGTGGGCCTCGTAGCATTACCTGTTTTCGGAGCGCTCTCCGATCGAGTTGGCCGCCGGCCCATGTGTCTAGCCTTCGCCAGTGGCATGTTCTTGCTCGCCTTCCCGCTTAACTGGCTGGTTTCTTCCAGCGCATGGACATTGTTCTGGGCGCAGTCTGTTGCGTTGATTTTTTGGGCGATGCTCACCTCGATCTACCCTGCATTAATGGCTGAGCAACTCCCTACCCGATCGCGGGCCATGGGCATCGGTTTAATTAGCTCACTCTCCGTGGCCTTGTTCGGAGGAACTGCTCCTTACTTAAATACACTGCTGACCAATATGGATAGGCAGTATTTATTCACCCTCTCCCTAATGGTTCTTTGCCTAGGCTCATTTATCGCGGCCTGGCAGATGCCCGAGACGCGTAATATTTCACTTGCCAAAGTTTAGTGTCCACCCGTTGCGTGTGCGGAGGCTGCATGTCTGCGTCTAATGAATTGTGTTTTAAAAGCGCTACTGAGTTGGCTTCAGAAATTCGGGCGGGGCATATTAGTTCGAGAGATGTCGCGCAGGCGCATTTGAGTCAGATCGAAGATTTCAACGGTCGTGTGAAGGCGATTGTAACGTTGGATGTGGAAGGAACTCTGAAGCGTGCACTTGATGCCGATGAAGCACAGGTCAAAGGACACAAATTAGGTATTTTGCATGGACTACCTATTGCTCATAAAGATACTTTCCTCACGGCCGGAATGCGCACTACATTTGGATCCCCGTTGTTCAAAGACTTTGTTCCAACCGAAAATAATGCTGTTGTCGAAAAGTCCCAATAGGCGGGCGCTATTTCAGTGGGGAAGACGAATGTACCTGAATTTGCGGCAGGCTCGCAGACATTTAATCAGGTATTTGGCCCAACGCGCAATCCCTACAACCTTGATCTCACCTGTGGTGGCAGTAGTGGTGGGGCTGCGGCGGCATTAGCCTGTGGTTTCGTCCCACTTGCCGATGGGAGCGACATGGGCGGATCTCTAAGAAACCCTGCAAGCTTCTGCAATATTGTTGGGCTGAGGCCATCGATTGGTGTTGTCCCGCAGTACCCAGTCGTGAATGGCTTCGATGTCCTATGTGCATCAGGGCCCATGGCCCGAAGTGTTGAGGATGTCGGTTTACTGCTCAATGCGATCTGTGGTGAGGATCCGCGCGACCCTTGTTCATTCAGACAAGACTCAGCGAGCTTCTCCGGTCGGCTAGAGCATGATTTCTCTGGTGCTCGCATAGCTTGGTCACCCAATTTGGGCTGCCTACCCGTTGCACCTGAAGTCATTCAGGTAATTCAAAAACAGTTGGATGTGTTTTCCAGTTTTGGCTGTGAAGTCGAGGAGGCAACGCCGGACTTGACCGGTGCGCATGAAGCATTTCATACCTTGCGGGGAATGATTTTCGAAACGACCTACGGCCACCTATACCCGGATCACAAAGACGCGCTCAAGGATACGGTGAGGTGGAACCTGGAGCTTGGTAGAAATCTGACTGCACTGAAAATTGCACAAGCGCAGAGATTGCAAAGTCAATGCTTTGCGAAGCTTTCCCAGTTTTTGACCCAGTATGATTTTCTGGTAACCCCAGTGAGCCAGGTTCTGCCATTCCCCGTCGAACAGGAGTACGTCACCGAAATTAATGCTGTTCCCATGGGAAGCTACATCGATTGGATGAGCGCTTCCTACTACATATCTGTCACTGGCCATCCTGCTATCTCCGTGCCGTGTGGATTCTCGCAGACAGGTCTACCTGTTGGGGTTCAGATTGTCGGGCGCTACAGGCGAGATCTGGATCTGCTACGCATTGCCTACATGTTCGAACAGTCCACACGCTTTGCCACCGTGCGCCCTGTATTTTGCGATCATTCTTATGATCATAAGGGGCGCTAAGCTGGCATAGCCTATTGGCTAGTGATGACCCTGCGCTCTGGAGCTCAGCCATTGTGATTAATATTCAGGCTTTAGCATTATCCGGTGTTGCAGGGTTAGATTTAGGCGATTATTTTTCCCTAGGTATCTTGCCGAGGAAAATGGTTTAGGGAATGAGCGGCAATCGTGTCCTGCAAGCGGACTGCAAGTCTGCCACATAGCGACATCTCTCTGGAGCAAGGTGATACAGCTCCATAAGCTCAAAGGTTAGTGAAATAAACTAACAAGCCCCGAAGCCATGCACAGGTTCGTATTCAAATAGCTGTTTTCAGGGAAAGCTGATTCCTACATTACCGATGATGCAATGCGCCAGGCTTACTCGGCTGAAATTTGTAGCGAGACGGGAGGCTAGGATCACACTATTCGGGGTTCAAGCTGAGCTTTAGCTGTGAAATCTCTTCCTCCTGCAGTGCGAGCGCATCCTGAAGCTTGATGATTTCGGATGCCTGTTCGTTGATTTTGGTTAGCCGCTCTAAAGCTATGTTCATATAAAAATTCCGACTTGATTCGGTTTCCTTGACTTTCTTAGTTAACGATGCCACTGAGCTTCGCGCATCCTGTAGTTGGGTGAACCAGTAGACGACTTCTAGCCGACTCAGCTCAAGCAGCTCCTCGGGTGACTTCTGAACAGCCTTTGAGGAAGCTTCTTCTGCTTTCTGAAGGGCTCGCTTGGCCCTGATCTCTTTAAGCTTCACCAATGGCCATTTGCGGTTGTATATGGTGTTTCGATGGACACCAGATAGCTTGGCCAATGAGGAAGCTGAGGCAGGAAGGGAGGAGTCTTTCTCTAGTCTGTGCAGGGTTTCGTTCAACTGCTGCGTAATGGCAGCAGCCAGTTCAGCGTTCTTATCGTCGTAGTGTGCCGAGCTCATACCGTTAACTCTTCTCCGAGACCCAATAGAACTGCTTCCGCTTCCGCAATGGCTGCTTTCATCTGCATGATCGATTTCGCAAAGCCAGCATGAATCATCTGCCCGTTGGCTCCAGCCTGCGACTCCAACTGGCGAAGAGCGATCGTGTTCTGTACATAGACCTCTCGCCATTTAGGTGCGTTGGCTCTGGTGACCACCGCGTTCTTGCAGCGATACGGGTTGCAACGAAGTGAGCCAATACAGGGAAGAGATGAGTCGAATTCTTCCGTGGCATCCCCATAACAGTAACCCTGACCCACGTTGATGATCGCGAAGCCAACCTCAACCATCCGATCAAAGATCTCGTCCTTGGAGTAACCGCCTTCAAGGTAGCCCTGAAAGTAATTCCTCAGCCGTTGACGGTGAGCCTCAGCATTGTCACCTACAAAGCCGCCGTCTGGGTTACACGCGTTCATGACAAACTCTTTTTCAGCGTCATGTCGTATAGCGTTAATCGCTTCTCGACCGGCATCGGACGTGAGTGCAGACCCGATGTTGCCGTAATCAATGGTAACAGCGCTCAGGCGGTTCTGCCCGATGCTACTGACCAAGTTGCCGAAATGCTTGAGCTGATATGAAATAAATGGCAATCCTACAGCGGCACGGAACATCTGGTGGGCCAGGGAATGCCGAAGCGTGTACGGAGAGACATCCAGCTCGCCGACCTTTTTGGGCTCAAGTGTTTCTGCTAAGAATGCTTGTAGCAGGTAATTGAATTTCACTATTGGTTTGGCTTTATCTTGCTGTCCTGGGCTTACAGTGTTCATGTTAGTCAGGAGCCAAGGGTTTAGTTTGAATCTGTTTAATAGCTGTAGCACTCTAACAGCATCTAGGACGACCGGGATTGCAGCCCATGTATCTCCAAAAATTTTGGTGGTGGCCTGTCTATTTTTTATAACGGTACTTAGTATTAGGTGGTGTCCAAAGTCATCGGTCGTCAGGCACCCTTCAGCCAGGATGCCTGAAAGCTCAGATGGTCTCATGCCAGTGTACTGGCCAATTATGTAATAGGCACTATTGTTGATGTGAGTAAGGTAACGATAGAAGTTTTTATCAATTTTTGCGTTCGTCAGCTTCCGTAACCCTTCCTGATCTCTGAATAATCCCTGCTGCTGCGGTGACCAAAACTCCTCATTAGGTTCGTAGAGAAGTGGAACGATATCTTTTCCAGGATAGTTTTTTGAAGAGAGTCGAATTGCTACATAGATATCATAATTTCTGCGGGTTAGTTTGACCTGTGATGCTCGGTCATAATTGCTCAGTTTGGCGCGATCCAGTCCATCTTTGTCATGGACTGGTTCTGCTAATGCTTTGAGGAAATCGACCACCGCGAAGGTCGCCTGGCGTGAGCATTTTTCGAAAATATCATTATCAAAATATTTTTGCCTTTCACGATGTTTAGGGCTTGCGACCCTATTTTTGATCCACTCCAGAGATGACATTTCAACGTGTGGTAATGGCTTCTCGAAAAGATTTTCTGCCAAAAAATGAGAGCGAAGAAACTTGAAACCCTGGTGGATTGATTTGGTGTACGCTCGATCAAATTTTTTTGCCTGGTCGACATAGTCGCTTTCGCAAAAATCAGCGAGACTATAATATGATAACTCGAAAAATTCGCCACCCAGATCACGACGCTTGTGCTCGCAAAGCTTATCTACGAAAGGGATAACCGTTTTGAAGATGTCGATAACTGTATGTGGCTTGGGAGCGGACTTGTTTTTTCTTCCTGCGCGAACGGCGCCAGGCATCTGGAGGATGCACATGAAAGCGATACGGAGCTCAAACAAAATGGTCGAGTTGAGGTTTGTATAGATTCCGAAATCAATTCTGGATTTAGCACCTTCTATGTTTCTCGCGATCAAATGTGCTTCATCATTGAAGTCCCATATCATATCCTTCATGACGCTAATTTTGCTTACGGGAAGATTCATAAGGGCGTTGAAGATTGTGAGCGCATTAGCGATTTTTCCTAAATCTCGCAAATTGGCGCACGCAAGATCTGCCTCAGGATCATGCTGCGCGCTAAGCAGGTGTGCGAACTCTTCTCTTAATGGTTTGATTTGGTAGATCAGGGTCTCAAACATTGCCATTAGAGTGTCATTCCTTCTACCAAGGTGCTCGTTAGGATATTTTCAGACAGTCGCTCAGCTAGTTCTAACTGCTCTGCATCGAAACCCTGTGGAGAAGGAGTGAGAATGCTGCCCAAAGTTAAAAGATTTTCCCGGATGATGTGACCGTACGGTGTCTGTGCGACGTTGCTAGTTTCTAGCATCGCACGATAATCGCGTTGCATAGCGAAAAGGTCAGGCAAATTGGAGGCCGTGATGATGCAGTTGCGGCACGACAGGCACTTATTCAAAAGCGAGCAAGGGTTGCCCTCTTTGTAGTCAGAGAGCTCTTTGATCTCAGGGGGCGGATCGTATGCGTCACGGCACTCTACTAACCCTGTTCTGATGAAGACCGCGGTGGAGTGAGAATCGTTATGGGTGTCGATGGTGCGATTGGATGCGTCCGCAATGCTCGGCTCCGCGAGTACATATTCTTTGTGAATTTTCTGCAAACCTTCATCAACCACCTTTCGCGCGATTTTGCTGAACTCAAGCTTGTCCAGATATCCCAAAGTAGTCGTGATGTGCTTGTGTCCGAGGATCACCTGGATTTCACGGATAGATGCACCTTGGTCGACCAGTTCAGCTACGAGGCTTGGCCTGAGCCGAGACGCGGATATCGCTAAATCATTACCTTTTTCATCCTTCAATCCGTGATCTTTAGCGAATCTATTCATGATGGCATTGATGACAGCGGAGCGCTCGAGAGATTTGATCTCTCGGAAATTTTTAGAGTCTCCGGACTCGTAAAGGAAAAGCCTATTCTTTATTGAAGGGGCCGCGTTTTTTCGAATGTTACGAGTCAAGAAAATTACATCCCTGAAAATCTTTTCAACCTCAATGCTCTGGGCAACACTTAACCAATTATAATCCGCCTTCATTAGGTCCAGATGTAACAGTTTTTCACCGTCGGAGCGTTCTTTCCAGTAACGCAAATATGGACGTTTGGTGATCGCGTGACTTTTGATGAAGTCATCAATATCGAGAGCTTTAAGCGGGTCGGCATTAAGGCCGGTAATTTGTGCTAGACGAATTACATAGGGGGCAAGCAAGCGTGAGGTGTGCGCATAAATTATGCCCCAGCTTTCGTAGATTTGAACAATGCTCTGAGGCGCGTAGCGGAAAATCTGACAAAACCCTTTTTCATAAACATTGCTCATGTCGGCGAACGCTGCGCTTATCCTCTGGCAGTTGAGCTTCTTTTCGAAAATCCAGCGAGCATTGTCAAGCGTCGCTTTTCCTCGTCGGAGATTGCCTTGCTCATCAATAGGATCACATCCGCCGTTGAAATTTATGTAATCAGTAGCCAGCTCATTTGTTATTTTTATCTCCCGCTCGCATGCTTCCTTAATTTCTTGCCGAGCTTTGGCGGGATAAGGGCAGTACTCCCCAGAGTCGCGTTTTGCATAAAAGCCCTCTGCATAGATGAAAGCTGCAAAGCCAATTCCTTTTATATTTAGGGCCCGCCTCATCATCTGTCGCGTATTCGCCATGATTGAGTTGGCTGTATGCGAACTGATTGCTCCGCTGGAACGTTCCTCCATTAGGAAATTGCGAAATCTCGGTAAATAGTTTGGCCCTATACAATCAAAGGCATGTTCGATCCCTGAATAGCCAACACTCTTCAAATGCTTGCTTACATACCTGAAGCTTTCTACAAAGTTCCGTTGGCTTTCCTCGCTTTTCCTCCTCAGAGATGTAGCTGCGAACATATGAAAGATTTGTACGAACGGCCTGGCAGGATCTGTTGGAACTAGATCATCGATATGGGAAAGAGGAACGGCTTGCAGATCCTTCAGCTGCTTCTCCCAGCTATCACCTCGAGGTGATAGCTCTCTCTTTTTTTTGATCTCCAGTTGGCGTTCTGCGGTTGTCTTGTAGTTAGAGTTGATAACCCCGCGCTTTTCCAGGTCGGTAATTATTTCATTGAACGTTTTCTCGACCAATGGAAGATTTGAACGAGCCCATTTAAGGTTTTCCATTCCAGGAATATGCTTGAGGTATCTATGTGCTGAAATAGTGTTGGCGATAATGGGGATGGATTGTTTTTCATTGTCGCTGAGGCTTTCGTACCATGCCAGTAGTTTGCGTCGCCATTCATTCGAAGAAGAGTTGTGGCCTGTGATGATGATTTTTTCTTTAATCATTGCATCGATAACCGAATTAAGGATTTCGGTTCGTGAACTGCAAACACTGTAATCACACTTAAACTTTGCTTGTAAATACTTGCAAGCTATAGCTGGCTCGCCCTTTTTTTGGAGCGGAACGCTCAGCAGATTATTCCTGCTGGACTTGACCTCAATAGCCCAAGCCTCAAACTCCTTTGTGATATCGCGCTCCAAACGCTTGCGCTTGGCTAGCCCTATCTCGTCGTGACGCACGCTTTTGGGAGTTTTGTATGTCATTTACTATCTCCCATTCGGATGCGCTTAGTAGTTCGATTTCGCAGAAGTTCCATCTCGCTGGATTTCGTTCTCATCACTGAATTAGGCTCGGCTAGCATTAGGTAAATGTCAAAAGGGATAAGCGTGTAACCTTCAGATGTTTCCGGGCTCTTATGCCCCCAAGACTTCATAAGCGTAGCCAGGCGATCCATATAGTCCTTACCCAAATCAGGGCTGTGAAGAATGGCGTATGCGCCACCATGCCTCAGCTTATGAGGCGAAATTAGACGCCTGATCTTTCCTTTCTTAATGGCGCGTTTACAGACTCGCTCAAAGAGCTTCTCGACATTTTTTTTGGTGTAGGGCTGACCCAATGCATTGAAGAACGCAGGGGTTTCTTCCGGAGACGCATAGTTCTTTGCAAACCTCCGATAAAGCGGGGTCTTGTGGTAGTCCTCAATCCGCTCCAGCGTCGTCCTGCTCACCAACGTGGTTCGAGGGTTGATCTGGTTCTTGAATCCCTTGCTCCCTAGGATATGTAGCGGGCAATACGGAGCCTTTAGAGGAGGCATGTCGCCTGTGGTGATGAACAAAAGCCGCTGGAAGTTGAGCGCATCCCGCACAGCCTGCAATGTGATTCGAGGAACCTCCGACTTTCGGACTCCCGTGTCGTAGATGGCTTGGATCAGGCAGCGCTCACGTTCACACTCTGCATGCAGAATCAGCTGCTCCAGCTCATCCATGTTGCAGGGCTGAACAATGCCTAAGGCGTTGGCCTTACCGCTCCAGATCAGACCATCCGAATACGGGTTGTCCTCCCTAAACGCTGCGCGCTCGTCGAAGCGCTTGCACAGGTACGTATTAAAGAGATGATGGTGCGCTGCATCCCTGCCTTGCACTGTCTTCGGCGCAAGTCCTGCTTTATTAAGGCCGGCTAGGTACTGCTCGAGCCTACCGACCGTAACGCTAAGCAGCGCTTCATCTCGATCACTTCCTTCAAACTCAACCTGGGTTCTTAGGTAATCCAAGAGGTAAGAGATGCGGCTTGCGTAGCAGGTGGTCGTGGCATCAGCCAGCAGGGTCTTGCGGTAATTGCGGCACAGGTAGTCAGAGGTCAGAGGCTGAACCTGCTCGTCATTCCCTATCAACACGCACCCCGTGACCACCACTTGAGTATTCCGGGCTTCGGGCTGAGCAAGGAACTGTTCCCGGTACGGTCCTCGGGCGAGGACTGAGTCACTAAGGTCTAAGGGCTTCGCTTTGACAGTGATCACCTTCATCTTCGCACCTTAGCCATCCAGACAAATTTGTTGGTGTACTAATCATGTGAATTATGGGTGGGGAAATGTGGCGGGGGAAAGGGGGGGGGGTAGGCGATACGAAGGGGGGTGTGCACTTTAGTGAAGGGGGGTAGAAATCACCGCCTCGGCGGCGTGGTCGGTGCCAATCACCAGGCCGGCGCGAGCGCCGGCGATGGTGTACTGGGCGACCATCCGGGTCCGTGCCTTGACGTTGCCGACCACGAAGTCCACCAGGGCTGGCGAGCCGTTCTTCAACTCCGCCACTTCCGCTGCCAATGCGCGCACGGCTGGGGCGATATCCACCGTGTGCACCTCATCGGCCTTGATCACCTCGAGGCAGGCCTGAGCGTCGTGCTCGTCATGCTGCACCTGATACGGCAGGCGCACGGCGATGAAGGTGTAGGCCTGGTCGCCGGTTTCGGCACGCAGCTCGTTGATGGCGCGCTGGGCGAGCAGGGCGGCAGTCAGCGAATCGACGCCGCCGCTGATGCCCAGCACCAGGGTCTTGAGCCGGGCATTGGCCAGGCAGTCCTTGATGAACGCCACGCGCCGGGCGACTTCGGCCTCGAGCGCAGCGGCGTCGGCGAACGGCGGCTGTACTTTCAGCGCCTGGGCAATTTCCTGCTGAACCGCTTGCATGGGTTACTCCTTGCTGGGGACTTTGAATACGTGACGCATGTAGGTGACAAAGTTTTCGTCACGGCACTGGGTCTTGGCGGCCTCGTCCGAAATCTTCGCCACCGGCGAGCCGTTGCAGTCGGTCATTTTAAGCACGATGTTCATGGGCGCCACACCTGGGATGTCGCACGTAAGGTTGGTGCCGATACCGAAGCTGACATTGATGCGACCGCGCAGGGCACGGAAGATTTCCAGTGAGCGGGTCAGGTTGAGCCCATCGGAGAACACCAGGGTCTTGGTCATCGGGTCGATACCCAGCTTCTGGTAATGGGCGATGGCCTTTTCCGCCCAGGCCACCGGCTCGCCCGAGTCATGGCGCAGGCCGTCGAACAGCTTGGCGAAGTACAAGTCGAAATCGTTGAGGAAGGCATCCATGGTGATGCAGTCGGTCAGGGCGATGCCGAGCAGGCCGCGGTACTCGCGGACCCAGCAGTCCAGGGCGGCGATCTGGCTGTCGATCAGCCGTGGGCCGAGCTGCTGGTGGGCCATGATCCACTCGTGGGCCATGGTGCCCAGTGGCTTGATATCCAGTTTCCAGGCCAGGTCGACATTGCTGGTGCCGACGAAGCGGCCCGGGAAGTCGTCGCGCAGCACACGCACCACGTCCTCCTGCACACGGCTGGAAAAGCGCCGGCGGGTACCGAAGTCGGCCACCTGCAGCTCGGCCAGCTCGTCGTCGCTGGCGTGGGCGCGCAGCCAGTCGAACTTGCGGTACAGCTGATCACGGGCTTCGGCCAGGCGCATGCGCGGGTGCAGGTGGCGGTTGCGCACCTCGCTGATGATGGCCAGCAGCGGCACTTCGAACAGGATCACGTGCAGCCAGGGGCCTTTCAGGCGCAGGTACAGCTGCCCGTTGTCGATGCCAAGGCGCACATAGCGCAGGTTGAAGCGGAACAGGCGCAGAAAGCGCAGGAAGTCGGGCTTGAGGAAGCTGATGCGTTCGAGGAAGGCCGGCTGGCCATCATCCAGCGTCAGGTCGCTGAGACGTTCCAGCTGGTGGCGAATCTCGCCAAGGTAGGGGCGCAGGTCCTCGCCGTTGCGGCAGCGGAATTCCCATTCGACGTCGGCGTCTGGGTAGTTGTGTAGCACGCCCTGCATCATGGTGAGCTTGTAGAAGTCGGTGTCGAGCAGGTTGTGCACGATGCGCTCGGCGAATGCGCTCTCGCTCATCAAAGGGGCTCCGGAAACGGCGAATGGTGGACATTGTGCCAGTCTTTTCGATGCGGTTGTGTCTGGGCCGGCCTCTGTGGGAGCGGGCGAGCCCGCGAAAGCGGCTTAAGGGCCAAAACAAGTGGCTTTTTCCGTGCACCAGCTAGCCTTGAAACAGTGCTGTCTGTAGCAGTCGCGCACCACCGGTGTGCACTTCGGTGACGTCCACTGTTACAGGGCGGTTGCACGTAAACACCTGCCAGGGTTGCAATGATGGCACTCGACGGTTGCTCCTTGTCTGTACGTGTGGTGGCGCCTGCCGCGTGGCAGACGGTTGCACGCTCAATAAAGAAAAGGCCGTCGGTCGCCAGGGGGCGACCGTTGCAGTGTGTTTTCCCGGAAGACAAAACCGATGGCACGGCCCTTGCTCTGAGCACAGGGCTGAGAAGTTGTAGTGCCACACTAAAAAAACTCTAGGAGCACCACCTCATGTCGCAGACGTTTTACAAGAAAGGTTTCCTGGCTCTTGCCGTAGCTACGGCACTGGGTGTTTCTTCGTATGTTCAGGCCGACGTCAAGATCGGCGTCGCGGGCCCCATGACCGGGGCCAACGCAGCGTTTGGCGAGCAGTACATGAAAGGTGCGCAGGCAGCGGCCGACAAGATCAACGCCGCTGGCGGCGTGAATGGCGAGAAGATCGTCCTGGTGAAAGGCGATGATGCCTGCGAGCCGAAGCAGGCCGTGGCCGTGGCCAACCGCCTGGTCGATCAGGACAAGGTGATCGGCGTGGTCGGTCACTTCTGTTCTTCCAACACCATCCCGGCCTCTGAGGTATATGACGAAGCCGGCGTGATCGCCATCACCCCGGGCTCCACCAACCCGCTGGTCACCGAGCGCGGCCTTTCCGCCATGTTCCGCATGTGCGGCCGTGACGACCAGCAGGGTATCGTCGCCGGTGACTACATCGTCGACGTGCTCAAGGGCAAGAAGGTCGCGGTGCTGCACGACAAGGACACCTACGGTCAGGGCCTGGCCGATGCGACCAAGGCACAGCTGGAGAAGCGCGGCGTCAAGCCGGTGCTGTATGAAGGCCTGACCCGCGGCGAAAAAGACTTCAGCGCCGTGGTCACCAAGATCCGTGCTGCCGGTGCCGACGTGGTCTACTTCGGTGGCCTGCATCCGGAAGCGGGCCCGCTGGTGCGCCAGCTGCGCGAGCAGGGCCTGAAGGACGTCAAGTTCATGTCCGATGACGGCATCGTCACCGACGAACTGGTGTCCACCGCCGGCGGCGCGCAGTACGTCGATGGCGTCTACATGACCTTCGGCGCCGACCCGCGCCTGCTGCCAGACAGCAAGGCAGTGGTGGAAGAGTTCCGCAAGGCCGGGACCGAGCCTGAAGGCTACACACTGTATGCTTACGCCTCGCTGCAGGCACTCGCTGCTGCATTTAACGGTGCAGGAAAAAACGAGGGCCAGGCTGCCGCCGCGTGGCTCAAGCAAAACCCAGTGAAGACCGTCATGGGCGAAAAGAAGTGGGACCAAAAGGGTGACCTGACCGTCTCCGACTACGTGGTCTACCAGTGGGACAAGGACGGCAAGTACCACCAGCTGGAAAAACAAAAATAATAACGGCACCTGGCCCGGACGCCCGTCCGGGCCATTGCCCCTGCGGTACCTGTCCTTATTCGGAGACGTGCACGGTTCTGCGCTGCTGGAGCCGCTTCATCCGTGGCTTGTGGTAGTCAGCGTTCGTGCAGTCTCGCTCAGGTGAGATTGCGTTATGGATGGTATTTTCCTGCAGCAACTGGTCAACGGCCTGACCCTCGGGTCGGTCTATGGCCTGATCGCCATCGGCTACACAATGGTCTATGGCATCATCGGCATGATCAACTTCGCGCACGGCGAGGTGTACATGATCTCCGCTTACCTCGCGGCGATCAGCCTGGCATTGCTGGCCTACTTCGGTATCGAGTCGTTCCCCCTGCTGATGCTGGGTACCCTGCTGTTCACCATCGTCGTCACCGGTGTGTATGGCTTCACCATCGAGCGCATCGCCTACAAACCCTTGCGCAACTCCACCCGCCTGGCACCGCTGATCAGTGCCATCGGTATCTCGCTGATCCTGCAGAACTATGCACAGATCAGCCAGGGCGCCCGCCAGCAAGGCGTGCCGACCCTGCTCGAAGGTGCCATGCGCATCGAGGTCGGCACCGGCTTCGTGCAACTGACCTACACCAAGATCTTCATCCTGGTGGCGGCGTTCGTCGGTATGGGCCTGCTGACCTATGTGATCAAGTACACCAAGCTCGGCCGCATGTGCCGCGCTACCCAGCAAGACCGCAAGATGGCCTCGATCCTCGGCATCAACACCGACCGGGTCATCTCCTACGTGTTCGTCATCGGTGCAGTGATGGCCGCCCTGGCCGGCGTGCTGATCACCCTGAACTACGGCACCTTCGACTTCTACGCCGGCTTCATCATCGGTATCAAGGCGTTCACCGCTGCGGTACTGGGCGGCATCGGTTCGCTGCCTGGCGCCATGCTCGGCGGCATCATCCTGGGTATTTCCGAGTCGCTGTTCTCCGGCCTGATCAACTCCGACTACAAGGACGTGTTCAGCTTCTCGCTGCTGGTGATGATCCTTATCTTCCGCCCACAAGGCCTGCTGGGTCGCCCGCTAGTGGCTAAGGTGTGAACATGTCGATTGCCAAGATTGCTTCTGCCTCGGAAACCAACGGTTTCGATATCAAACGCAGCTTGCTGGAGACCATCGTCGCTGGCCTGCTGGCGCTCATCGTCTTCGGTCCGATCGTCGGCGTGGTGCTCGACGGTTACACCTTCAACGCCGAACCACGCCGGGTGGCGTGGCTGGTCGGCGGGGTGATGCTCGGGCGCTTCCTGCTCAGCCTCTTCGTGCAGACCGCCGCCGGCCGGCGCATGCTCGAAGGCTTCGACAGCGGCGGCTCGGGCGTGCACGTCAACGCCCCGGACTACAAGTCCCGGTTGCGCTACATCATCCCGGCGCTGGTGGTGATCGCCATCATCTTCCCGGTATTCGCCAACAAGTACCTGCTGACCGTGGTCATCCTCGGCCTGATCTACGTGCTGCTGGGCCTGGGCCTGAACATCGTGGTCGGCCTCGCCGGCTTGCTCGACCTGGGCTATGTGGCGTTCTATGCCATCGGTGCCTACGGCCTGGCGCTGGGTTACCAGTACCTCGGCCTGGGCTTCTGGAGCGTGCTGCCGCTGGCGGCCATCGCCGCAGCGCTGGCTGGGTGCATCCTCGGCTTCCCGGTGTTGCGAATGCACGGTGACTACCTGGCGATCGTGACCCTTGGCTTTGGCGAGATCATCCGCCTGGTGCTGAACAACTGGTTGTCGTTCACCGGCGGCCCGAACGGCATGCCGGCGCCGTCGCCGACCTTCTTCGGCCTGGAGTTCGGCCGCAGGGCCAAGGACGGCGGGGTGCCGATCCACGAGTTCCTCGGCATCGACTACAACGCCAACCTCAAGTTCGTGTTCATCTACGCCGTGCTGTTCCTGGTCGTGCTGGCGGTGCTGTACATCAAGCACCGGCTGACCCGCATGCCGGTCGGGCGCGCCTGGGAAGCGCTGCGCGAAGACGAGATCGCCTGCCGCTCGATGGGCCTGAACCACGTACTGGTCAAGCTCTCGGCCTTCACCCTCGGTGCTTCCACCGCAGGCTTGGCCGGGGTGTTCTTTGCCACCTACCAGGGCTTCGTCAACCCGTCGTCGTTCACCTTCTTCGAGTCCGCACTGATCCTCGCCATCGTCGTGCTTGGCGGCATGGGCTCGACCGTCGGCGTGGTGATCGCAGCGTTCGTGCTGACCGTGGCGCCGGAGTTGCTGCGCAGCTTCTCCGAATACCGGGTACTGCTGTTCGGTGTGTTGATGGTGCTGATGATGATCTGGCGACCGCGTGGGCTGATCCGCATCAGCCGTACCGGTGTGACCCCGCGTAAAGGAGTGGCGCCATGAGCGACGAAATCATTCTCTCGGTCGACAACCTGATGATGCAGTTCGGCGGCATCAAGGCGCTCAGCGACGTCAGCCTGAAGGTCAAGCGCAACCAGATCTTCGCCCTGATCGGCCCCAACGGCGCCGGCAAGACCACCGTGTTCAACTGCCTGACCGGTTTCTACAAGGCCAGCGGCGGGCGTATCGAGCTGAACGTGCGCGGCAGCCGTACCAACGTCATCCAGCTGCTTGGCGAGCGCTTCCAGGCGGCCGACTTCGTGTCGCCGGCGCGCTTTGCCAACCGCCTGTACTACAAGATGTTCGGCGGTACTCACCTGGTCAACCGCGCAGGCCTGGCGCGCACCTTCCAGAACATCCGCCTGTTCAAGGAAATGTCGGTGGTGGAGAACCTGCTGGTAGCCCAGCACATGTGGGTCAACCGCAACCTGGTGGCCGGGGTGCTCAACACCAAGGCCTATCGCAAGGCCGAAAGCGACGCCCTCGACCACGCATTCTACTGGCTGGAAGTGGTCGACCTGGTCGACTGCGCCAACCGTCTGGCTGGCGAGTTGTCGTACGGCCAGCAGCGTCGCCTGGAAATTGCCCGGGCCATGTGCACGCGGCCGAAGATCATCTGCCTGGACGAACCGGCAGCAGGCCTGAACCCGCAGGAAACCGAAGCCCTCAGCCGCATGATCCGTGTGCTGCGGGACGAGCATGACATCACTGTGGTGTTGATCGAGCACGACATGGGCATGGTCATGAGCATTTCCGACCATATCGTCGTGCTGGACCACGGCAACGTGATTGCCGAAGGCGCGCCGCAGGATATCCGCCACAACCCGACGGTGATCGCCGCCTACCTGGGTGCAGACGAAGAGGAACTGGTATGAGTTCACCCATTCTCGAGCTGAAGGACCTGGACGTGTTCTACGGGCCGATCCAGGCGCTGAAAAAGGTCTCGATGCACATCAACGAAGGCGAGACGGTCAGCCTGATCGGTGCCAACGGCGCCGGCAAGTCGACCCTGCTGATGTCGATCTTCGGCCAGCCGCGGGCGGCGGCGGGGCATATCGTCTACCGCGGCACCGACATCACCCGCAAGTCGTCGCACTACATCGCCTCCAACGGCATTGCCCAGTCACCGGAGGGGCGCCGGGTGTTTCCCGACATGACCGTCGAGGAGAACCTGATGATGGGCACCATCCCCATCGGCGACAAACATGCCGACGAAGACATGCAGCGCATGTACGACTTGTTCCCGCGGCTGAAGGAGCGGCGTAACCAGCGGGCCATGACCATGTCCGGTGGCGAACAGCAGATGCTGGCCATTGCCCGGGCGCTGATGAGCCGGCCGAAGCTGCTGTTGCTGGACGAACCATCGCTGGGGCTGGCGCCGATCGTGGTCAAGCAGATCTTCGCGACCCTGCGCGAACTGGCCAAGAGCGGGATGACGATCTTCCTTGTGGAACAGAACGCCAACCATGCACTGAAGCTGTCGGACCGGGCTTACGTGATGGTCAACGGGCAGATCCGCATGAGCGGGACGGGGCAGGAGCTGCTGGTCAACGAGGAGGTCCGCAACGCGTATCTTGGCGGGCATTGAGTGATGGCCGGGGCTGCACTGCAGCCCCTTTGTTCAATGTGGACAACTTGTCGCATATCTTTCTCGAGCCACGCTACGATCCCCGCGCAAGCCTTTGTTTCCACAGGGCAGATGTTGTCCACGATTCATGTGGAGCCGCCTGTGGAAAACATGGTGGCATCTCGCGCTATCCCTTTATTCACAAGGCCTGCAAGGATCTGGTCATAATTTGATCAGTTACCCTCGGTGCCTGTTCCCAGCGGCATTTTCCACACCGACGCACTCCTGTAGATTGTGCTTGATTTCCTGTGGATAACTCTGTGAAGAAGCATTGGACAGACCGCTGTAGGCGGCATGCTTGAAAGCGTTGCGCCATCACCGAAAGATATCCACCGACCCCGTCAAGCTGAAAGGGTTCCGCGCAGGCGACAAGTTGCCCCCAATCCATGGGGAAAGCCTTGTGGATAACGTGCGTATAGCTGGCGTCGAGCCCTCTGCCACAAGGGTTTGCCACATATGAACAAAAAATGAACAGCGGCCTGAACGGCTTGCTGCCAGCGTCTGGCGCGGGCATGCTGCAAAGCTGCCGATGACAACCTACCGTGAGGAACAGAGCATGACGTCCACCGTATTCATCACTGGCGCCACTTCCGGCTTTGGCGAGGCCACCGCCCGCCGTTTCGCCGAGGCCGGCTGGAAGCTGGTGCTCACCGGTCGTCGCAAGGAACGCCTGGATG
Organism: Pseudomonas sp. 382; assembly: GCF_002759075.1. Classification (NCBI taxonomy): domain Bacteria; kingdom Pseudomonadati; phylum Pseudomonadota; class Gammaproteobacteria; order Pseudomonadales; family Pseudomonadaceae; genus Pseudomonas; species Pseudomonas sp. 382. The sequence continues at coordinate 132,784 of NZ_PEMX01000006.1, forward strand.
CCCTGTGCGCCGAGCTGTCGGCCAAGACCGAAGTGCACGGCCTGGCCGTCGATGTGCGTGATCGCAAGGCCATGGAGCAGGCCATCGCCAGCCTGCCGGCCGGTTTCGACAAGCTGCGCGGCCTGGTCAACAACGCCGGCCTGGCGCTGGGTGTGGACGCTGCGCAGAACTGCAGCCTGGACGACTGGGAAACCATGGTCGACACCAACATCAAGGGCCTGATGTACACCACCCATATGCTGCTGCCACGCCTGATCGCCCATGGTCGCGGCGCGTCGATCCTCAACGTCGGTTCCGTGGCGGGCAACTACCCCTACCCGGGCAGTAACGTGTATGGCGGCACCAAGGCCTTCGTCGGCCAGTTCTCGCTGAGCCTGCGCTGCGACCTGCGCGGCACGGGTGTGAGGGTGAGCAACATCGAGCCGGGCCTGTGCGAGAGCGAGTTCTCGCTGGTGCGCAACAATGGTGACCAGGCCAAGTACGACGCCACCTACGCGGGCGCCGAGCCAATCCAGCCGCAGGACATCGCCGAGACCATCTTCTGGATCCTCAATCAGCCGGCGCACATCAACATCAACAGCCTCGAACTGATGCCGGTGCGCCAGGACTTCGCCGGGCTGTCGATCGACCGCTCCACCAGGGACTGATCCGAGGACCCTGCCACAGGAGAGGTGTCAGGCCAGGCGCTGCAAGCCTTCCAGGCAGGTAGCAAGGTGATAAGGCGTAGTCGAAGGCATGTCATGCCGGCTCACCGCCCCTTCACCATCCCGGCACTCATACCAGCCACCGGCATGCAGAAACTGCTGTTCCATCGCCTTCAACTGGACCAGCAGTTTCGCCTCATTGCCCGCGCGCAACACCAGCGCCCGCAGGTATTCCGCCTGTGCCCAGACCCGCTGGGTCGCATCGAGCACGTTGCCTTCCACGTCGAGCATGGCCAGCACGGCCGCATTGTTGACCCCGCACCGCTCGGCATAGCCGAAGGCCCGCTCGATGGAGGCATGCAGCGCAGTCCCGCGCAGCAGCGGCGAGGTTTCCAGCAGGTAGAACCATTCGAACTGATGCCCCGGCTCGAACCAGTTATCCACAGCGCCTCGCGGCTTTTCCAGCATCAGCCCGTGTTGCGGCTCGATGAAGTGTTCCTGCAGGGCTGTGCACAGTTGCAGCAGCGACTGCTGCACGTGCTCGTCCTCGCGTACCGCCAGCACTTGCAGGAAGGCCTCGGCCAGGTGCATCTGCGGGTTCTGCAGCGGGCCGCTGCCGAGGTCGGCCCAGTCTTCGCCAAGGCTGGCTTCGTACAGGCCATCATCGCGGGCGAATTGCTCGTCGACCACTTCCAGGGCGGCATTGAGGGTGGCTTCCACCAGCCCTTCGCCGACCTTGCCCCAGTAGTGCGCGCAGGCGAACACGATAAAGGCGTGGGTGTACAGGTCCTTGCGCCGGTCCAGCGGCTTGCCCTCGGCGTCGATGCTGTAGAACCAGCCGCCATGCTCGGCATCGTGGAAGTGCTTCTGCAACGAACGGAACAGCGCCGCCGCCCGCTCGGCCGCCCCCGGTTGCTCGATACGGCTGCTGAACAGGTACAGCTGACGGGCACAGGCCATGGCCCGGTAGCGCTGCACCAGCAACGGACGGTGCTGGGCGTCGAGGGCCTCGTAGGGCAGGGCCATGTCGGCGTTCCAGCCCGGGCCTTGCCACAGCGGCACGATGCGTTCGGCGAAGTGCTGGTTGAAGCGGGCCAGTTCGGGCAGGGTGGGGCGGGGGTTGGGCATGTTGGCGCTCGTCGCTTTCGGGCAGGGCGCCATGGTAGCAGAACTGGGGTTGTGGGTTGGCTGTGCCGGCCTCTTCGCGGGCTTGCCCGCGAAAGGGCCAGACCAGGAGAGCGATCAGCTCGGGTTGCCCAGGCCTTGCCAGTGGCGCGCGCCGACGAAGATGAAGCGCAGTTGCTGGGTGATTTTTTCCTGGGCGCTCAGCGCCTGTGGATAACCCGGCTCCGGGCTGTCGATCAGCTCCGGCAGGGTGGCGAACACAGTCTTCACCACTAGGTCGGCCATCACCGCCAGCGCGGCGGTATCCAGATGTTGCCAGCGCTTCATCCGCGCAAGGTCCGTGGCCAGGTCGTCGCTGATGTCCTGGCGCAGGCGGGCGATGGCCTGGCGCACGGCTTGCGATCCGCCGTATTGCTCGCGGGCGAGGAACAGGAACTGGGCGCGGTGGGCGGCGACCACATCGAGGAAGATGCGCACGGAAGCATCGGTGATGCCGCCGAGCTCGAATTCGTTTTGCCGCACCAGGCGGATGGTCTGGCGGAATGTGGCGTCGACTTCGGCGACCAGCGCCAGGCCCAGGGCGTCCATGTCGGAAAAGTGCCGATAGAAACCGGTAGGCACGATGCCTGCCGCCTTGGCCACTTCGCGCAGGCTCACGCTGCCAAAGCCACGGCCGCTCTCCATGAGCTGGCAGGCGGCGTCCAGCAGGGCCTGGCGGGTCTGTAGCTTCTGTTCGGCGCGCGGCAGCATGGGGCGGGCTTCTGTGACGGTGAGGCTGGGCACTCTAGATAAAAAAACGAAGCCCGGTCAATGGACCGGGCTGGGAGGGGAGCAAGCGGTGTGACAGAGATTGTTGTTTTCGGCCATGGCGATCAGCTCACATGGCTGAGTTCAACCAGACGGTCCGAGCCACCTTCGGCTACACGACCAGAGCGTTCGATCAGGCGATCAGAGCCACCTTCGGCTACACGACCAGAGCGTTCGATCAGGCGGTCAGAGCCACCTTCGGCTACACGACCAGAGCGTTCGATCAAGCGGTCGGAGCCACCTTCGGCTACACGACCAGAGCGTTCGATCAGACGGTCCGAGCCACCTTCGGCTACACGACCGGAGCGTTCGATCAGGCGATCAGAGCCACCTTCGGCGACGCTTTTAAGCGGTTGGGCGATTTCAGCAGCGCTGGAACGCGATTCGGCGGTCAGGTGCTGGTCGGCAGCTGGCAGAGCGAAGGCGTTGGCCGCAAGGATCGACAGGGTCAGGGTCAGCAGGGTGCGTTTCATGATTCGGTGCTCCTCTCGGGGGCTGGAAAGTGGGTACGAAGCCAATGCTACGCCCGGTGACGCCAGAGAGAAGTTCATACGGGTAATGGTAACAATCGACGCTATTGATAGCTTAGGCGCAAGGCTCTATCTCAGGTGTTTGAAGATGTGTTGCGGCTATTTGCCGCTAATGTGTCAAGGCGCCTGAATGCCTCGGATGAGCGCAACAGCCGAGCAAGAAACCCGACAAAACTCGCTATGATGGCCGTCTGCGATAAAACCCAGCGGGTTTTCATCAGTCCCAGATACTGAGTGCCACCGTTACGCCTGCTTTGTGCCATGCCGTCAGGAGAATCACGCAATGACGCGTCCCGCCAGAATTTTCGTCTGGACCATAGCCACCTTGTTCACCCTGCTGGCGATCCTGGTGGTGATCATCGCCACCTTCGACTGGAATCGCGTCAAGCCGCTACTCAACGAGAAGGTATCCGAGGCCTTGCACCGGCCGTTCGCGATCAATGGCAACCTCGCCGTGCACTGGCGCACCGAGCCGGAAGAAGGCGGCTGGCGCGCCTGGGTGCCGTGGCCGCATTTCATTGCCGAAGACCTGACCCTGGGCAACCCTGACTGGCTCAAACAGCCGCAGATGGTCGGCCTGGAGCGCGTGGAGTTCCGCCTGGCGCCGTTGCCACTGGTATTCCAGCGCATCAGCATCCCGCGCATCGACCTGACCAAACCCACCGCCAGCCTTACGCGACTGGCGGATGGTCGCGCCAACTGGACGTTCGACTTCGGGCCCAAGGCCGAAAACGAGGAACCGTCCAGCTGGCAGCTGGACATCGGTGCCATCGGCTTTGACCAAGGCAATGTCAGCTTCGATGACCAGACGTTGAAAACCAGCATGAAGGTGCAGATCGACCCGCTGGGCAAACCGATCCCGTTCAGTGAAATCGTCGGCAAGGCCAGCGCCGAAAAGGCCGGCGGTGCGCAGGATTATGCTTTCGGGCTCAAGGCTCAAGGCCGCTACAAGGGCCAGCCGGTGTCCGGTACCGGCAAGATCGGCGGCCTGCTGGCGCTGCAAGACGCCAGCCAGCCATTCCCGCTGCAGGCCGATGTACACATTGCCGATACCCATGTCGTGCTGGCCGGTACCCTGACCGACCCGCGCAACCTCGGCGCGCTGGACCTGCGCCTGCGCCTGTCCGGTGCCAGCCTGGGCAACCTCTACCCGTTGACCGGCGTGACGCTGCCCGACACCCCGGCCTATTCAACCGACGGCCGGCTCGGCGCCAACCTGCATGCCGCCGAAGGCGCGACCTTCAATTACCAGGGTTTCAACGGCAAGATCGGCGACAGCGACATCCATGGCGACCTGGCGTTCGTCGCCAGCCAGCCACGTCCCAAGCTCTCCGGCAACCTGGTGTCCAACCAGTTGCTGTTCAAGGACCTGGCGCCGCTGATCGGTGCCGACTCCAACACCGAGCAGAAGGCCCGCGGCGGTGCCAGCAAACAGCCGGCCGACAAGGTGCTGCCGGTTGAAGAGTTTCGCACCGAGCGCTGGCGAGCCATGGACGCCGACGTCACCTTTGCCGGCAAGCGCATCGTGCACAGCGAAAAGCTGCCATTCAACGACCTGTCCGCCCACGTGATACTCGACGATGGCCTGCTGCGCCTGGAGCCGCTGCGCTTTGGCGTAGCCGGTGGCAGCCTGGCTTCGAACATTCGCCTGGACGGCCGCAACGTGCCGCTGCAGGGGCGTGCCCAGCTGACAGCCCGTGGCTTCAAGCTCAAAGAGCTGTTCCCCACCTTTGCGCCGATGCAGACCAGCTTCGGCGAGTTGAACGGCGATGCCGACATCAGCGGGCGTGGCAACTCGGTGGCGGCATTGTTGGGCACGGCCAATGGCAACCTGCGCATGTTGATCAACGATGGTGCCATCAGCCGCAGCCTGATGGAGATCGCCGGGCTGAATGTCGGCAATTACGTGGTAGGCAAACTGTTTGGTGACGAGGACGTGAAGATCAACTGCGCGGCGGCCGATGTCGGGATCAAGGACGGGCTGGCGAGCACGCGGTTGTTCATCTTCGACACCGAGAACGCGATCATCTACATCAACGGCACGGCCAACTTTGCCAGTGAGCAGCTCGACTTGAAGGTCACCCCGGAGTCCAAGGGGCTGCGGCTGTTCTCGTTGCGTTCGCCGCTGTATGTGCGCGGGCCGTTTGCCAAACCGAGTGCCGGGGTGCAGGCAGTGCCGCTGGCGCTGCGTGGGGCGGGGATGGTGGCGTTGGGCGTGGTTGCCGGGCCGGCGGCCGGGTTGCTGGCGCTGGTGGCGCCCAGCAGCGGTGATGCGCCCAACCAGTGCACGCCGTTGCTGCAGCAGATGAAAGCCGGCAAGGCGCCGGCTGCGGTGAAAAAGCAGAAATAGCAGGGGGCTGCTTTGCAGCCCTTTCGCGATACAAGGCCGCTCCTACACAGGATTACGCGATTCCCTGTAGGAGCGGCCTTGTGTCGCGAAAGGGGCGCAAAGCGCCCCCAGCAATTACAGCCCCTGAAGCAGATCGGACATGTCGTCCGCGTGCTCTTCTTCCTGGGCCAGGATGTCCTCGAAGATCCGCCGTGTAGTCGGGTCTTTATCGCCAATGTACTGAATGATCTCGCGATAACTGTCGATCGCAATCCGCTCCGCCACCAGGTCTTCCAGCACCATCTCCTTCAGCGAACTACCTGCCACATACTGGGCGTGGGAGTTCTTGCTGAGGTTGTCCGGGTTGAAGTCCGGCTCGCCGCCCAGCTGCACGATGCGTTCGGCCAGTTTGTCGGCATGTTCGGCTTCCTGGTTCGCATGCTCCAGGAACTCGCTGGCCGCCACGCTGGCCTTGATCCCGCTGGCCATGAAGTAATGGCGCTTGTAGCGCAGCACGCAGACCAGCTCGGTGGCCAGCGACTCGTTGAGCAGGCGCAGGATTTCCTGGCGGTCGGCATGGTAGCCCTCGGTCACCGCCCCTTGCTCGACATGCTGACGGGCACGTTCGCGCAGGGTTTGCACATCGGTCAGTTCAACGTTGCTCATGGTTGTCTCCAAACATATCAGGTCGGGTGGTCACGGTTGGCGGGACGCTCAAGCGCCATGGGCGGCTTTGCTGTCCTCTTCTCGTTGCTTGCAAGTCTTGAAGCCCTTGGCATCGACATGGCCGGTGGCGTCGAAGCGCACGTAGTACGGCTGCTGGTGGCCGTCGCGGTTGAGGATGTAGTCGTTGCAGGTCCCGCCGTGCGGCAGGTCGATCACGTTCGACGGGCTGCCGCCAATGGCGATGACCTTCTGCATGGTCGTGCCGTTTTCCACCTGCTTGACCAGCGGTTCGTCGCGGAAGGTGACGTAGTCCACCGGGTTTTCCGGGCGGTTGCTGCAGCCGGCCAGCGCCGCGCTTGCCAGAAGGATTGCCAGGGTCTGCTTGTACATGGTCCCGCTCCTTGCAAAGGGTCTGTTTGGCTTGGAACCCTGCGAAGCGCCAGGAGTTCGATTGCGGTGGTCATCGAAGCGGCGCTAGTGTTGGCTGGTCGTCCACGCAAAGGAGTTCAAGCCATGCAGCAGGCGTTGGCCACGCGATACCCGTTGGTGCTGGTGCCGGGCATGCTCGGATTTGTCCGGGTGCTGCTCTATCCGTACTGGTTCGGCATCGTGCCGGCATTGCGCAAGGGCGGCGCCCAGGTGTTTCCGGTGCAAGTCTCGCCGGTGCATTCCAATGAAGTGCGCGGCGAGCAGTTACTGGCGATCATCGAAGACATCTGCCAGCGCACCGGCGCTGCCAAGGTCAACCTCATCGGCCACAGCCAGGGGGCGCTCAACGCACGCTATGCGGCGGCCAAACGGCCGGGTCGGGTCGCTTCGGTCACTTCGGTGGCGGGGCCCAACCATGGCTCGGAACTGGCCGATCACCTTGAGCGCTCGGCGCCTGGGGATTCACCCCAAGGGCGCATGCTCAAGGCCGTCCTGCATGGCCTGGCGGTGTTGCTGGTATGGCTGGAAACCGGCTGGCGGCGCGACCCGCTGCCGGTCGACGTGCATGCTTCGCATCAGGCCCTGACCAGTGCCGGCGTGGCGCTGTTCAACCAGGCTTATCCACAGGGGCTGCCGGAAACCTGGGGTGGGGAAGGCGCGTATGAAGTGAATGGCGTGCGCTACTACTCCTGGTCTGGCACCTTGCAACCGGGGCTGACCGACCAGGGGCGCAACCGCTTCGACGGCAGCAGCTATTTCTGCCGGCTGTTTGCGCGCAGTTTCGTCAGGGAAAAGGGCCATTGCGACGGCATGATCGGACGCTTCAGCTCGCACCTGGGGCAGGTGATCGGCGATGACTTTCCGCTCGATCACCTGGACATCGTCAACCAGTCGCTAGGCGCGGTGGGCAAGGGGGTCGAGCCGCTGCGGCTGTTCACCGAACATGCGGCGCGGCTCAAGGCAGCCGGGCTTTAGCCGCGTACTGGCGCGGCCCGGATGGCCCCCGGCCAAGGTCATCATGAAGGCCCATCCATGCCCAGGCAAAATGTCAGAAACCTTGTCTACACTCAGGCACATGTCCGTGCATCGGGCGCGGAGACAAGGAGACCACTCCATGAAGATGCTGCACGTGCCACTGCTGGCGCTGGCTGTGCTGTTCAGTGCGCAAGGATTTGCCGCCAACACGGCGCAACAGGAAAAGATGAAAACCTGCAACGCCGACGCCACGGCCAAGGCACTCAAGGGCGATGAGCGCAAAGCGTTCATGAGCACCTGCCTGAAGAAGGACGTGCCGCAGTCGCAGCAGGAAAAGATGAAAACCTGCAACGCCGACGCCAGCACCAAGGCGCTCAAGGGTGACGAACGCAAGGCGTTCATGAGCGACTGCCTGAAGAAGAAGTGACCTGCGCCTATGCCTGTGTGCTGAAGGCTGGCAGACTGCGGGCATTCCCGCCGTCTGCCGTCGAGGCTGTATGACTTTCACCCCCCGCCAGATCACCTTGGCCAGCCTGATCATCGTCATGGCCGGCCTGTTGCTAGCTCTGCCCCTGAAGTTGCTGCCAAGCCTGCTGGCCGGCCTGTTGGTGTTCGAGCTGGTGAACATGCTCACCCCGCGCCTGCAACCGCTGATCGCCGGGCAGCGTGCGCGCTGGCTGGCGGTGGCGCTGCTGGGGGTGCTGGTGGTCAGCGTCCTGACCCTGCTGATTGCCGGTGCCTTCAGCTTCCTGCTGCACGAGGCTGAGAACCCCGGGGCCTCGCTGGACAAGTTCATGACTTTGGTCGAGCGCGCCCGCAGCCAGCTGCCACCGTTCATCGAAGCCTACCTGCCGGCCAGTGCGGCGGAGTTCAAGGTGGCCATCGGTGACTGGATCAAGAGCCACCTGAGCGACCTGCAGCTGGTGGGCAAGGGCATGGCGCACATGTTCGTGACGCTGCTGATCGGCATGATCCTCGGCGCCATCATCGCCCTGCAGCGCATCCCCGACATTTCCCGGCGCAAGCCATTGGCTGCGGCCCTGTTCGAGCGGCTGAACCTGCTGGTGCAGGCATTTCGCAACATCGTCTTCGCGCAGATCAAGATCTCGATGCTCAACACTGCGTTCACCGGGATCTTCCTCGCCGTGGTGATGCCATTGTTCGGGGTGCACCTGCCGCTGACCAAGACACTGATCGTACTGACTTTCCTGCTCGGGCTACTGCCAGTCATTGGCAACCTGATGTCCAACACCCTGATCACCATTGTCGGCATGTCGTTGTCGATCTGGGTGGCGGCGGCGGCGCTGGGCTATCTGATCGTGATCCACAAGGTCGAGTATTTCCTCAACGCCAAGATCGTCGGTGGGCAGATCAGCGCCAAGGCCTGGGAGCTGTTACTGGCGATGCTGGTGTTCGAGGCGGCGTTCGGCTTGCCGGGGGTGGTGGCGGGGCCAGTCTATTACGCCTACCTGAAGAGTGAGCTGAAGCGGGCCGAGCTGGTCTGACAGATCGCTGGGGCCGCTTTGCGGCCCTTTCGCGACACAAGGCCGCTCCTACAAGGGAACGCGGTCATCTGTAGGAGCGGCCTTGTGTCGCGAAAGGGCTGCAAAGCCGCCCCAAAATTGCTCAGGCAGCGCCGTAGCGCTTGCGGGCTTCGATCGCCAGACCGCTACCGATGCTGCCAAAGATGTTGCCTTCCACGTGCCGCGCATTGGGCAGCATCGCCGACACGCTGTTGCGCAGGGCCGGAATCCCGCTCGAACCACCAGTGAAGAACACCGTATCGACCTGGCCCGCACTCACGCCAGCCTTGACCAGCAACTCGGTCACACTGCCGCGCACCCGCTCCAGTAGCCCTTCGATGGCTTCCTCGAACAGCACGCGGGTCAGGTCCATACCGAGCTCGCGCTCGATACGGCTGAGGTCGATGCGGCGGCTGTCCTGCTCGGTCAGCTCGATCTTGCTGGCTTCCACTTCCATCGCCAGCCAGTGCCCGGCGCGCTCCTCGATCAGCTTGAACAGGCGATCGATGCCCAGGGTGTCCTCGATGTCGTAGCGCATGCTGCCCAGTGCCAGCTGCGACTTCTGTGAATACAGGGCGTTGATGGTGTGCCAGGTCGCCAGGTTCAGGTGGTAGCTGGTCGGCATCAGCGCGCCGCTCTTCATCCGGCTGCCGTAGCCGAACAGCGGCATCACGCCCTGCAGGCTCAGCTGCTTGTCGAAGTCGGTACCGCCAATGTGCACACCGCCAGTGGCGAGGATGTCGCTCTGGCGCTCGGCCACCCGATGGCGCTCGGGTGACAGGCGGATCAGGGTAAAGTCCGAAGTACCACCGCCGATATCAACGATGAGCACCAGTTCTTCAGCGCTGATGCCTGACTCGTAGTCGAACGCTGCGGCAATCGGCTCATACTGGAACGACACGTCCTTGAAGCCGATCTTGCGCGCCACCTCGGCAAGGGTGTCCTCGGCCTCCTGGTCGGCGGCCGGGTCTTCATCGACGAAGAACACCGGGCGACCCAGCACCACCTGCTCGAATTCGCGACCGGCGGCAGCCTCGGCACGCTTTTTCAGCTCGCCGATGAACATGCCGAGCAGGTCCTTGAACGGCAGGGCGCTGCCCAGCACGCTGGTGTCGTGCTTGATCAGCTTGGAGCCCAGCAAGCTCTTGAGCGAGCGCATGAGGCGGCCTTCGTAGCCTTCCAGGTACTCCTGCAGCGCCAGGCGACCGTACACCGGGCGACGCTCCTCGATGTTGAAGAACACCACAGAGGGCAGGGTGATCTTGCCGTCTTCCAGGGCGATCAGCGACGAAGCGCCCTCGCGGTGCCAGCCGACCGTGGAGTTGGAGGTGCCGAAGTCGATGCCCAGGGCGCGGGCCGGCGATACGTCAGACATGGGAAAAGGCTTCCGGAGGCAAAACGGCCGCGCAGTGTATGCGAGTTGGCTACAGAATCAAGACCGATCGTCTGCCTTGAGGCAACTCCAAGCGCACTTGAAAGGCTATGCTTGAGCCCTATCTTCAGATGCAATACGAAAATTCACATTGGTGATCCATAGATGGACTTCAAAGACTATTACAAGATACTCGGCGTAGAGCCCACGGCGGACGAGAAGGCGATCAAGGCCGCTTACCGCAAGCTGGCGCGCAAGTATCACCCTGACGTCAGCAAGGAACGCGACGCCGAGGACAAGTTCAAGGAGGCCAACGAGGCCTACGAGGTGCTGGGTGACGCGCAGAAGCGCGCCGAGTTCGACGAAATCCGCAAGTACGGCGGCCAGCATGGCCGGCCGTTCCAGGCGCCGCCAGGCTGGCAGAGCCGTGGTGGCGCAGGTGGCGCTGGCGGTGGCTTCGAAGGCGGTGACTTCTCCGACTTCTTCAGCTCGATCTTCGGTGCTCGCGGCGGTAACCCGTTCGGTGGCGGCGGCCGGCAACAACAACGCAGTGCCGGCAGGCGGGGGCAGGACGTGGAACTTGAACTGGCGATCTTCCTGGAAGAAACCCTCAGCAAGGAATCCAAGCAGATCAGTTTCCAGGTGCCGCAGACCAATGCGGCCGGCCAGCGCACCGGGTTCACCACCAAGACCCTGAACGTGAAGATCCCTGCCGGGGTCACCGACGGCGAGCGCATCCGCCTCAAGGGCCAGGGCGCCCCGGGCGTTGGCGGTGGTGCCAACGGCGACCTGTTCCTGACCGTGCGCATGGCGCCGCATCCGCTGTTCGATGTCGAAGGCCATGACTTGATCATCACCGTGCCACTGGCGCCGTGGGAGGCTGCCCTGGGCACCAAAGTGGCGGTGCCGACCCTGACCGGCAAGATCAACCTGACCATCCGCCCCGACAGCCAGAGCGGCCAGCGCCTGCGCGTGCCGGGCATGGGCCTGGCGAACAAGCACGGCGAGCGCGGCAACCTTTACGCGCAGCTGAAAGTGGTGATGCCGCCGGCATCCGACGCTGCCACCCGTGAACTGTGGACCCAGCTTTCCGAGAAAGCGGCGTTCGACCCGAGGACACAATGGAGTAAGTGATCATGAGCAGCACCCTGATCGTTCAACTGGACATGCGTACCCTGTGTCAGGAAGCCGATATCACGGCTGACTGCGTGATCGAGATCGTCGAGCACGGCATTGTCGAACCTTCCGGGCGAACGCCGGAGGACTGGTTGTTCGACGATCAGGCGCCGCTATTGGCCAAGCGCGCGGCGAAGCTGCATCAGGAGCTGGAACTGGAGTGGGAAGGGGTGGCGCTGGCGCTGGAGCTGCTGCAAGAGGTGCAGCAGCTGCGCAGTGAGAACAGCATGCTGAGGCAGCGGCTGGGCAGGTTCACCCAGATGTGAGGTTGCCTGTGCCGGCCTCTTCGCGGGTAAACCCGCTCCCACAGGTACTGCGCAGATCTCAAATCTTGTGCGATCCCTGTGGGAGCGGGCGAGCCCGCGAAGAGGCCAGCACAGCCAACATCAATCTCAGGTGGGTTCTGCCCCCGGGTTCAGCACCAGCTGCATGAAGGTCAAATCCAGCCAGCGGCCAAATTTCACCCCCACCTGCGGCATCTGCCCGGTCACCACGAAGCCCAGCCGCTCATGCAGCCGTACCGAGGCGGCATTGCCACTTTCGATGGCCGCGACCATCACATGCTTGCCACACCCACGCGCGCGCTCGATCAGCGCCGCCATCAGCACCGGGCCCAGCCCCTTGCCGCGCTGGTCACCGCGAACATACACCGAGTGTTCCACGGTCAGGCGAAAACCTTCGAACGGCCGCCAGTCGCCAAAGGACGTATAACCCAGCACACCGGTGTCATCCACCGCCACCAGGATCGGATAGCCCTGCTGCGCCCGTGCTTCGAACCAGGCCTGACGGTTGCCCAGGTCCACCGGGTTCTCGTTCCAGATCGCCGTGGTGTTACGCACGGCGTCGTTGTAGATGTCGAGGATGCCCGGCACGTCGGTGGCCAGGGCATCGCGGATTTCGTAACTCATGACAGCGTCTCGCAGGGTCGTTGGATGCAGATTAAATGGTTACCAGCCCCCGCACACCTTCGGCTTGCATGTTTTCACCGCGGCCACGCTGGATGATCTCGCCCCGGGCCATGACCAGATACTGGTCGGCCAGTTCTTCGGCGAAGTCGTAGAACTGCTCGACCAGCAGGATCGCCATGTCGCCGCGCTCGGCCAGACGGCGGATCACCGCGCCGATTTCCTTGATCACCGAGGGCTGAATGCCTTCGGTCGGTTCGTCGAGAATGAGCAACCGCGGGCGGCTGGCCAGGGCCCGGCCAATGGCCAGTTGTTGCTGCTGGCCACCGGACAGGTCGCCGCCGCGGCGTTGCTTCATCTGCTCCAGCACCGGGAACAGTTCATAGATGAACGCGGGGACTTCGCGTGCCTCGCGGGCCGGGAAGCGCGACAGGCCCATCAGCAGGTTTTCTTCGACAGTCAGGCGCGGGAAGATCTCACGGCCCTGAGGCACGTAGGCGATTCCGGCGTGCACCCGCTGCTGGGGCTTGAGCGTGGTGATCGGCTTGCCTTCCCATTCGACGCTGCCTTCACGGGCCGGTACCAGCCCCATCAGGCAGCGCAGCAGGGTGGTCTTGCCCACGCCATTACGGCCCAACAGGCAGGTGACTTCGCCGACCTTGGCTTCGAAGGACAGGCCGCGCAGGATGTGGCTGCCGCCGTAGTACTGGTGCAGGGTGTCGATTTTCAGCATATGTAGTTCCTGACATATCTGCTTTGCCTGTGCGGGCCTCTTCGCGGGCAAGCCCGCTCCCACAGGTACTGCGCAATCCCCTGTGGGAGGGTTTACCCGCGAAGAGGCCGGTACAGGTTTCCTTGTCTAGCGGCCCAGATACACCTCGACCACCCGCTCATCCGCTTGCACCTGTTCCAGCGACCCTTCCGCCAGCACGCTGCCCTGGTGCAGCACGGTGACATGGTCGGCGATGCTGCCGACAAAGCCCATGTCATGCTCCACCACCATCAACGAATGCTTGCCGGCCAGGCCCTTGAACAGTTCGGCGGTGAACTCGGTCTCGGCATCGGTCATGCCCGCCACCGGTTCATCCAGCAGCAGCAGTTGTGGTTCCTGCACCAGCAGCATGCCGATCTCGAGGAACTGCTTCTGCCCGTGCGACAGCAGGCCCGCCTGGCGCTGTGCCAAGGGCAGCAGGCGCAAGGTGGTCAGCACGTCCTCGATGCGCTGGCGCTGATCGCCGCTCAGGCGCGCGGCCAGGCTGGCCCATACGGACTTGTCGGTCTTCAGGGCCAGCTCCAGGTTCTCGAACACAGTCAGTGCTTCGAACACCGTGGGCTTCTGGAACTTGCGACCGATGCCGGCCTGGGCGATCTGGTATTCGCTCATGCGGGTCAGGTCGAGGGTGTCGCCGAAGAAGGCGCTGCCGGTGTCAGGGCGGGTCTTGCCGGTGATCACGTCCATCATCGTGGTCTTGCCGGCGCCGTTGGGGCCGATGATGCAGCGCAGTTCACCGACGCCGATGTACAGGTTAAGTGCGTTGAGGGCCTTGAAGCCGTCGAAGCTGACGCTGATGTCCTCCAGGCTCAGTACCGTGCCGTGGCGAGTGTCGAGGCCGGCCTTGCGGCTCTGGCCCAGGCCGATCGCCTCGCGGCCGCTGCCGAGGGTGTCGAATACGGGTTCGAGCATGAATTCCGGATGCACCGGGGGCACGCCTCTCATGGCTGGCTCCTTTTCTTCAACAGGCCGACCACGCCCTTGGGCAGGTACAGGGTCACGATGATGAACAGCGCGCCGAGGAAGAACAGCCAGAACTCCGGGAAGGCCACGGTGAACCAGCTCTTCATGCCATTGACCAGGCCGGCGCCGAGCAGTGGGCCGATCAGTGTGCCGCGCCCGCCCAAGGCGACCCATACGGCCGCTTCGATGGAGTTGGTCGGCGACATTTCACTGGGGTTGATGATGCCCACCTGCGGCACGTACAGCGCACCGGCCAGGCCGCACAGCACGGCGCTGAGCACCCACACCAGCAGCTTGAAGCCACGCGGGTCGTAGCCGCAGAACATCAGGCGGTTCTCGGCATCGCGCACGGCGGTGAGCAGGCGGCCGAACTTGCTCTGGGTCAGGCGCCAGCACAGGTACAGGCTGGCCAGCAGCAGGCCGACGGTGAGCAGGAACAGCACTGCACGGGTGCCTTGCGCGGCGATGTCGAAGCCGAGGATGGTGCGGAAACTGGTGAAACCATTGTTGCCGCCGAAGCCTGTTTCGTTACGGAAGAACAGCAGCATGCCGGCGAAGGTCAGCGCCTGGGTCATGATCGAGAAGTACACGCCCTTGATCCGCGAGCGGAAGGCAAACCAGCCGAACACCAGTGCCAGCAACCCAGGTGCCAGCACCACCAGGCACAGGGCCCAGGCGAAGTGCTGGGTGCCGGCCCAGTACCACGGCAGTTCGGTCCAGGACAGGAAGGTCATAAACCCCGGCAGGCCGTCGCCGGCCGCCTGGCGCATCAGGTACATGCCCATGGCGTAGCCGCCGAGGGCGAAGAACAGGCCGTGGCCCAGCGACAGCAACCCGGCATAGCCCCAGACCAGGTCCAGGGCCAGGGCGACGATGGCGTAGCAGAGGATCTTGCCGACCAGGGTCAGGGTGTAGGCCGAAACTTGCAGCGAGTGATCAGCCGGCAGCAGCGACAGCAGCGGCAGGGCCACCAGCAGCAGGACGACGACCGCGCCGATGGCCAGCGACAGCCGTGGCCCGGCCTTTTGCGTAGCGGTGACAAGCAGTGGCTGGTTCATCAGTCGATTACCCGTCCCTTGAGGGCGAACAGGCCTTGCGGGCGCTTCTGGATGAACAGAATGATCAACGCAAGGATGAGGATCTTGCCGAGCACCGCACCAATCTGCGGCTCAAGCAGCTTGTTGGCGATGCCGAGGCCGAACGCTGCCCACAGGCTGCCGGCCAGCTGGCCGACGCCGCCGAGCACCACCACCAGGAACGAGTCGATGATGTAGCTCTGGCCCAGGTCCGGGCCGACGTTGCCGACCTGGCTCAAGGCCACGCCACCCAGGCCGGCGATGCCGGAACCAAGGCCGAAGGCGAGCATGTCGACACGCCCGGTGGAGACGCCGCAGCAGGCAGCCATGTTGCGGTTCTGGGTCACGGCGCGCACGTTCAGGCCCAGGCGTGTGCGGTTGAGCAGCAGCCAGGTGAGCAGAACCACGGCGAGAGCGAAGCCGATGATCACCAGGCGGTTGTACGGCAGCACCAGGTTAGGCAGCAGCTGGATGCCGCCGGACAGCCAGACCGGGTTGCTGACTTCGACGTTCTGCGCGCCGAACAGCAGGCGGATGGCCTGGATCAGGATCAGGCTGATGCCCCAGGTGGCCAGCAGGGTTTCCAGCGGGCGGCCGTAGAGGTGGCGGATCACCGTGCGCTCCAGAGCCATGCCGACCCCGGCGCTGACCGCGAAGGCCACCGGCAGGGCGATCAGTGGATAGAACTCGATGGCACCGGGGGCATAACGCTGCAGCAGCACCTGGACCATGTAGGTGCTGTAGGCGCCGAGCATGAGCATCTCGCCGTGGGCCATGTTGATCACCCCGAGCAGGCCGAAGGTGATCGCCAGGCCCAGCGCGGCCAGCAGCAGGATCGAGCCCAGCGACAGGCCGCTGAAGGCCTGGCCAAGCAGTTCGCCGACCAGCAGCTTGCGCTTGACCTGGGCCAGGCTGGTTTCGGCTGCGGTGCGCACGCCCGGGTCGCTTTCTGCGCCGGGTTGCAGCAGGGCTTCGAGGCGGGTGCGGGCCAGCGGGTCACCGGTTTCGCCGAGCAGGCGCACCGCAGCCAGGCGCACGGCCGGCTCGCTGGCGCCCAGTTGCAGGTTGGCCAGGGCCAGGCCGAGGGCGGCGTGCACGGCGGCGTCTGGCTCGCTGGCGAAGCGCCGGTCGAGGAAGGCCATCTGTGCCGGTTGCGCGCTCTTTTGCAATTGTTGCGCGGCGGCCAGGCGGGTGGCGCTGTTGTCGCTGAGCAACTGGTGGCTGGCCAGGGCGTTGTCGATCAGGCCGCGCAGGCGGTTGTTCAGGCGCACCTTGCGCGTGTCATCGGCGGCGATGCGGCCCTGGCGCAGGTTGTCCAGCAGCGGCAGGCGTGCGGCGTCGGGTTGCGCCGCCCAGCTTTCGAGCAGGCGGGCTTGCTCGGCGGGTTTGGCGGTGAGGAAGAATTCGCCCTCGCTGGCCTGGGTTGCCAGAGGGATCAGCAGGAACAGGGTGAGCAGCAGTCTGAGCATGCGGGTAATCCTGAAAAACGGCGGTGGATTCTTCGCGGGCATGCCCGCTCCCACAGGTACTGTGCAGGTCTTGAACACTGCATAACCCCTGTGGGAGCGGGCGAGCCCGCGAATGGGCTGCAGAGCAGCCCCATGCACTCAGTTACCTTTCACTGCATAGTCCGGCCGTTTGTCATTGCCCGGAATGAACGGGCTCCAAGGCTGTGCCCGCAGCGGCTGCTCGGTCTCCCAGACCACGCTGAACTGCCCGTCATCCTGGATCTCGCCGATCATCACCGGCTTGTGCAGGTGGTGGTTGGTCTTGTCCATGGTCAGGGTAAAGCCCGACGGCGCCTTGAAGGTCTGCCCCGCCAGTGCCTCGCGCACCTTGTCGACATCGGTAGACTTGGCCTTCTCGGCGGCCTGTGCCCACATATGGATGCCCACGTAGGTGGCTTCCATCGGGTCGTTGGTCACGGCCTTGTCTGCCCCCGGCAGGCCCTTGGCCTTGGCGTAGGCCTTCCAGTCGGCGACGAACTTCTGGTTGACCGGGTTATCCACCGATTCGAAGTAGTTCCACGCCGCCAGGTGGCCTACCAGCGGCTTGGTGTCGATGCCGCGCAGTTCCTCTTCACCCACCGAGAATGCCACCACCGGCACCTCGGTGGCTTTCAGGCCCTGATTGGCCAGTTCCTTGTAGAACGGCACGTTGGAGTCGCCGTTGACGGTAGAGATAACCGCCGTCTTGCCGCCGGCGGAGAACTTCTTGATGTTGGCGACGATGGTCTGGTAATCGGCGTGACCAAATGGGGTGTAGACCTCTTCGATGTCCTTGTCGGCCACACCCTTGCTGTGCAGGTAGGCGCGCAAGATCTTGTTGGTAGTGCGCGGGTAGACATAGTCGGTGCCCAGCAGGAAGAAGCGCTTGGCGCTGCCGCCATCCTCGCTCATCAGGTATTCCACGGCCGGAATGGCCTGCTGGTTGGGCGCGGCGCCGGTGTAGAACACGTTCGGCGACATCTCTTCGCCCTCGTACTGCACCGGGTAGAACAGCAGGCCGTTGAGCTCCTCGAACACCGGCAGCACCGATTTGCGCGACACCGAGGTCCAGCAGCCGAACACCACCGCGACCTTGTCCTGGGTCAGCAGTTGGCGGCTCTTTTCAGCGAACAGCGGCCAATTGGAAGCCGGATCTACCACCACCGGTTCGAGCAGCTTGCCGTTCACACCGCCCTTGGCGTTGATCTCGTCGATGGTCATCAGCGCCATGTCCTTGAGCGAGGTCTCGGAAATCGCCATGGTCCCGGACAGCGAATGCAGGATGCCGACCTTGATGGTTTCGGCGGCCTGGATGCTCCAGCTCAGGCCCATGGCGGCAATGGATGCGCTGAGGGTAAAGGCCTTGATCAGACTGCGACGCTTCATGTGCTCTCTCCGCTGAGTGTTTTTATGGTGTTGGCCAAGCGGGGAGGGGCGTTGCAAGGGGTGTGCCTAGTGGCGAAAGCGGCGGGATAGAGGGGGTGTGCGAGGTGTTGGGGCGTTTGTCCGGGCCAGGTTGGTGCCAGGGGGGTTGCTTTGCACAGGATTGGGGCTGCGGAAGCAGCCCCCGAGGCCATCAGCCGTTACGCATCGCCTTGTTGTGCTGTGGCAACCCCTTTCCTGATCTTGTCTATCTCCTTGATGAAATCGCCATCGCCCGCCTTGGCCGTATAAACCATGTTGAACCGTATGTCCTCGATGATCGAAAGGTCCTTGAGCAGGCCCTCATCGCCCAATAGCTCCAGCGTCCACTGCGAGATAGCGCCGGTACCTTCGAACGGCAGGTAACGGCCATCGTGGAACATCAATTCATACACCCAGGTACCGGCATCGTAGCCAAGCCCGTCTTCGGCCACGGTTGACGACAACGCGATCTGCTGGTTTTCGCGGGGGTTACGCAGGACCAGTCTGGGATTATCTTTCGCGCTCTTCACCACGACGTCGTCCTCCGTGCCTGGATAGAAGGAGCGAGCTGCATCCTTGTGAGGCTCAAGCAGCGTGGTACTGGCTGTTTGCTTGAGGATTGCACACAGCTCTTGCGGCTGTTTGTCTGCCTTGAGTACGAGCGTGACGGACACATATTTCAGTTGGCGGAGGTACTGACCCGGGTAACTTTTGTCGAAATCATCTGCCTTGAATTCGAACGTGTGGGTCAGCGGGGTGGTGCGTTTAGCATTCTTCTTGAAAATATCGGCCCACTTTTCTTCGGCCTTGGTTGCATCACTGTCCAGCTGGTTCTTGAGGCTGAAGGTCTTCTTGATAGTCAACCGCCGCTCGTTTCTGGCCAGGTATTCATTTTCCATCTGCTGCAGGTTCAGCAGCAGCGATTCGCCCGCCAGCATGCCTTTGTAGTTGTCGCGCCAGGCGCTGGTATCGATGAAGCTGTCACGCCGGTAGTCGCCGATTTCATAGCGCCAAGCGGCCTCTACCCCCATGCACAGTGAGCGTACAGCGTCGTAGGCCGCCCCGTAGATATACTCCTGGCGTGCGACCAGCCAGTTATAGACGGGGATGATAGTGAACCCGGTGGTCATGGAGACGTAGGCTTCCTGTTCATTGATTCGCGCCTGCTCGCACTGGGCGAGAGCGATGGTGCTGGCGTTCAGTTCGATATTGGTTTCCTTAATTTGCTGATCGAGGATTTTCAGGTCCCATTCAACCTGGCTTTTGTTGAACACCCACTCGGCGGAGCGGCGGTTATAGGCTGCTTGAGTCACCAGTTCTTCGGCGATGACGTTGCTGATGTCGGCCGCCGCCTCGAAACCTTGGCCAACAAAAACGTTTATGGCTTCAGGTTTGTTTCCACCTACTGCCAACCCATAAATAGTGGGGACCGCGGTACCCATTGCGCCCGCGATTGCAAAATTATAGATAGCTGCAGCCTTGCTGGTTTTTGAAATCCAGGAGAAGGCGGTGGCTGCTTCTTCTTCGGGAGAGCGGCCGACATCGATGAGGTCGCTGAAATAGTCTTTCTGTGCCAGCGCTTTGTCGCGGCTGATCTGCAGTACCTTTTTTTTGGCCTGAACGCTACTAATCCCCTCTTTCTGCAGGCGAATTGCGAAATCAGCCATCTTGATATCCTGCGCTTTCAATTGCACCGACAGGCTGGTGTTGAACTCTTCCTCCATCAAACTCATGTAGTGCCGGCCGAAGTCCGACAACTGCTGGGCGGCTGCCTTGGCGAGAGGCAGTAGTTGACGGAAGCGGTAGTGCGGGATATCAACCTGGCCACTGCGGTAAGGAATAGGCAGATTGCTCACGCCGCCTCGCCCATTGTCGAAAGCGTCCAAGCTTTCGCTGCCCCAGTCCAGCGGCGGGAGCTTTTTGCCATCAAGGGTAAGCCCATTGCGCAGGTTGTACAGCCGGCTTTGCAGGGTTTGGTGCAGGTCAAGCACCCGGCCATTGATTGGTCGGCGGAAGCTGCCCTCGTTGACCGAGGCCAAGGTCACAGCGTTCCAGCGCGAGGCATTGCTGCCTTGTGGCAGCGGGCCGAGCAACTGTTGCGCCTGCTGGTAGCAAAGCCAGGCCTGGTTCAGTGAACTGAGGGTGAGTTGACGGTAGAAATGGTCGCCCTGTAACTGCCAGTTTTCCAGCAGCGACAAGTAGATCGCCTGCTGGTAGTGACGCGAAAGGGTGAACACCCGGCTGATGGGATCGACACCCTTGCGCAGGGAAGAACTCAAGGTGCCCACCTGGGAAAGCGGGCGGGTGCCCCAGGGGGCGGGGCGGCCATGCGCGTCGTCTTTGCTCCGGTAAGGGTTGAACAGGTAACGCAGGTACCAGTCTTCGGCTTCTTCGAACTGTTGTTGTTCGGTCAGGCGCATGGCCACCAGAGCCGGTACATGCAAGAACAGTTCTCGGAAGTAAAGAGCGTTAGCGCCATGGAAGTCCATGTCGACAGGCGCGTCCGAGTCTGATTCAAGGCTCGGTTCTTGCAGTTTCTGCGTGTCCCAGGCAAGTACCTGCTCGACCCCCTGGCTGGCGCGTGCGACGAGGTTCTTGCCGAACAGTGTATTGAGGCGGATCTTATGTGTTGGGAATTCAGGCTTAAGCTCTTTAACCTGGCTCAGGTCGAGATACTGTGCCTGGTTTGCATTGGATGCAAGGGAAACAGTCCAAGTCTCGTCAGCGGCGGTGTCTGACGATATCTCGTATACTACTTCCCCCAGGTCGAGGTCTTCGTTCTCTTTATTCTTAATGGTTCTCCAAGCAAGGTGCAGGTAAATTTTTATCTTGATTTCCTTGTATTTTTTTGTGTCGGCTTCGAGTTCGACTGCGTGCCCGGTTTCTTTTGAGATGCCATACCTTCCAAACCCGTTATGTGCATAAATTATTCTTTCGTCGTTGTCTGCAAAAACAAGTGCAGAAACTGCGCCGTTAGAAATCCACCTGTCGGATGTTCCTTCGGGTATGTGTGGGTGTATGTTGATACGAATTTTATCTTTGGTGGGAGAAGAAAAATCAACGTCAATGGAAGCGTCTTTGATGCTGGATTTTTTTAGTTTTAAGCTCCTTGGGTTGCCGTTGTAATGATGCTGGATGTCGTGCGCGTTTTTGTAAGTTTTCAGAAGCGAAACATAGAGTGTGAAAGCGTCTTTATCATCTATTACCTTGTTCGCTAACAACAGGAGGTCTCGCGCTTCAAGGTAGTAGTCGGTATTCCGCTTGTGTTGCGTATCTTTTCCTTCTTCCAGTTTCTTTTCGCTATCATGCAATAGCGCAGTCAGCAATAACTCGTTATCACTGGTTTCCTGAACCACCACGATCAAGCCGGGCATGAAGCTCACATCTTTCGCGCGTGTTTCATCCCATTTTCCGTCTTTATAGCCATCCAGGCAGAACAGCTCATTACTGGTACTCCAGGTCGCGTCGCTTTGTTGGAATATGAAATTCACCGACAGCTTGCGCTTGTTATGCAAGGTCTTGTTCTGGTTTTTGTCATCCGGCAGGTCAGTGCTGCCACGCTCTGCCCAGAACACATACCGACGACCCGCAATGACCACCGGGCGTACGGTGTCGTGAAGCTTGCCGTCGTACTTGCTTTGGGCAATTTCACCTGTGGCCGCCAGGTCAATTTTCTCCCACTCGCTCCAGGCCAGCGGGCTTAGCCGGTTCTGATCGTCACGCAGGCCGATGTCCAGCGTTCGCCAGTAATACTCGTAGGGTGTGGTGTTGGTCTTGGCGATAAGGTGATAGGTGTCCTGCTTGGGGTTATGTCCGTCCAGGTAGCCGCTGACCACTTGCAGGTTGCTGACCCGTTCGAACTTGGCCAGGTAGCTGCAGATGGCGGTGTGCAGCAGCGAGGTGTCCATCTTGCCCTGGTTGAGGGCCACCTCCAGTTCCTGAAACGCCACGCTCTTGTTGGTGCGGTTGGCGTAGTAGATGAGGTTGGCGGGGTGGTTGTAGCGGTCGATCAGGCGTTTCCACGTACCGTACTGCCCCAGCCCATTCTGCCATTCGGCCTGATCCTCGCCGGAAGGCCCGGCGTCGCCATACCCCGGCTCAAGCCGCGCAAACAGCCGTGAAAGGTAGTGCTGCAGGCTGCCGATGGCCTGGTTCAGCAACGTGGTGGTGACCTCGCTGGCGACCTGGATATCGGTCAGGCAGTAACTCGACAGGTCATCGAAGGAGGCCACTTTGGGTTTCGCATCAGGCTCGGGCGGTGCCCAGTGTGCGATCAGGTAGCCGGCCAGTGCGTCGCGCCAGTGTTCGCGCATCTGCTTGTCTACTACTTCGCGCAGCGCGTCATCGACGCTGGCCATCAGCAACTGGCTGGCACCCTCGAACTCCCGGTACGGCGAGGTCTCGCTGAGTTCGCTGAGGCTCAGCAGTGAGCTGCAGGCCAGGCCGGTCTTTTCGCTGAGCCGTTTCAGCCGCAGGATATAGTCGATGTCGCTGATGGTGCTGGGCACACAGGACGTGCCGACCAGACGATTGACCGTTCCAGGCCGGTCAGCGAGTGCTTCCATGGCGATCGGGAAGTAGCCAAACTCGGCGTCTGTTTTTTTTTCTTCCGACCTCGCTACCCATGCATCAGGCTTATATCCTTTTTGGTACTGGTCCGGTGTGAGTAGCAGCGGCCCCGGGTTTTGCTTGAGAAATTCAATCAGTTTGTCCACAAAACCTTGGAACGGAGCAAAGTATTGGGTCTTGCCCGTTCGGCGCACAATAAATGCCTCGAAGTGGAGCTTGATTCCTCGTACGTTGTAGTAGTCACGTTCTGCGTCGGTAAGTGTTTCCAGGAAGTCGTCAAAGGTCGGCCTTGTGTCCTCTACCGCCTGTTCCGTCATGATGTTCGGGCAGGCCTCTTCCACTTCGCGCTCATCCCACCCTATCAAGGTGCCCAATGCCTTGACGGCTTGGGTAACTTTTTCTGGAACGGTGGAGAAACGGTGCCTGGTCAGATAACCGATGACGTCACGCTCATCGGCGCCATTGGCTCTGCCCACCTCGACCCAATCCCGGAAGCGACTGAGTTGATAGCACAGGTCGAGGGTAATGGCCTCGTCCGGGGTCTTTTCCAGGTCGAACCATTCCGGCTTGTCACACAGTGCCCTTAGCACGCCGGGGCTCACACGCAGCAGGCCAACAAGCGCGCAGCGGCGCTCGGCTTTGGACCACACCAGGCTTGATTCCCATCGGTCAGCGGCCTTGGTCTTGCTGTTCTGATCGAGGACCGTCATTGCTGCCTTCAGCACCTGCGACGCTGTCGTACCGGGCCAGCCCAATAGTGCCGTCACGTGCTGCAGGCTGAGGCCGGGCTGAGGCAGCAGGTTGCCAAAAACGAACATCAGCAAGCTTGCTGCCGCCTCTTGCTGATCGCTTTCAGTCGCCTTGGGAAGCAGAGCTTCCCTGATAAGTTCGCCATGCTTCTGAAGGGAACTTTGCAGCGAGCTGCCCACCGCTAGCTCCGTTGTGGGGACTGGCGCCAACGTCACCAGCAGAGCACTGGGCAGGATCTGCTGTTGACGCAGCCACTGGTCAAGGTTGCCAAGCGCGACCAGGGTGTCGAGCACATCGCTGGCACCCGGGACGTCACTGATCAGCGGCGTGCCTGCCAGCTGTGCAAGCACATCGGTGCCGGTCGTTGCCAGCAGCCCAACCAAGGCGCTTGCTTCGCGGGCGGAGCGCTTGAACAGGCGATGCAAGCGGCTGAGGCGATACAGCGCAGAAATCAACGACAGCGACACTTTGTACACCTTCAGCCCTTGCGCCTGCTTGACCTGCGCGAGGTACACCAAGGTTGCCTGCTCATCCACGCCCAAGGCCTTGGCCAGTGCCGGCACGACCTTGAACTGGCCGTCCTTGCCATCGGCCGGGTCGAATACGCGATCGTCGAGGATCAGTGGGTTGGGTGTGTCGAGCTGGCCGGCACCTGGGCCATCGAGTATCCGGTCGAGCATCGGTGCTTGCTCGCCAACCGCAAACGGGTTGATTTCACACACCAGAGCGGCGAACTGTTCGGCGCTTATGCCGTAGGCCTCGTTCAGGTAGCGGAAAACCCCCATGGCACGGATAGTGGATGGCGACAGGTGCCAGTTGTCGAACTGACCTTCGGCACGCAGGATCGACGTCAACAGCAGGTCGACGTCCTTGAATGGCAGCGCCAGCGCCCGTTGCAGGTGGATCATCTGGTACATACGCGACAGGCAGTTGTAATCGATTGAGTCAAACCGCGGTTTGATACCTGCCCCGGCCAAGCCATCCTTGATCGTGAGTGGCGTTTTTCGGCGCGCATTGATGTATGCCGCGCCGTAATGGAATTTGTCCAGCACAGGCTTGCCGGTGGGGCGGTAGGCATCGGAGCTGCGCACCAGGCTGTAGCTGGCCGCAGCATTGTCATCGATCCCGGCCACGGCCAGCATTTCCAGTATCTGCTCGAAGCTCAGCCCGGTTCGGCGGCCGAATGTTTCGACATCGTGCAACGAAGCAATGGCCTTTTTGGCGTCGATATCGGCCATCCCGTACCACTGACGCCATTCGTTGCCGATCTCGCGCAAGGGCTTTTCTTCCAGTAGCAACGCTTGCAGGGCGGGGCTGAAGCCGCTGGCGTTACGCATGGCCTGGCGCAGCTCATCGCTGCGCAGCCCTTCATAGCAGAAGTTGGGGTAGCTGTATTGCGTCTGCTGTAGCAATTCGAATAAAGGAGTTCGCTTGTACGAGAGTACCGCCTTGACTTGCTCGTGGGCATAGTTGAACGGCAGGTGGGCATGCTGGCCTGCGCTGGCCAGTACCTCGGGCAAGTAAGCCTTTGCCCCGGCACGTTCCTGAGCATGGTACGCGAGGGCGCGAATGGCCAGGGTCAGTGCGCTGACGGGGTGCTCCAGTTTGCCGGGATCGAGCAGTAGTGCGCCGATGTCCGGGCGCCGTTGCGCCAGTGTCAGGCGGCGGGTGTCCGTGCTGGCCGCCTCCATTTCCAGGGCCTTTTGATAGAGGGCGTGCAGATAGGCGATGGGCCCGGTGTTCGATTCGGGCGCATCGGGGCTGCACGGGTTGGCCAACTGTTCGGGGAAGAGCTTGGCGTAGGTGTGGGCGGTAGCGGCTTGCTCGGTCATGCGGGCGTGCTCCCTGGCGGGTGAGGATGGTCATTGCCATACATCGCGATCTGGGAGTATTTGAGGGCTAAGGCGGGGAGGTCACAACTGGCAAAAATATCAGGTCGAGACAGGACGAATGCCGCAACGCAGGTGCGGCAAGCGATGCGGCACTACAGTAGTTTCTGCGGTTCGGGATTGGCGTCCGGTTGTCAGAACCGGACACATCGCACTTGCGATAGTTGTGTCCTGCATGGTTGCACCCGTTAGGGGCGCAGCCGCGGGAGCCTGGCTTGCCGGCGATGGGCTGCAAAGCAGCCCCCGAGGCCATCAGCCGTTACGCACAGCCGAACGAGGATGACGGCGGCTACGCACGCCCTGATAGGTCACTGCCAGCAGCAAGAACCAGACAGGCGTGACGACCAGCGCAGAACGCGTATCCGCCTCCAGGCTCAACAACACCAGGATGAAGGCAAAGAACGCCAGGCACACGTAGCACATGAAGCGCCCGCCCGGCATCTTGTACTTCGAGGCCTGGTGCAGTGCCGCACGGTTTTTGCGGTACTTCAGGTACGACAGCAGAATCAGCGTCCAGACGAACATGAACAGCACCGCCGAGACCGTGGTCACCAGGGTGAACGCCTCGACCACGTTCGGCACCAAGTAGATCAGCACCGCACCCAGTAGCAGGCAGGTGCAGGAGAAGTACAGGCCGTTGGCCGGCACCGAGCGGCTCGACAGTTTCTCGAACGCCTTGGGCGCATCGCCCTCCTGGGACAGGCCGTAGAGCATGCGGCTGGTGGAGAACACGCCGCTGTTGGCCGACGAGGCGGCCGAGGTCAGCACCACGAAGTTGATGATGCTCGCCGCCGCCGGCAGGCCGGCCAGCACGAACAGCTCCACGAACGGGCTCTTGCCCGGTACCACGTCGCGCCATGGCGTCACCGCCATGATCGCGATCAGTGCCAGCACGTAGAACACGATGATCCGCACCGGGATCGAGTTGATCGCCCGTGGCAGGGTGCGCTCGGGGTTCTTCGCCTCAGCTGCAGTGGTGCCCACCAGCTCGATGCCGACGAAGGCGAACACGGCGATCTGGAAACCGGCGAAGAAGCCCATCAGGCCATTGGGGAACATGCCGCCGTCGTTCCACAGGTTGGCCAGTTGCGCGGTGCGCCCGCTCGGCGAAGTGAAGCCGGTGATGACCATGTACAGCCCGGTAGCGATCAGGCCGAGGATGGCGACGATCTTGACCAGGGCGAACCAGAACTCCAGCTCGCCGAACATCTTCACGGTCACCAGGTTCAGCGACAACAGCAGCCCGACGCAGGTCAGCGCCGGTATCCACTGCGGCAGGTCGGGGAACCAGAACTGCGTGTACGCGGCGATGGCGACCACGTCGGCGATGCCGGTGACCACCCAGCAGAACCAGTAGGTCCAGCCGGTGAAGTAGCCGGCCCAGGGGCCGAGCAGGTCGGCGGAGAAGTCGATGAACGACTTGTAGTTGAGGTTCGACAGCAGCAGTTCGCCCATGGCGCGCATGACGAAGAACAGCATGAAGCCGATGATCATGTAGACGAAAATGATCGACGGGCCCGCCAGGCTGATGGTCTTGCCCGAACCCATGAACAGGCCGGTGCCGATGGCGCCGCCGATGGCGATCAGCTGGATGTGGCGGTTGGTCAGGTTGCGCTGCAGATGTTGTTCATCTGGCGTGTTGGGAGAAGTTTGCGTCATCAAGCTGCATTCCCTTGGAAGGTCGGTCTTCTTGTCGGAGGTAGCCGGTTAGGCTAACACGCTCGTGCCAGATCGGGGCGCGACAGATCGACTCGACTTTTGGGTAGCAGCTGTTCTCCTGTGCCCGCGAAGAGGCCGGTGCAGGTTGAAGCGCGATCAGGCGTTGGCCAGCACCCGGCGGCGCCTCACCACCAGGCTATCGACCACCCACATCACCACCATCGACACCCCCACCAGCGGGAACATCACGCCCAGCACCAGCATTACCCCCACCGCCGCCTTCCAGCGCGGCAGGTCATGGCGCAGCGGCGGCACGCCCAGCCCTCCCTCGGGCCGGCGTTTCCACCACATCACCAGGCCGCTCACCGAACCCAGCAGGATCATCAGGCACACCAGCAAAATGATGATCTGGTTCAACGGTCCGAACATCTTGCCCTCGTGCAGCATCACGCCCAGCTCGGTAGCACGAGCCACCGGGCTGTAATCCTGCCAGCGCACATCGGCCAGCACCTTGCCGGTGTACTGGTCGACATGCAGCGTCGCATCGTTGCGCGGGTCGTCGGCGAACACGGCGATGGTGTACACGCCTTCGGCGGTGGTAGGCGCGGTGATGCTGTAGCCCGGTTCGACCTGGCGCGAAGTGGCGATGTCTTCGACCTGCTGCAGGCTCACCTGAGGCGCAGCCGGTGCACTGTCCATCATGTGATGCCCGGCATGTTCGGCATGCGCGCCGGACTGCGGCATCGGCGTGTTCTCCATCGCCCACGGCACGGTCTGACGGTGTGCGCTGTTCAGTTCGCGCGCTTGCTGGTCCGACTTGGGCACGTCATTCCACATGGCTGCCGGGAAGCGGTTCCACAGATCGGCGTACTGCTTGCCCCACATGCCGGTCCAGGTCATGCCGCTGACCAGCATCAGCAACAGCAGGGCCGAACCCCAGAAGCCGGTCACCGCGTGCAGGTCGCGCCAGAACAACCGACCTTTCGCCGCGAACCGTGGCCACAGCACGCCGGCACCGTTACGCCCGCGTGGCCACCAGAGGTACAGGCCAGACACCACCAGCACGATGCCCCAGCCGGCGGCCAACTCAACCAGGCGGTCACCGACCGTACCGACCATCAGCTCGCCGTGCAGGGCGCGGGCGATGGCCTGCAGGTTCTGCTTGCCGTCCTGCTGGCCAAGGATCTTGCCGCTGTACGGGTCGACGAACACGTTCAGCTCGCGGCCACCGTCATGCACCACGAACTGCGCGCTGCGCTCGGCATTGATCGGCGGCAGGTACTGGCCGACATGGCCTTTCGGGTAGGCCTGGCGCACTTCGGCCAGCAGCGTGTCGGCGCCCTGTCGATGATGGCCGGCTTCGACCACCATCAAGTCACGGTACAGCAGCGGGTCGAGCTGCGGCTTGAACAGGTAGATGATCCCGGTGATCGCCAGCAGGATCATGAACGGGGCGACGAACAGCCCCGCATAAAAGTGCCAACGCCAGGCCAGGTTGTAGAAGTTGATGCGTGTTCCTCTCATGGGAACCTCCCGTTTGACCAGCTGATGAGCGCGACCGAAGCCGCGCCCGTTGTTGTTGTCAGAAGCTGAAATCGACCTTGGTCCAGAAGGTCCTGCCTGGCTCGTTGACCGGCTGTGGATCATTGGCCGGGTAGCCGAACCCGGCATTCCCGGCCAGGTTCAGGTGCTCGGCGTAGGCCTTGTCGAACAGGTTGTCGACCCCTGCGCTGAGCTTGAGGTTGTGGTTCACCTTGTAGGCGCCGTTGAGCGAGAACACGCCGAAGCCGGCGCTCTTGTCGTAGTCCTTGCCGACCACGTTGCCCTGGTTCTCGGCGATGCGGTTCTGCTCCGCCACCAGGCGCCACAGGGCACCGGCGCTCCAGCTGTCGCGGCTGTAGGTCAGGCCCAGGCGGCTTTCTAGCGGCGGCATCTGTGGCAGTGCCTTGCCGTCGCTGCTGTTCTTGCCCCAGGCGTAAGCCAGGGTGGCATCGGCCTTCCAGCGCTCGGTGAGCTTGTAGGCCGCGCCCAGTTCGCCGCCCATGATGCGGGCATCGATGTTCTGAGCCTGGGAGGTGCTCATGCCCATCATCCCGGTGCGGTAGTCGAACAGGATGTAGTCGCGGATCTGCCCGACGTAGCCCGAGGCCCAGGCCTCCAGGCGCTCGTCGCGGTACTGGATGCCGAAGTCGAGCTGGGTGGTCTTCTCTGGCTTGATGCCGTCGAACGCGTTGGCCGCACCGGGTGGCGCCAGCTTGGGCGAGAACAGCTCCCAGTAGTCCGGGAAGCGCTCGGCGTGGCCGAGGCCGATGTAGGTGGTGGCGGGGACCGCCGCCAGGTCATGCTCGTAACGTATGAAGCCGCTGGGCAGCGTGTCGGCGCGGGTGTCGCCTTGAGTGGCGCTGCCCTGGCGGAAGTCCCGGGCCGAGGCGCGGTCCAGGCGGGCACCGGTGATCAGCCGGTCTTCGCCGGTGGCGTACCAGGTGAGCTCGCCGAAAGCACCATAGTTGTGGAAGTCGGCGTCCTTGGTCCAAGGCTGGCCCTTGTGCGCATCGACGCCCATGCCGCCGCGCTGGCGGTGTTCGTTGGTCTGCGCGTCGATGCCGCCAATCAGTTGCACATCCGCCCAGCGCCAGGTGGCCTTTAGGCGAGCGCCCAGCGTGCGGCGGTCGACGTTGCTGACCATGGGCATGCCCATCATGCCGGTGCCTGATGGCGTGCGCAGGCTGTAGTTGTCCATCACGTGGTCGGCGTAGTTGTAGTAGACCTGTGCCTCGACCTTGTCGAGCACCTCGCCGAGGTTGGACTTCTCGAAGCGCAGGCCCAGGCTCTCGCGCTTGAACTGCGAGCCGTCCATGCCACGGCCGGCATAGCGTGCCTCGCCGTCACCCTTGCCGGCGGTGAGTTCGAGCAGCGTGTCCTGATCGGGGGTCCAGCCCAGGGCCACGTCGCCGTTCCATTTCTCCCAGCGCGAAGGCACGGTGTCGCCGTTGCCATCCTGGTAGTCGTCCGAGTGTGACTGGTTGCCGACGAAGCGCGCATAGCCCTGGCTGTTGCCGGCCGCAGCATCGAGCACCTTGTCGAAGCGGCCATTGGAGCCGGCCAGCAGGCTGGCGTTGACCCGGCTGCCGAGGGTGCCGAACTGCTCCGGCTCGCGTTCGAAGAGGATGGTGCCCGCCGAGCCGCCTGGCCCCCAGATCACGCTTTGCGGGCCTTTGATCACGGTCAGGCGGTCGTAGGTTTCCGGGGCGATGTAGGAGGTCGGGGCGTCCATACGGTTGGGGCAGGCGCCGAGCATCACGCCGCCGTTGGTAAGGATGTTCAGGCGCGAGCCAAACATGCCACGCAGCACCGGGTCGCCATTGGTGCCGCCGGCGCGTATGGCGGAAAAGCCAGGGATGGTCTTCAGGTAGTCGGCACCATCACTGGCCGGCACGGGTTGGCGCGGGTCCTTGGGGTTGGTGACCACGGTCAGTGGCGAGCTCGGTGCCAGCGCGGTGATCACCGTCGGGCTCAGCTCGGTGTCGGGGCTTTCATGGCCAGGAGCGGCAGCCAGCGCCACAGGGGCGAGCAGCGAGCCGCACAGCGCGGCGAATGTCCCTCGCAGGGAAGAAGCTAAAACAGGGGTGCAGCCGGACATAATGATTCCAGTCGATCAGTCATGAGTGTGCGCGAAGCCTCCTGGCTCCGGGCGATAACGGGAGTTCAGACGCTGATCGAAAGAGGCGGCGCGCGGCTGCGCGCACCGGGGAACACGGCCTGCCGGGCATGGCCCTGGCGCGTAGAGGTGGGCAGGGTTGTGGGGGGAACGGCACTGGCGACGCTGAGCGGGCTGAGGGTTTGCGGCAAGGCCGGGCAGTTGAACAGCAGACTGCAGTAGCCGCACTTTTCCCACATCACATGCAACTGGCCATCGTTATCGTGGCCGTGATGGGTATCGCTGCCCGCCGGCATGGACATCGACATGTCCATCGGCATGCTCATGCCAGCATGGTGGTCCATCGGCATCGACTGGGAAATCAGCGGGCCGATAAAGATCATCCACATGGCGAACAGGCTCAGCCAGCCGCCACCGGCGCGCCTGCGTTCAGGGCGGGTGGTACGGCTGAGGCTGTTGCGCGGCAGGCTCATGCTGGCGAGCGCCGGTCAGCGGGGGTCAGTGCGCGTGTTCGTGGGCCTGGGGCTGGTCTGCCGGTGCCTGTTTCTGTACGGCCACGTCGACGGTGACGTCACCTGCTTTCTCGAAGTGCAGGGTCAGCGGGAAGCGCTTGCCGTCGGTGAGCAGGCTGCGGTCCTTGGGCTGCATCAGCATCACGTGGTAAGCGCTGGGGGCGAACACCAGGTCTTTGCCGGCGGGCACCGCCACACTTTGCACCTGCTGCATCTTCATCGCGCCGCTGGCGCTCATGGCGTGCTCATGCAACTGCGCGTCATCGCTGATCGGGCTGTCGACACTGAGCAGGCGGTCATCGGCCTTGCCGTTGTTGTGCACGACGAAGTAGGCGGCGACGTTGGGGGCGTTGGGCGGTAGTTGCAGCGACCACGGGTGAGCGATATGCAGGTCGCCCACGGTGTATTCATGGGCATTGGCGTAGGCGCCGGGCAGCAACAGGGCAGCCAGGACAAGAGCTTGCTTGAGCATGGTGAGTCTCCGATCTGTTCAGGTTCAGGCAGACAGCGTGATGAACTCAGGCCAGCGGAGAGGCACGGGGATTGAGCGCGGGCCATAGCTGGCGCGGCGTGGGTTGGTAACTGGCGGGTGGCGGCTCGCGCCCGGCCAACAGCGTCGGCGGGTTGTGCAGTTGCGGCGGATAACCTGGCAGGGCCAGCAGTGGGGCAGCGCCCGAACAGCACCAGCAGTGCTGCATGTTGGAGTGCTGATCGCTTTGGCTACCGAGGTCGATCTTGGCCAGGGCCTGGACATCGACCTTGGCCTTGCCAGCCACGCTGGAACAGAAAGCCCCCCACAGCAGCTGCTCGGCCGGGCCCTTGGGCGCGGCGGAAGACAGCGGCATGGCCAGCAGGTTGAACAGCACTGCTAGGCAGGCTATCCAGGCAATGTGCCGACGTGGGGGCATGGAGAGATCCGGTCAGGAATCGTGGGCGGTATTGTAAGGCGGAGTATAGGTAAAAATGATGGGGTGCGGTGAAGTGACGCAGACCGGCTGGTTCGGGGCTGCAAAACAGCCCCGGCATATTCAAGCCTTGTTGCGGCCCAGCAGGCCCCGCACGGTTTCCTGCAAGTCCGCTGGCAGCACCACGACCTTGGCATTGCTGCTGTTGGCCAGGTTCTCCATGGCCCCTACATAACGCTCGCCAAGCAGGTACATGGCCGGTACGGTCTCGTTACCCACCGCTTCTTTGACCAGCGAGATTGCCCGCGCCGAGGCCTCGGCCAGGTTGATCTGCGCTTCGGCGTCCAGCTTGGCCGATTGCAGGCGCGCTTCGGCCTCGAGGATCGCCGCCTGCTTGGCACCTTCGGCGCGGGTCACGTCGGCTTTACGCTCACGTTCGGCGGCCGCCTGGCGCTCCATGGCCAGCTGCATGTTCTCCGACGGCTTGATGTCCTGGATCTCGACCGATCGTACGGTCACGCCCCAGTCTTCGGTCTGCTCGGACATCGCCTCACGCAGGCGCGCCTTGATCTGTTCGCGGCTCGACAGCGCCTCGTCCAGGTCCATGGCGCCGACGATGGCGCGCAGCGAGGTCATGGTCAGGCTGGTGACGGCGAACGAGAAATTCTGCACGCCATAGGAGGCCTTCTGTGGGTCGACCACCTTGGCGAAGCACAGGGCGTTGGCGACGATCACCGCGTTGTCCTTGGTGATGATTTCCTGCTCCTGCACGTCGAGGATGATGTCCTTGGTCGGCAGGCGATAGGCGACCACGTCCATGTACGGGATGACGATGTTCAAGCCTGGCTTGAGGGTGTTGTGGTAGCGGCCCAGGCGCTCGACGATCCATTCCTCGCCCTGGGGCACGATGCGCACCCCCTTGAACACGGTGATCAGGACGAACAGGGCGAGGGCGCCGACGACGATGAGACTGGTCATGATGAAAACTTCCTTTTAAATGCCAATTCAGGCCCGGACGACCCGGGCGGTGTTGCCTTCGATGGCGACGAGGCGCACACGCTCGCCTGCCGGGATGTCGCCGTCGGCGACGCAAGTCCATTCCTCGTTGCCGAGCAGCGGCTTCTGGAAGCGGACGCGGCCTTTCTGGAATTGCGAGACGCTGCTGGTCAGCAACCCGACTTCACCGATCACGCTGTCGGCGGTCCAGCGCACGTCCGGCTGCTTGCGCTTGAACAGCTTGAACCAGAGGAACGTGGTCACCGAGGAGAACAGCACCCACAGCAGCACCTGCATGTCCAGCTGCAGGGCGGGGGCGGCCAGGGCGATGAGCGAAACCAGCACGGCACCGATGCCGAACCAGATGATGAAGAACGTGGGCAGGACCAGCTCGAGCAGGATCAGGCCGATACCGAAGACCAGCCAGATCCACCATTGCATTTCCATATGAACGACGCCTTCCGGAGGGGAGGCACAAAGTCTAAGGCGCACAGTGGGCGAAAGGCCACTTGGAAATTTCTGAGCGTTTCCTTGCCGATGAGCAGGTGATGAGTAGGAAATTTCCGCGTTAGGCCTGACCTGCAGGATTGACCAGCCAGTCTTCAACTCTCAAACCTGGGACTCGTTGAAATTCACGCAGGTTGTTGGTTACGAGCACCAGCCCCCGAGCCCGGGCATGGCCAGCTATCAGTTGGTCGAATGGGCCGATCGGTGTACCAGCCCTCGCCAGTTCTGCACGTAGTTGGCCACTGTGTTCGGCAGCCTGGCTATCGTAATCGAGTACTTCCAGGCGGGCAGCGAAGCCTTCCACTATCGAAAGATTACGCTCGGGGTGTGCTGACTTCTCTGCGCCGTACACCAGCTCCATCAACGTAACGGTACTGATTGCCAGCTGACCGTGGTGGCGGTTGAAGGCTTCACGAACCAATTGTGGCTTGTTCTTGATAGTGAAGATGCAGATGTTCGTGTCGAGCATGTACCTGAGCATTAAAACCCTTCGCGTTCCTGGTCGGCAGGTTGATCACGGCTGGCCATGAAGTCTGTACTTGCGTCGTTGCCGTCAAACCAGCTGTCCCATGCCTCCCCAGCTGGGCTGATGATGCGGGTTCGCCCCACGGCAACGATGTCTACGCGGGTCACTTCATCGGGAAGGGCAACGGATTTCGGCAAACGGATGGCCTGGCTGCGGTTACTTTTGAAGACTGCACCTTGCTCCATGATGGGCCTCCTTGGAAGCAGCAAACTGTGACTGGAGTTTAAGTGAGAGGACGTATATGTCAACGGGATATACGTTTTGACTTCATTACAGGCAGTCCTTGATCTTGGCCAGCAATAGACCTGCCTGGGTGAATTCCCGATCCACGGCAGGCAATGTCGGACGCTTCAGGACCACCACCGGCACCCCGCGTTCCCGTGCCACGTCGAGCTTTGGTTCGGTCGCCACGCTGCCGCTGTTCTTGCTGACCAGTACATCGATGCGACAACGTTCGAACAGTGCCCGCTCGTCCTCGATGTGAAACGGCCCACGCGCGCCGATCACCTCGCAGCGCTCATTGCCCGCACAGGCTTCCAGCGCGCGCAAGGTCCAGAACTGCTCTGGGGGAATCTCGGCAAGGTGCTGCAGTGGCTCGCGGCCAAGCGTGAACAATGGTCGTCTGAACGGCTTGAGCGCCTCGATCAGCGCCGCCCAGTCTTCCACTTCACGCCAGTCGTCCCCCGGCTGTGCCTGCCAGGCCGGGCGGCGCAAGGCCCAGCAGGGAATGCCGGCCGCCCGTGCAGCGCTGACAGCGTTGCGGCTGATCTGCGCCGCATAGGGGTGAGTGGCGTCGATCAGCAGGGTGATGCCGGCTTCACGCAGGTAAGCGGCCAGGCCGTCAGCGCCGCCATAGCCACCGACCCGCACCTGGCAAGCGAGGTCCTGCGGCACGCGGCCGATGCCGGCCAGGCTGTAGACATGCTCGGGGCCGAGATGACGGGCGATGGCCAAGGCTTCGGTGACGCCACCGAGCAGCAGGATTCGGCGGTTCATTGCACACCTGCCTTGCCAACGATGCCGCCCTGGCGGTCGATGGCAAACACTTCGACGTGCACCTGAGCCGGCACCACGCTGCGGGCGAAAGCCAGGGCATGGGCGCACACCGTGTCGCCCAGGGCGATGCCGGCGGCATGTGCCAGGGCCAGCGCCTGCTGGCTGGTGTTGGCGGCGATGATGGCCGCCTGCAGCTGCGCATCGGCACCGATTTCAGCGGCCCAGCCTGCCAGCTGCGGCAGGTCGATGCTGGAGTGGCGGCTGTGCAGGTCCATGTGGCCGGCAGCCAGCTTGCTGATCTTGCCGAAACCGCCGCACAGGGTCAGGCGTGGCACCGGCACCTTGCGTACGTGCTTGAGCACGGCGCCGACGAAGTCGCCCATCTCGATCAGGGCGATTTCGGGCAGGTTGTAGACGCGGCGCATGGTGTCTTCGCTGGCGTTGCCGGTGCAGGCGGCGATGTGGGTGTAGCCATTGGTGTGGGCCACGTCGATACCTTGGTGGATCGAGGCGATATAGGCCGAGCAGGAAAAGGGCCGGACGATGCCGCTGGTGCCGAGGATCGACAGCCCACCGAGGATGCCCAGGCGCGGGTTCATGGTCTTCAGCGCCAGCGCTTCCCCGCCTTGCACATTGACCGTGACCTCGAAGCCGCCCGGGTAGCCGCAATCGTCGGCCAGCTGCTGCAAGTGCTCGCTGATCATCCGCCGCGGTACTGGATTGATCGCCGGCTCACCGACTGCCAGTACCAGGCCGGGGCGGGTGACGGTACCAACGCCCTGGCCTGCGACGAAGCGTATGCCGGGCTGCGCCTGCAAGCGGATCTGGCTGTAGAGCAGGGCGCCGTGGGTGACGTCTGGGTCGTCGCCGGCATCCTTGAGTGTGCCCGCCTCGGCACGCTCGCCGACCAGGCGGCAGAACTCCAGGCGCATCTGCACCACCTTGCCCTTGGGCAGGGTGATGCTCACCGCATCGTCGCACTGGCCGGTCAGCAGCAACTTGGCAGCGGCGAGGCTGGTGGCGGTGGCGCAGCTACCGGTGGTCAGGCCACTGCGCAGGGGCGCGGGTTGCTCGCGGGTTTCTTCACGCATCGAGGGGTTTCACCACGTCGAGCAAGGTGATCGGCAACGCCTGGCGCCAGGTGTCGAAGGCACCCAGCGGCTGGGCCTGGGCAACATGGATACGGGTCAGCTCGCCACCGCGCTGTTCACGGAAGTGCGCCAGGGCCAGCTCGCTTTGCAGGGTCACTGCATTGGCCACCAGCCGCCCACCGGGGCGCAAGCGGTCCCAGCACAGCGGCAACACGCCTTCGCGGGTCACGCCGCCACCAATGAAAATCGCGTCCGGGCGTTCCAGTTCGGCCAACGCGTCGGGTGCCTTGCCGCGAACCAGCTGAAGGCCTGGCACGCCGAGGACATCGCGGTTGTATTCGATGAAGCCTTGGCGACTTTCGTCGGCTTCGATGGCGAGGGTGCGGCAGGCCGGGTGAGCACGCATCCATTCGATGCCGATCGAGCCACAGCCGGCACCGACATCCCACAGCAACTCACCGGGCTGCGGCGCCAGGCGCGCCAGGGTGATCGCACGCACATCGCGCTTGGTCAGCTGGCCGTCATGGCGGAAGGCGCTGTCTGGCAGCCCGGGGACACGCGACAGGCGCACGGCATCCGGGCTGGCCAGGCACTCGATGGCGACCAGGTTGAGGGTGGCGACTTGGCTGTGCGGCCAGTCATCGGCGGTGCCGCAGAGGTGCTGCTCGGCCGCACCACCGAGGTGCTCCAGCACGTGCACGCGGCTGGGCCCGAAGCCGCGCTCGCGCAGCAGTGCAGTGATGGCCGCAGGGCTGTCGCCGTCGTTGCTCAGCACCAGCAGGCGCTGGCCGCTGTACAGGTGGGCATTGAGCGCCGCCAAGGGGCGTGCGACCACTGATACCACCTGCACGTCCTGCAGTGGCCAGCCCAGGCGGGCGGCGGCCAGGGCACAGGAGGAGGGCATCGACAGCACCTGCATTTCTTCGGCTGCTACCTGTCGCGCCAGGCTGGCGCCGACGCCAAAGAACATCGGGTCGCCGCTGGCCAGTACGCAGGTCGGCTCACCGCGCAGTGCCAGTACCGGGGCGAGGGAGAATGGCGTTGGCCAGTCTTGCCGCTCGGCACTGATGCAACGCGGCAGCAGGGCCAGCTGGCGCGGGCTGCCGATGATCCGCGTGGCGCCCAGCAGGGCGCGCCGGGCCTGTTTGCCCAGGCCGCTGAAGCCGTCTTCGCCGATGCCTACTACTGTCAGCCAGGGGGTCATTGATACCTCTTTGGGGTCTGGGGCTGCTGTGCAGCCCATCGCGACACAAGGCCGCTCCTACAGGGGCGGTGATGCCTGTAGGAGCGGCCTTGTGTCGCGATGGGGCGCACAGCGCCCCCAAAATTTCAGCTCAAACGCTGTTGAAGCTCGACCACCGGCTTTTCATGCCGCCGGACAAAGCAGGCATAATACCGCGCCTTCTACACTCAAGCGCACTTTCAGCGATTGCCGGACGCCCCTTTGACGCCAGCCAACACGCCCGTAGCATCACCCCGTCCCTCGGCCTGCCCGGGGTTGTGGCGCATCGTCAGCGCCCGTGACGGTGGCATTTGCCGTATCAAGCTGCCCGGCGGCCTGCTGCTGGCCGACCAGGCCGATGCGGTGGCGGCGGCAGCCGAGCGTTTTGCGGGCGGGGTGATCGAAGCCACCAACCGCGGCAACCTGCAGATCCGCGGCATCGGCAGCGATCATGCCGGGCTGGTCGACAGCCTGCTGGCCGCCGGCCTTGGTCCGCGTGATGCAGCCAGCGATGACGTGCGCAACCTGATGCTCAGCCCCTTGGCTGGCCATGATCCGTCGATGCTGCTGGATGTACGCCCCTTGGCCGGGCAGATCCTCGACCTGCTGCAAGGCACGCCGCGCTTCCATCAGCTGTCGGCCAAGTTCGCCGTGCAGCTCGATGGGGGTGAAGGCGTGGCGATGCTCGATCACCCTCACGACCTGTGGCTTTCGGCACTGCGCCTGGAGCAGCGCGACTGGCTGGCATTTGGCTTGGCCAGTTGCCCGGCCGATGGTCCGGTATTGGGCGCGGTGCCACTGGAGCAGGGGCTGGAGCTGGTGCGCGCAGTGCTCGATCGCTTCCTCGATCTGGCCAGCCCTGAGCAGTCGCGCATGCGCCAGCTGCTGCAAGGTTGCCGGGTCGATGCCTTCATCGACGGTCTCGGCTTGCAAGTACGTCGCGATGCGGCCGTGATCGAGTGGCGGCGCAAAGGCGCCCAATGCCCATGGCTGGGTGCCGTGGCACAACAGCAGGGCATGGCCTTGGGCGTCGCCCCGCCGTTGGGCCGCCTGTCACCGGCCATGTTGCGTGGCGCTGCCCGGGTGGCCCGCCAATGGGGTGACGGCAGCCTGCGCCTGAGCCCGTGGCAAAGCCTGATGCTGACCAACATCGCCGCTGTCGACCTCGAACAGGCTCGCGTCCAGCTGGCGGCACTGGGCCTGCTCTGCCAGGCCGACGAGCCCCTGGCGCGGATGGTCGCCTGCACCGGCAGCAGTGGCTGCGCCAAGGCCCAGGCCGAGACCAAGGCCGATGCCGTCGAGCTGGCGGCGCTGTTGGGCAGTGGCGTGCCCGGCAGCGTGCATTTGTCCGGCTGCCCCCGTTCCTGTGCCGTGGCCCATGTCGCCCCGGCCACCTTGCTGGCCCGTTCACCGGGCCGCTATGACCTCTATTTGCGTGACGCGCACCTGCCGGGCCTGGGTGCCCTGCGCGCCACCGACCTTACCTTGAATGAAGCAGGCGCCATGCTCGCCCTGCCGACGGAGCACCTTGATGATTGACTACATCCGCGATGGTCAGGAG
This sequence comes from Pseudomonas sp. 382, assembly GCF_002759075.1. NCBI lineage: Bacteria > Pseudomonadati > Pseudomonadota > Gammaproteobacteria > Pseudomonadales > Pseudomonadaceae > Pseudomonas > Pseudomonas sp. 382. Next base: position 171,808 of record NZ_PEMX01000006.1, read on the forward strand.
ATCTATCGCAATTCCTTCCGGATCATCCGCGAGGAAGCCCGGCTCGAGCGGATTCCCGCAGACCTGGAAAAACTCGCCGTGCGCGTGATCCATGCCTGCGGCATGGTCGAGGCCATCGATGGCCTGCAGTTCTCCGAAGGTGCCGGCCGCGCAGGCCGTGAAGCCCTGGCCAATGGTGCGCCGATCCTCTGCGACGCACACATGGTCGCCGAAGGCATCACCCGCGCACGCCTGCCCGCCAACAACCCGGTGATCTGCACCTTGCGCGACCCCAGCGTGCCAGGCCTGGCCAAGGAGGTCGGCAACACCCGCTCCGCCGTTGCCCTGGAGCTGTGGCGCCCGCATCTGGAGGGCAGCGTGGTGGTGATCGGCAATGCCCCGACTGCGCTGTTCTACCTGCTGGAGATGATCGATGCCGGGGCGCCCAAACCCGCCCTGATCCTCGGCTTCCCGGTCGGCTTCGTCGGTGCCGCCGAGTCCAAGGCGATGCTCGCCGCCGACAGCCGCGGCGTGCCATTCGTGATCATGCAAGGCCGCCTGGGCGGCAGCGCAATGGCCGCTGCCGCAGTCAACGCCCTGGCCACGGAGGTGGAGTGATGGCGCCGCGCGGACGACTGCTGGGCCTGGGCGTTGGCCCCGGCGACCCTGAACTGATCACCGTCAAGGCCCTGCGCCTGCTGCGCGAGGCGCCGGTGGTGGCGTACTTCGTGGCCAAGGGCAAGCGCGGCAACGCCTTCGGCATCATCGAGGCCCACCTGCAAGCCGAGCAGACCCTGCTGCCGCTGGTGTACCCGGTCACGACCGAGGCACTGCCGGCGCCGCTGTCCTACGAACAGGTGATCAGCGATTTCTACGATGAAGCGGCCGTGCAGGTGGCCGAGCACCTGGATGCCGGCCGTGACGTGGCGGTGATCTGCGAAGGTGACCCGTTCTTCTACGGCTCCTACATGTACCTGCACGACCGGCTTGCCCAGCAGCATGAGGCCGAAGTGGTCCCGGGGGTCTGTTCGATGCTCGGGGGTGCCTCGGTGCTTGGCGCGCCGCTGGTGTACCGCAACCAGAGCCTGTCGGTACTGTCAGGCGTGCTGCCCGCCGAAGAGCTCAAGCGTCGCCTGGCAGACGCCGATGCGGCGGTGATCATGAAGCTGGGCCGCAACTTCCCGAAGGTGCGCCAGGTACTTGCCGAACTCGGCCTGGACGGGCGTGCGCTGTACGTCGAGCGGGCGACCATGGCCAACCAGAAGATCGTGCCGCTGGATGAGGTGGACCCACAGTCTTCGCCGTACTTCTCGCTGATCATCGTACCGGGGGAAAAATGGCAGGGCTGAACAGGCAACAGGCAGCGGCCATCGTCATCCTGGGGGCAGGCAGCCTGGCCACGGCGCAGCGCATCCAGCAGCGTTATCCACAGGCGACCGTCTACGGCCTGCGCGGTCGGGTCGAGGGCGCCGATCAGTACTACGACAGCTTTGGCGATACCCTGCGCATGCTCTACCAGCAGGCCACCCCGATCATCGCGCTGTGTGCTGCCGGCATCGTCATCCGCAGCCTGGCCAGCCTGCTCGATGAGAAAGGTGCGGAGCCGCCAGTGCTGGCCGTGGCCGAGGACGGTAGCGCGGTGGTGCCGTTGTTGGGTGGCCTGAGCGGGGTCAACCTCATGGCTCGCGAACTCGGCGAGGCGCTGGGGGTGGCTGCAGCGATCACCACCAGTGGTGAACTGCGCTTCGGCACCTGCCTGCTCAACCCGCCCGAGGGCTATGCCCTGGCGGACCTCGAGCAGGGCAAGCGCTTTGTCTCGGACCTGCTGGCCGGCGAAAGCGTGCGTATCGAGGGTGATGCCCCCTGGCTTGCGCAGGCGCAACTGCCGGCCAGTGAAACCGCCCGGCGCACCATCCATGTCGGCAGTGACGCGCGCGTGGCCAGCCGTGACGAGTTGCTGATCCACCCACGCTCGGTGGTGGTGGCGCTCGCCGCAGGCGCGCCCGGCCTGGCCGAACAGGTACGTGGCGCCTTGCGTGAGGCCGGCATTGCCGAGCCCTCGCTGGCGTGTCTGCTGGTCGCCGAGCAGGCGATGGCCGAGCCGTTGCTGCACGAGGCCGCCGCAGAACTGGGCGTCGTGCTGCGCTTCGCGGCCATGAACGGCACCTTGGCCAGCATGGCGGCCGAGGCTTTGCCCGAGGCGCGCCTGATCGAGCAGCCGGGCCTGGTCATCGCTGCGGCGCCGTTGCCGGTCGACCCGGCACGGTTGGCTCGCAAGCGCGGTCGCCTGGCAGTGATCGGCCTTGGCCCAGGGGCGGCCGAGCTGATGGTGCCGGCGGTGAAAGCCGAGCTTGCGCGTGCCGAGGACATCCTTGGCTACGAGACCTACGTGCGCATGGCGGGGCCGTTCCGTGACGATCAGGTGCAGCACTGCACCGACAACCGGGAAGAGATGCAGCGTGCCCGGCATGCCTTCGAGCTGGCGGCCCAGGGCCGTTCGGTGGTGGTGGTGTCGTCGGGCGACCCTGGTGTGTTCGCCATGGCCGCAGCGGTGCTCGAAGCCCTGCATGAGTCCTGCGACCCTGCCTGGCACCGTGTCGACCTGCAGATCCTGCCAGGGGTATCGGCTTCGCTGGCAACCGCCGCGCAAGCTGGCGCGCCCTTGGGGCATGACTTCTGCGTGATGTCGCTGTCTGACAACCTCAAACCCTGGTCGATCATCGAAAAGCGCCTGGACCTGGCGGCCCAGGCGGATCTGGTGCTGGCCTTCTACAATCCGATTTCCAGGTCCAGGCCGCATCAGCTAGGCACGGCACTGGAGATCGTGCGCCGGCACCGGGATGCACAGACGCCGGTGGTGCTGGGGCGCGATATCGGCCGGCCGGGGCAGACGCTCAGGGTGGTGAGCCTGGCCGAGCTGACGCCGGAGATGGTCGACATGCGTACCATGGTGCTGGTCGGTTCCTCCACGACCTGCGCCTTCGACCGTGCCAGTGGCGGTCAATGGGTCTACACCCCGCGTTGGTACCCCGCCGCGCCCTGAACCTGAGGGCTAACCGACCAGGTAGCCCTTGATCCCGGTAAAGATGATCTGCGCCGCCAGGGCGCAGACGAATAGCCCCATCAGGCGGCTGACGATCTGCAGGCCCTGGTCACCGAGCAGTTTTTCGATGCCGTGCGAGAGGTACAACACCAGGCCGACGGTGAAGCTGGCCAGAGCGATGCTGACAATGGCCAGCAGCTTGTCGTCCCAGTGCGGTTGGCCCACGCCCATCACCAGCAGGGCCCCGATGGTGCCGGGGCCCACGGTGAGCGGGATGGTGAGTGGCACGATGGTCACGTCCTGTTGCACGTTGTCGGCCTGCACAGCCGGTTTGCCCTGGGCCATGCCCAACGCCGAGATGAACAGTACGCTGCCCGCACCGATGCGGAAGGCGTCGGCGGTGATACCGAAAATCCCGAAGATCACCCTGCCGAACAGGTACAGCAGCACGCTGGCCACCAGCGCGGCAAAGGCGACCTTCCAGGCCAGCTGTTTGCGCTCTTTGCTGGAGTGACCACGGGTCAGGCTGATGAAGCACGACAGCACGAAGAACGGGCTATAGAGCACCAGCATCTTCAGGTAGACACTGAACAAGTCATGCAGCATGGGATGATCCTTGGGGGATAAGGGTGGCGTGCAGGAGTCTGGTTACGAGCTGTGCGCCGGATCAGCTTTGGCTTCGCGCTGATTGGCCCAGTACTGGATCAACTCGCGCAACTGTGACAGCTCAACCGGCTTGGCCATGTGGCCGTCCATGCCGGCCAGCCGTGCGCGCTCCTTGTGCTCAGCCAGTATATGCGCGGTCAGCGCCACCACCGGGGTGCGCTGACGCTGGTTGGTGGTTTCCCAGGCACGCAACTGCTGGGTCGCGGAGAAACCGTCCAGTACCGGCATTTCGCAGTCCATCAACACCAGGTCGTAACGCTGCGCCTTCATCGCCTGCAAGGCCTCTTCGCCGTTGCTGGCGGTATCGGGCTCCAGGTTGAGCTTGCCGAGCATGCCGCGGATGACCTTGGTCGAGATACTGTTGTCTTCGGCCACCAGTACCCGGAAGTCGCTCGGCAACTCAAGCGCGCCCTGCGCGCCGGGCATCGCAGCCGGCACGGCCTGATCGCGGCCACGCTGGGCCAGTTCTTCGGCCAGGGTGGTCTTGAGCGTATAACCGGCAACCGGCTTGGCAAGGATGCGCTTGATCCCGGCATTACGTGCGATGACCTTGCTGGGCGCGTTGCTGATACCGGTGAGCATGACCACCAGGATGTCGTGGTTCAGGCTCGGGTCTTCCTTGATCTTGGCCGCCAGCTGCATGCCAGTCATGCCCGGCATGTTCTGGTCCAGCAACACCGCATCGAAATAGTCGCGCAGGTGCGCCTTGGTCCGCAGCAGGGCCAGCGCCTCCTTGCCCGATGGCACCGCGCTGACATTCATGCCCCAGGCGCTGCACTGCTGCACCAGGACTTTGCGGCAGGTGTCGTTGTCGTCGACCACCAGGACCCGGGCGTCGCGTAACGGGCCGTCCAGGTCTGCCGGGGGCTGCTCCAGGCGTGATGGATCGAGCGGCAAGGTCAGCCAAAGGGTATTGCCCATGCTGGTGCTGCTCTTGATGCCGAACTCGCCTTGCATCAGGCCGATCAGCTGCTTGGCGATGACCAGCCCGAGGTGGCCGCCAAGCTTGTTGCTGGAAAGGAAGTGGTGGCTGTGCAGCTCGGCCTGCAGCAAGGCCTCGCGCTCGGCCGCAGGCAGCGGCTCGCCACTGTCCTGCACGGCAATGCGCAGGCGTGGGATTTCACCGCGCTGATCCAGCGCGACTACCAGCAGGATTTCGCCCTGGGAGGTGTTCTTCAGGGCATTTTCCAGCAGGCTCGACAAGGCTTGGCGCAGACGTGTCGGGTCGCCGCTGATGACCCGCGGCACCTGCGGCTGGGTGAAACTGATCAGCTCGATGTTCTGCTGCTCGGCCTTGGCGCGGAAAATGTTCAGGCAGTCTTCGATCAGGGCATTGAGGTCGAACTGCACGTCATCCAGCTCGATCTGTCGCGATTCGAGCTTGGAAATGTCGAGAATCTCGTTGATCAGCGTCAGCAGCTCGTTGCCGGCGCTGTGAATGGTCTGTACATAGTCGCGTTGCTTGACCGACAGTGGCGTGCCGAGCAGCAGTTCGGTCATGCCCAGTACACCGTTCATGGGGGTACGGATTTCGTGGCTGATCTTGGCCAGGAACTCCGCCTTGGCGTTGATCTCGGCATCGCTGGCCGCCAGCGCACGGCTGGCGCGGAAGCGTTCTTCGCTGATGCGCCGCAGGCGCTCACTGACGGCCAGGTTGAGCAGCAAGCCACTGACCACGGTCATGCCCAGGAGGATGCACAGCAGCCAAGGCGTCGAAGTGCGGGTCAGGCCCAGCAGGGCGGGCAGCAGCACCAGGCCGCCAAGGTTGAATACCAGCATGGCGACGCTGAACAGCCGTGCCGGTGCATAGCCCTTGTACCAGTGGTAGCTGCTGGCCGTCAGCATGGTCACGCTGCCGACGGCCAGCAGGGCATACGTCATCAGGTTCAGCGGCAGGGTATCGACAAACAGCAGGACCAGCCCGCTGACCGCTGCGACCAGCATTTCGCCCTGCAGCAGGCGGTTGAGCCGCGGTGAGTTGCAGGGAGAGAAGAAATGCTGGGTGAAATACAGCCCCGACAGCCCGGCCAGAACCAGGGTCAGGTAGGCCGCCGGGGTTTGCGCGCTGTGCCACAGGTGCCACCACGGGCCGCTGAGGTTGAGCAGGATCAGGCCGCTGAGCAGCATCAGCCCGTGGTACAGGGCGAGATACAGGGTAGTGCTGGAGCGGGTGTAGATGAAGCGGATCAGGTTATGCAGGATGAGCATCACCAGGCCGCCGAACAGCATGCCGAACAGCAGGGGTTGGCCATGGTCGGAGGCGGCTACCGCTGCGGGTTCCAGGCTTATCGCCGGGCGCAGCTGGTGCTCCGAGACCAGGCGCAGGTAAATGTCCAGCGCGTGCTGGCTGTTGGGCAAGGGCAATACATGGTCGCTGCCGCGCAGGGTCGGGCTGCCGTTACCGGCCTGGCGGCCGTGGTGCAGTTGGCGCAGCAGCCTGTCGCCATCGAGGGCGTAGAGGTCGAGGCGCGACAAGTCAGGAGCGAAGATGCGCAGCAGTTGCTCCTGGTCACCCGGTTCCAGGCGATAGTGCAACCACAGGGCTTGTTCAGCCGGTGCGGCATCGAGTTCGCCAAGGGTGGTAGGGCTGAACTGGCTGCGATAGCGATCGGAACGCACGTCGCTCAATTGCAGGTTGGCCTGTTCATCGAGCAGAACGGACCAGCCTCCGCCCTGTTCGGCCGAAGCCGGCAACAGGCAGAGCAGGGTCAGCAAGCTGACGATCAGAGCTGTGGCAATCCGAAGCCGACGCACTACGAGATCCCTTCCTAGCCGATGTGCCAGATACTAACTATGCGCGGCGCGCCAAGCCGAAGGCAAGGCCCCCATGGGGCCCTGTCGACGAGCCGGATGCCGCATGCACAAGGCGCTGCGGCACTCCGGTACCACTTACTGCTGGTGTTCACCGCGCTCGCGAGCGATGGCCCGGTAGCCGATGTCGGTGCGGTAGAAGCTGCCGTTCCAGCTCACTTCCTTGGCCAGGCGGTAGGCCTGCTGCTGGGCATCGGCGACGCTGGCACCCATGGCGGTAGCGCAGAGCACACGGCCGCCGTTGGTGACGACCTGACCGTCCTTCAGCGAGGTACCGGCATGGAACACCTTGCCTTCGATCTTGGCTGCAGCCTCCAGGCCGTTGATCACGTCGCCTTTGGCGTAGTCACCCGGGTAACCGCCGGCAGCCAGCACCACGCCCAGGCTCGGGCGCGGGTCCCACTGTGCTTCGACCTTGTCCAGTGCCTTGGCGAAGGCGGCTTCGACCAGCAGCACCAGGCTCGACTCCAGGCGCAGCATGACTGGCTGGGTCTCAGGGTCGCCGAAGCGGCAATTGAACTCGATGACCTTGGGGTTGCCCGCCTTGTCGATCATCAGGCCGGCATACAGGAAGCCGGTATAGACGTTGCCCTCTTCGGCCATGCCACGCACGGTCGGCCAGATCACCTGGTCCATCACGCGCTGGTGCACGTCCGGGGTAACCACCGGGGCAGGGGAGTAGGCGCCCATGCCGCCGGTGTTCGGCCCGGTATCCTGATCGCCGACGCGCTTGTGGTCCTGGCTGGTGGCCATGGGCAGCACGTTGTGGCCGTCGACCATGACGATGAAGCTGGCTTCCTCGCCGTCGAGGAACTCTTCGATGACTACGCGCGAACCGGCCTCGCCGAAGGCGTTGCCAGCCAGCATGTCACGCACGGCGGCTTCGGCTTCTGCCAGGGTCATGGCGACGATCACGCCTTTGCCCGCGGCCAGGCCGTCGGCCTTGATCACGATCGGGGCACCCTTTTCCTGCAGGTAGGCCAGGGCTGGCTCGATCTCGGTGAAATTCTGGTAGTCGGCGGTCGGGATCTTGTGGCGGGCCAGGAAGTCCTTGGTGAAGGCCTTGGAGCCTTCCAGCTGGGCCGCGCCCTTGGTCGGACCAAAGCAGTCCAGGCCACGGCTGCGGAACAGGTCGACCACGCCGATCACCAGCGGCGCTTCCGGGCCGACGATGGTCAGGTCGACGTTCTTCTCGGCGAAGTCGGCCAGTTGCTCCAGCGCGCACACATCAATGGCGACGTTCTCGCATTTTGGCTCGATGGCGGTGCCGGCGTTGCCCGGGGCAACAAAGACCTTCTCGACGCGTGGGTCTTGGGCGACTTTCCAGGCCAGGGCGTGCTCACGGCCGCCGCTGCCGATGATCAAAACTTTCATGTCAAAACCTCTGTTTGGCGGAGAACCTCGTCCGCCTGTAGGAGCGGCCTTGTGTCGCGAAAGGACCGCAGAGCGGTCCCGGGATTTTTGCTGTATTGCAAAGGTCCGGGGGCTGCTGCGCAGCCCTTTCGCGACACAAGGCCGCTCCTACAGGGGACCGAGGTTCGGCCGGCCATCTTGATTAGTGGCGGAAGTGGCGCATACCGGTGAACACCATGGCGATGCCGGCTTCATCAGCGGCAGCAATCACCTCGGCGTCACGCATCGAACCACCCGGCTGGATCACGGCGCTGATACCCACTTTAGCCGCATTGTCGATGCCATCACGGAACGGGAAGAACGCGTCGGACGCCATGACCGCACCCTGCACCTGCAGGCCGGCATGCTCGGCCTTGATGGCGGCGATGCGCGCGGAGTTGACGCGGCTCATCTGGCCGGCGCCGACACCGATGGTCTGGCGCTGCTTGGCGTAGACGATGGCGTTGGACTTGACGAACTTGGCCACTTTCCAGGCGAACACCAGGTCGTGGATCTCTTGCTCGGTCGGTGCACGCTTGGTGACGATCTTCAGGTCATCGGCGGTGATCATGCCGATATCGCGGCTCTGCACCAGCAGGCCACCGTTGACGCGCTTGAAGTCCCAACCGGCAGCGCGCTCGGCTGGCCACTCGCCGCATTCCAGCAGACGCACGTTCTGCTTGGCCGCTACCACGTCGCGGGCAGCCTGGGAGATTTTCGGCGCGATGATCACTTCGACGAACTGACGGTCGACGATGGCCTGGGCGGTTTCGCCGTCCAGCTCGCGGTTGAAGGCGATGATGCCGCCGAATGCCGACTCGGTGTCGGTGGCGTAGGCCAGGTCGTAGGCCTTGCGGATGCCGCCTTCGTCTTCAGGCACAACGGCCACGCCGCACGGGTTGGCGTGCTTGACGATGACGCAGGCTGGCTTGACGAAGCTCTTAACGCACTCCAGCGCGGCGTCGGTGTCGGCCACGTTGTTAAACGACAGTTCCTTGCCTTGCAGTTGCACGGCGGTAGAAATGCTGGCTTCGCCTTTCTTCGCTTCAACGTAGAACGCCGCGCTCTGGTGCGGGTTCTCGCCGTAGCGCATTTCCTGGGCCTTGACGAACTGGCTGTTGAAGGTGCGCGGGAATTCGCTGCGTGCTTCAGTGCTCAGGGTGTCTTTGGCCTGGTCGATGGTGCCCATGTAGTTGGCGATCATGCCGTCGTAGGCAGCAGTGTGCTCGAACGCCTTGAGCATCAGGTCGAAGCGCTGGGCGTAGGTCAGGCCGCCGGCCTTGAGGCCTTCCAGCACGCCGGCGTAGTCGCTGGCGTTGACCACGATGGCGACATCCTTGTGATTCTTGGCAGCCGAACGGACCATGGTCGGGCCGCCGATGTCGATGTTCTCGATGGCGGTCGGCAAGTCACAGCCTGGCTTGGAAATGGTGGCTTCGAACGGGTACAGGTTGACTGCAACCAGGTCGATCGGCTTGATGCCGTGCTCGTTCATGATGGCGTCGTCGATGCCGCGACGGCCAAGGATGCCACCGTGGATCTTCGGGTGCAGGGTCTTGACCCGGCCATCCATCATCTCGGCGAAGCCAGTGTAGTCGGCCACTTCCACCGCGTTCACGCCGTTGTCCTTGAGCAGCTTGTAGGTGCCGCCGGTGGACAGGATCTCGACACCGAGCTGTTGCAGCTCACGGGCGAATTCGAGGATACCGGTCTTGTCGGAGACGCTGATCAGGGCGCGGCGGACTGGCAGGCGGGTAGTCTGGTCGGTCATTTCGGGTTCCAATAACGCGGTGGAGTCAGCAAAAAAGGCGTCTCTTCGCAGAGGCCGCCTTTTCTGATCGGGATTCTGGCTTACAACAAGTCGTACTGCTTGAGCTTCTTGCGCAGGGTGCCACGGTTGAGGCCGAGCATCTCGCTGGCCTTGGTCTGGTTGCCCTTCACGTAGTTCATCACGCTTTCGAGCAGGGGCGCCTCGACTTCGGAGAGCACCAGGTTGTACACGTCGGTGACGGTCGCGCCTTCCAGGTGTGCGAAGTAGTTGTGCAGCGCCTTCTCGACGCTGTCGCGAAGGGTCTGGCCCTCTTCGCTCGGCGTGTTGAGGTGCTGTTTGAGGTTGGCGTTGTCGCTCACGGGCGTTGTTCCACTCACTAATGTCTCGGTCATCATCGTCATGCGGCCACCCCTTGTCCGTCCTCTGTCTCAAGGCTCTGTCGACGTTCACTGAAAAACGCGCGAACGTTGGCGCACTGCGCTTGTGTGTCTTCCAAAGCGTTGAACCGGGCGCGAAACTCCCTGCCGCCGGGTCGTGTTGCCAGGTACCAGCCCACGTGCTTGCGGGCGATACGTACGCCCATCACATCGCCATAGAAGGCATGCAGCGCGGCCAGGTGCTCTAGCAGGATGCGTTCCACTTCGTCCAACTGCGGGGCCGGCAAATGCTGGCCAGTCCCCAAAAAATGTTCGATCTCGCGAAAGATCCATGGCCGCCCTTGGGCAGCCCGGCCAATCAGCAGGCCGTCGACCCCGGTGGCATCCAGCACCGCCCGGGCCTTTTCTGGCGAAGTGATATCGCCATTGGCAAAAACCGGGATCGATACCGCCTGCTTGATAGCAGCAATGGTGTCGTATTCGGCTTCGCCGGTGTACAGGTCAGCGCGTGTGCGGCCATGCACCGCCAGCGCCTGGATGCCAGCCTGTTCGGCGATCTTCGCCACGTTCAGGCCGTTCTTGTTCGCCCGGTCCCACCCGGTGCGGATTTTCAGGGTCACGGGTACGTCCACCGCGCCGACCACGGCGTGGAGGATTTCGGCGACCAGGTCTTCATCTCTCAATAAAGCAGAGCCTGCCGCTTTGTTGCAGACTTTTTTTGCCGGACAGCCCATGTTGATATCGATGATCTGCGCACCTGCCTCGACATTGGCCCGGGCCGCCGCGGCCATCATCTGCGCATCACCACCGGCGATCTGTACCGAGCGTGGCTCGGGATCACCCTCATGGATGCGGCGCAGGCTGGACTTGCGGCTGTTCCACAGGCTCATGTCGCTGCTGACCATCTCCGACACCACCATGCCGGCGCCCAAGCGCTTGCAAAGTGTCCGGAAAGGCTGGTCCGTGACCCCGGCCATGGGTGCGAGGATCAGGTTGTTGCGTAGTGTGTATGGGCCGATGCGTACCGCCGACATAGGTGTTCCCTGTTGTGGGGCCGAATCATGGGAGTCCGAAAAAGGGTTGGCATGATACCCGCTCTCGGTGACCGGATAAAGAAGGATTTGGATAAATTCTGTACAGCTGTCGGCTTATGTCATTTGCTTTGGTCAGCGCGCCCCCATGTGGACGCGGGCTTATTCCGGGGAGCGGAAACTGAGGCTGTAGTTCACGGCCTTGGGGCCCGGGTCGAGAATATCCAGGGCAATGTGGATCGGCGTCTGGCTCGGCATTTCGCCGCGCCCGGCCAGTTCTCCTGACAGGTATTCGCTGGGTTTGAACCGACGGCTGGCGATCAGCTGGCCGTTGAGGTCGGCGAAGCGCAGCTCCAGCAGCGGGAACGGCTGGGAGAACGGTGCGCGGTTGTAGATGATCGCATCGACGATCAGGGCGCCCTTGAAGTCCGGGTGGCTGCGCACCACCAGGTTGCTGCTCTTGATCCGGCTGATATCGACGCGGGTCGGCACCTGGCAGCCGAGCATCGGGCACAGTTGCTGGAAGATCGGGCGGTACTGGTCCTGGCGGGCCAGTTCGTCGAAGTGGAACCACACGTACTGGAATGCCAGCAGGCCAGCGGCCAGCAGGGTCAGGAAGCTCCACAGCAGGCGCTTGCCCCAGTTGGGCCGGGGTTTTTCCCACCCCAGTTGCAGCGGGTCGTCGACAACATCGACCAGCGGTTCCTTGCGTGACGGGCGTTCTGGCTTGGCGGCGAAGCCGGGCTCCAGACGTTCACCGGGCAACGGCTCGAGGGGGTCGTCGTCACGGGCCGACAGGTGTAGGTCGGCGTCGTCGTCATCACGGGCGCTGAGGCCTTTTGCGTGAATGATATCGTCATGTTCTTCGAAGCGCTCAACCGGTTCAGGTTCAGCTACGCGCTGCGTTGACGGTTCCTCGTCGAGGTCGAGGTCCAGGTCGCCGCCAAGAGTCGGCTCGTGGCGATGACCGGGTTCAGGCTCCAGCGGCTGTTCATCCAGCAGCACAGGGGTCGAAGCATGGGCTTCATGAGGCTCATAGGGTTCGTCGGTGGCAGTGCCGAACAGTTCGTCGCCATGCTCGTCGGCAGCCGGCTCGTCGCGGCGGGCTTGCAAGGCATTGGCCTTGATATCGGCACGCGGCTCGGTCGGCTCGCCACGGCGTTCAAGGCGCGCCAGCTCCTGGTCAAGGTCGAGTTCATCCAGAGCCTGGGCGGTCATGGCCCAGTCTTCTTTAGTTACCGGCGGCGGCTCGCTGACCGCCGGTTCAGGCGCAGCGACCGGCTCGACCACCGCTGGCGGTGGAACGACGGGCGCACGGCTGGCCGCGGCACGGTTCTGCTCCAACAGCTGCTTGGCCGCATTGAACACCTGCAGGCAGTGACCGCAGCGCACGACGCCGCGAGCCACGCTCAACTGGTGATGGGTGACGCGAAAGCTGGTCTGGCAATGCGGGCACTGGGTGACGAAACTGTCGGTCATGCGGCGATCCGGGAGCTGTGCAGAGAACTATTCTAGGCCCGCTTAGCGGCGCCGACCACTGATGCGCACCCAGCCGTCGCGCACGACGATCGGGTCCAGATCGAAGTCGGCAGCGTAGGCGGCAGCCACTTCCTCACCCTGTTCGGCGAGGATGCCCGACAGGGCCAGCAGGCCACCTGGGCGGACCAGGCCGGACAGCTGCGGTGCCAGCGACACCAGCGGGCCGGCGAGAATGTTGGCGACCAGCACGTCGGCCTGCATCGCCGGCATCTGCTCGGGCAGGTACAGCGCGAACTTTTCGTCGGCGATGCCGTTGCGCTGGGCATTGTCACGCGAGGCTTCGATGGCCTGCACGTCGATGTCGGTACCGACCGCCTCGCGCGCGCCCAGCAGCAGCGCCGCAATGGCGAGGATGCCCGAGCCGCAGCCGAAGTCCAGTACCTGAGCGCCTTGCAGCTGCTGGCCGTCGAGCCATTCCAGGCACAGCGCGGTGGTCGGGTGGGTGCCGGTGCCAAAGGCCAGGCCGGGGTCGAGCAGCAGGTTGACCGCGTCCTGGTCCGGGGCCTCGTGCCAGCTCGGCACGATCCACAGGCGCTGGCCGAAGCGCATTGGCTGGAAGCCGTCCATCCAGCTGCGTTCCCAGTCCTGGTCCTCGATCACCTCGGCCTGGTGCTCGGGCAGCTCGGCGCCGGTCAGCAAGCGCAGGTGGGCGAATACCGCTTCTGGCTCGGCGTCGGCTTCGAACAGGGCCAGCAGGTGGGTGTGCGACCACAGCGGGGTGGTGTTGAGGTCGGGTTCGAAGATCGGCTGGTCTTCGGCGTCCATGAACGTGACCGATACGGCGCCGACTTCGAGCAGGGCGTCTTCGTAGGTTTCGGCTTGTTCCGGGCTGATGGCCAGGCGTACTTGCAGCCAAGGCATGGCGGGCACCTTTGGTAAATCGACAGGGGCAGCCCGAGGCTGCGACAAGCCTGGCAGTTTACGCGAGTGCGGGGGGTTTGTAGAGGTATGGCAGGGGACCGCGTCGCCTTCTTCGCGGGCAAGGCCGCTCCCACAGGTTATCCAGGGTTTTCAAGGTCTGTGGAGATCCTGTGGGAGCGGGCTTGCCCGCGAAGAGGCCGGGACAGTCAGTCGAGAGGGTCAGTGTTTGCGCAGGAACTCCAGCAGCCGCTGGTTCACCTGTTCCGCCGCCTCCATCTGCACCATGTGCCCGACCCCGGGCACCACAAGCACCTCGGCCTCGACTCCGTCGGCATGCGCCGCCGGAATGATCGCGTCCTCGGCCCCCCAGATCACCAGCGCCGGATGCTGCCCCAGGACCCCGCGCAGGTCATGCCGCTGGCGGTCACCGTCAGCCAGCGCCGCCCCCAGCTGGCGCAAGGCGTCATCCACACCTTCCAGGCGCTTGAACTTGAGCATGTCCTCCAGCATCTGCCGGGTCACCAGCCCCGGGTCTGCGAATAGCTGCACCATCTGCGGCTTCAGCGCATTACGGTTGGCGGCGGCGACGAAGCCTTGCAGGTACTGGCCATTGATCGCCTCACCCAGCCCGGCACTGGCCACCAGGCTGAGGCTCGCCACCCGCTGCGGCGCCAGGCGCGCGATATTCAGACTAACCGCGCCGCCCATGGAGTGCCCAGCCAGGTGGGCCTTGGCGATATCCAGATGATCGAGCAGGGCCAGCACCGTTTCGCTCAACTCATCCAGATCACCTTTTGCCAGGGCCTTGGCCGATTCACCATGCCCCGGCAGGTCCAGGGCGATGACTCGACGCTCGGCCGCCAATGCCGGGTGGTTGAACAGCCAGTTGTTAAGGTCGCCGCCAAAACCATGCACCAGCACCAGCGGCGTGCCACCTTCACCCAGTTCGAACCAGCGCAGCAGGCGCCCGGCCACTTCGGCCTTTTGCGGTGCCGGCCCCTGGGCCTGGTCAGCACCCCCTTCGGCGACGAACTCGGCCTGGAAGCGTTGCACCACGGCATCGATCTCTGACTCCTCGGCTTCACCCTCCACTACCACGGCCAGCAGCGCACCGACCGGCAGGGTTTCGTCGGGCCGGGCCACCTGGCGGCGCAACACGCCGCTGAACGGCGCCTCGACGCTGCTGCTGATCTTGTCGGTCTCGACGTCCAGCACTTCGTCGCCCTTGCTGATTTGGTCGCCCTCCTGCTTGAGCCAGGCGTCGACCCGGCCTTCGGTCATCGACAGGCCCCACTTGGGCATGGTCAGGGTATGAATCTGGCTCATGCGGCGCTCCTTGCAGCTTCGATGACCTTGCGCACGGCCGCTTCGACCTTCGCTGCGTCAGGGATGTACAGGTCTTCCAGGGCATCGGAGAACGGCACCGGGGTGTGCGGCGCGGTGACCATCTCGATCGGGCCCTTGAGCGCGGCGAAGGCCTTTTGCGCGACCAGTGCGCTGATATCGGTGGCCATCGAGCAGCGCGGGTTGGCTTCGTCGATCACCACCAGGCGGCCGGTCTTCTCCACGCTTTCGAGAATGCTGTCCTCATCCAGCGGGCTGGTGGTGCGCAGGTCCAGCACTTCGCAGTCGATGCCCTGGCGGGCGAGGTTGTTGGCCGCTTCCATGGCCACATGGACCATGCGCCCGTAGGTCACCAGGGTCACGTCGTCGCCGTCGCGCAGGAAGTTGGCCTCGCCGAATGGCACGCTGTACACCTCTTCCGGCACTTCGCCCTGCATGCTGTAGAGCAGCTTGTGCTCGCAAAAGATCACCGGGTCGTTGTCGCGGATTGCCTGGATCAGCAGGCCCTTGGCGTCATACGGCGAGGACGGGCAGACCACCTTCAGGCCGGGGATGTGGGTCCATAGCGAGGTAAGCATCTGCGAGTGCTGGGCCGCAGCGCGCAGGCCGGCGCCGTACATGGTGCGCATCACCAGCGGCGTGACCGCCTTGCCGCCGAACATGTAGCGGAACTTGGCGGCCTGGTTGAGGATCTGGTCCAGGCAGCAGCCGGCAAAGTCGACGAACATCAGCTCGCACACCGGGCGCAGGCCTTGAGTGGCGGCACCGACGGCGGCACCGACGTAGCCGATTTCCGACAGCGGCGCATCGAGCACGCGCCCCGGGAACTGGTGGTACAGGCCTTTGGTGACGCCGAGCACGCCACCCCAGGCGTCATCCTCGCCCGGGGCACCCGCGCCGCCGGCAACGTCTTCGCCAATGATGAACACGCTGCTGTCGCGGCGCATTTCCTGGGCCAGTGCCTCGTTGATGGCCTGCTGATAGCTGATTTTTCTAGCCATGGTGGTTCTCCTGTTGTTCTTGTTGTCCGGGCTCAGGGGTAGCTGACGTAGACGTCGCTGAGCAGGTCGGCGGGCTGCGGCTTGGGATCGGCTTTGGCACGGCGCACGGCGTCTTCGATCAGGTCGTCGACACGGGCGTCGATGGCGTCCAGTTGCGCTGCCTGCAGCAGGCCGGCACGGGTGGTCTTGTTGCGGAACTGCAGCAGGCAGTCGCGGGATTCGCGCAGGTTCTTCACCTCGTCAGGGGCGCGGTAGGTCTGTGCGTCGCCTTCGAAGTGCCCGTAGTAGCGGCTCAGCTTGACCTCGATCAGCGACGGGCCTTGCCCGGAACGGGCGCGCTCGATGGCGGCGCCGGCGGCCTCGTGCACGGCAAAGAAGTCGAAGCCGTCGATGGTCACGCCTGGCATGCCGAAACCGGCGGCGCGGTCGGCGATGTGGTCGCAGGCCACCGACCAGGTCGAGGCGGTGGCTTCGGCATAGCCGTTGTTCTCGGCGACGAAGATGCACGGCAGGTTCATGATCGAGGCCAGGTTCATCGCCTCGAACACTGCGCCCTCGTTGGAAGCGCCGTCGCCGAAGAAGGCCACGGCCACGTTGTCATTGCCCTTGATCTTGGCCGCCAGGGCGGCGCCGGCCACCAGCGGCGCGCCGGCACCGACGATGCCGTTGGCACCGAGCATGCCTTTTTCCAGGTCGGCGATGTGCATCGAACCGCCCTTGCCGCCGCACACGCCGGTCTTCTTGCCGTAGATCTCGGCCATCATGCCGTACACATCGACGCCCTTGGCGATGCAGTGACCGTGGCCGCGGTGGGTCGAGGCGATGCAGTCGCTGTCGCGCAGGTGCGCCATGACCCCGGCGGCGGAAGCTTCTTCACCGGCATACAGGTGTACGAAACCGGGAATCTCGCCTGTGGCGAACTCCACGTGCAGGCGTTCTTCGAAGGCGCGGATGGTGCGCATCACTTCATAGGCATGCAGCAATTGCTCTGAACTGAGGTGAGTGGACATCTTGTTGTTCTCCAGGGTTGTCTCAACACGGGGTTGCAGGGTGCAGCCGATGGCCGCGCGGGACGGCCAGCAGGTGATGACGGGCGGCATGTGCCAGCACGGCCTCGACGTCGACGGTCAACGGGCCTTGCAGGTCGAGGGTGATGGTCGGTGTGTCGTGTTCGGCGAACTCGATTTCGCGCTCGCCATCCAGGGCCAGGGTGCCGGCGCTGAGGCTCAGGCGATGGGCCACGCCCGGGCTGAGCGTGCCGCTGGCGGTGATGCCGCAGCCTTGCAGCAGGCCGGGGGCCAGTGGAGCGAGCAGGGCTTGTTCGGCACCGGGGTTCAGCCGTACCCAGGCGCCGTAGGGTTCATGGCGAGCCACCGGTTGCCACAGGCCGCAAAGCGCCGACAGGCCGATCGCGTGGGGCTCGGCAAAGCAGGCGAAGACTTCGCTGAGGTCTTCGCTGCGGCTCAGCGCGCGGGCACCGATGAATCGTTGTGGCGACACCGCCACTTCGACCAGTGCCCATTCACACAGCCGTTGCTGCGGCACTTTCACCAGCAACCGCTTGTTGCGACGCAGGCCGATGCTGGCCGGAACCAGGCCACTCGCGAGCAAACCGCCAGCAAGGCCGGCGCTGGTGGCTTCGCGCAGTTCCGGGAAGGCGTTGTTGGTGCCCGTGGACAGGGTGAGCAGCGGGGTGTCTCCAGCCTCGGACGCCACCGCCTTGTGCGTGCCGTCGCCGCCCAGCACGGCAATCATTGCCACGCCGCGCTCGACCATGTGCCGGGTGGCCAGGCGGGTATCGCTGACGGTCTGGGTCAATGGCAGGTCGAGCAGTGCCAGGCGCGGCCAGTGCTGGTCCTGCGCCACGGGGCCAAGGCTGGCCTTGAGCACGGCGGCGGCGATACCGGTCATGTCGGTGGGTAGTAGCACCTCGGCCACCCCGGTGGTGCCGAAGGCGGCGAGCAGGCGCTGGATGACCGAGGCCTTGTCGGTGCTGGAGTAGAGCCCGGCGTTGCTGGTCAGGCGGCGCAGGTCGCGGCCGGAAGCAGGGTTGGCAATGATCCCGATGGTCGGGGCGGGATGCGGCATGGCACACCTCGTGTTCTTGTTTGCCTAGGCTTGAGCAAGCTGGATGCCAGCTTTCCACACAGGCCCCGGAAGGCCCGTGGCAGAAGGGCTAGAGGGCTACAGGGCGAGGCTGCCGAGGCCCTTGCCTGAGACGCTGCGTGCCAGCATTGCCGGGTGTTTGCCGGGCGCCTGAGACGCGGCGTCTCACGCCCGCCGGTAATCACACAGCGCTTGTTTGCACAGTCCGTCAGGCGCTTAATGGCCGCACAACGACAAGAACAAACAGGAACCGGAGGCCTCATGCTTGCCGCGAACTCCCGAGCCCATGTCGATTGCGTCAGCCGGGTGCTGAAGAACGCCGATCGCCTGCCCCAGGCGCCGGTGCCGCCGCTGATCCTCGATTCCTGGCGCCGTTCCATGGAGCTGTACCGTCTTGACCCGGGGTCCCAGCAAGGGCCGCGTATCCTTTCTCAAACCCTGCTCAACGAGTGCCGCGAACGCGCCGAACTGTTCCTGCGCATTGCCAGCGATGCGGTGGCGCGCCTGCATGCGCGGGTGTGCGGCGCCGACTATTGCGTGCTGCTGACCGATGCGTTGGGGCGCACCATCGATTACCGGGTCGAATCGGCCATCCGCAACGATTGCCGCAAGGCCGGCCTGTACTTGGGCACCTGCTGGTCCGAGGGCGAGGAGGGCACCTGTGGCGTGGCGGCGGTGCTGACCAGCAAGGCGCCGGTCACGGTGCACAAGCGCGATCACTTTCGCGCCGCTTTCATCGGCCTGACCTGCACGGCGGCGCCGGTATTCGACCCACAGGGCGAACTGCTCGGCGTGGTGGATGTGTCGGCCCTGCAATCACCGGACGACCGCCGCAGCCAGCACTTGATCCTGCAACTGGTGGAGCAGACCGCGCGCGAGATCGAAAACGCC
This sequence comes from Pseudomonas sp. 382, assembly GCF_002759075.1. NCBI lineage: Bacteria > Pseudomonadati > Pseudomonadota > Gammaproteobacteria > Pseudomonadales > Pseudomonadaceae > Pseudomonas > Pseudomonas sp. 382. Next base: position 190,620 of record NZ_PEMX01000006.1, read on the forward strand.
TTTTTCATGCACGGCGCCCAGGGCCACTGGGTGATGCGCGCCCATGGTACGCCGGGTTATGTGGAGAGCCAGCCCGACTATTTGCTGGCCTGGGATGCCGATGGCCGCCTGCAGGCGATCAACAGCTTGGCCCGTGAGCGCTTGCTGGCACGGCACGGGCGTTTGCCTGAACACATCGGTGAGCTGTTCGACATGGCCCAGCTGCGCCGCGCCAACGAGGGCTCTGCCCAGCGCCTGCCGGGTTGGGGCGGGTTGTACGGGCGGGTCAGCGCGCCCCAGCGGCGGGGCCGGGCGCAACCCTTGCAGCAAGCGCAGGATGCGCGCATCGAACAGCACTTGCGGTTGGCCACAAGGGTCAAGGACTGCAACCTGGCCGTGCTGGTGCAGGGCGAGACCGGTTCCGGCAAGGAAGTCTTCGCGCGTCAGCTGCACCAGCAGAGCCAGCGTCGTGAAGGGCCGTTCGTCACGCTGAACTGTGCAGCTATCCCCGAGAGCCTGATCGAGAGCGAGCTGTTCGGCTATGTCGCCGGGGCGTTTACCGGTGCGTCGAGCAAAGGCATGCAGGGGCTGTTGCAGCAGGCTGATGGCGGCACCTTGTTCCTGGACGAAATCGGCGACATGCCACTGCACCTGCAGACCCGACTGCTGCGCGTGCTGGCCGAAGGCGAAGTGGCGCCGCTGGGCGCTGCACGGCGGGAGCGGGTGGATATCCAGGTGATCTGTGCGACCCACCGCGACCTGGCCACCATGGTGAGTGAAGGGCGTTTTCGTGAGGATCTGTATTTCCGCTTGGCCAATGCCCGCTTCGAGTTGCCGCCGCTGCGCGAGCGGGAGGATCGGTTGGGGCTGATTCATCAGTTGCTGGCAGAAGAGGCCGAGGCTTGCGGCGTTGAAGTGGTGCTGGACGACGATGCGTTGCAGGCGCTGCTGGTGTACCGCTGGCCGGGGAATCTGCGTCAGCTGCGGCAGGTGTTGCGCTATGCCTGCGCGGTCAGCGAGGGCGGGCAGGTCTGCCTGGAAAATCTGCCGCAGGAGGTGCGGGGCGATGCCGTGCCTGTGGCTGATGCCGGGGTATCGAACCCGGCTCGGCAGTTGCTGCTCGATGCCTTGATACGGCATCGCTGGATACCGGCGGAGGCGGCGCGGGCCTTGGGGATATCGCGGGCCACCTTGTATCGACGGGTGCATGAGCACCGGATCGAGATGCCGCGGATGAAGGGGTAGCGACCGTGCAAGCCTTCTGAGGGGTAATAAAAAACCCCGGCACGGGGCCGGGGTTCTTGATGCATCACGCTAACGCGATCACTCCTGGTTGGCCAGTTTGTGCTCGAGGTAGTGGATGTTCACGCCGCCTTTGCAGAAACCTTCATCACGCACCAGGTCGCGGTGCAGCGGGATGTTGGTCTTGATGCCGTCGACGACGATCTCGTCAAGGGCATTGCGCATGCGCGCCATGGCTTCGTCACGGTCCTTGCCGTAGGTGATCAGCTTGCCGATCAGCGAGTCGTAGTTCGGCGGAACCGAATAGCCGCTGTACAGGTGCGAATCGACGCGTACGCCGTTGCCGCCCGGAGCGTGGAAGTGTTTGACCTTGCCTGGGCTCGGAATGAACTTCTTCGGGTCTTCGGCGTTGATCCGGCACTCCAGCGAGTGGCCACGGATGACCACGTCTTCCTGGCGGTACGACAGCTTGTTGCCAGCGGCGATGCTCAGCATCTCCTTGACGATGTCGATACCGGTGACCATTTCCGACACCGGGTGCTCAACCTGCACGCGGGTGTTCATCTCGATGAAGTAGAAACGGCCGTTCTCGTACAGGAATTCGAAGGTACCGGCACCGCGGTAGCCGATCTCGATGCACGCATCGACGCAACGCTTGAAGACTTCCTGGCGAGCTTTCTCGTCGATACCTGGGGCCGGGGCTTCTTCCAGTACCTTCTGGTGGCGGCGCTGCAGCGAGCAGTCACGGTCGCCCAGGTGGATGGCGTTGCCCTGGCCGTCGGACAGAACCTGAACTTCCACGTGACGTGGGTTGGTCAGGAACTTCTCCAGGTAGACCATCGGGTTGCCGAAGGCGGCACCGGCTTCGGTACGGGTGAGTTTGGCCGAGGAAATCAGGTCCTCTTCCTTGTGCACCACGCGCATGCCGCGACCACCACCGCCACCGGCGGCCTTGATGATCACCGGGTAGCCGACGTCACGAGCGATCGCCAGGGCGACCTCTTCGTCTTCCGGCAGCGGGCCATCGGAGCCCGGTACGGTTGGCACGCCCGACTTGATCATCGCGTCCTTGGCCGAAACCTTGTCGCCCATCAGGCGAATGGTGTCGGCTTTCGGGCCGATGAAGGCGAAACCGGATTTTTCCACCTGCTCGGCGAAATCGGCGTTTTCCGCGAGGAAGCCGTAACCCGGGTGGATCGCGGTGGCGCCGGTGACTTCGGCGGCAGCGATGATCGCCGGGATGTGCAGGTAGGAATCCTTGGACGATGCAGGGCCGATGCAGACCGACTCGTCTGCCAGGCCCAGGTGCATCAGTTCACGGTCGGCCGTGGAGTGCACGGCGACGGTCTTGATGCCCAGCTCTTTGCAGGCACGCAGGATGCGCAGGGCAATTTCCCCACGGTTGGCGATCAGGACTTTTTCGAGCTTCCCAGACATCGTTGGCTCTCCGCGATTCAAACGATGGTGAACAGCGGCTGGTCGAACTCAACCGGCTGGCCGTCTTCCACCAGGATGGCGTCGATGACACCGCCAACATCGGCTTCGATGTGGTTCATCATCTTCATGGCTTCGACGATGCACAGGGTGTCGCCTTTCTTCACGCTCTGGCCCACTTCAGCGAAGTTCGGCGAGGTCGGCGAAGGCTTGCGGTAGAAGGTACCGACCATCGGCGAACGGATCACGGTGCCTTTCAGGGCGGGAGCGGCAGCAGCGGCTTCGGCGGCAGGTGCAGCAGCGGCAACCGGAGCAGCGGCAGGCGCGGCGGCTACTGGAGCAGGTGCGTAGAACTGCTGGGCAGCCGGGGTCTTGCTGTGGCGGCTGATACGGACCGACTCTTCGCCTTCCTTGATCTCCAGCTCGTCGATGCCAGACTCTTCCAGCAGCTCGATCAGTTTCTTGACTTTACGGATATCCATTAATCATCAACTCCCAAAGGTTCGGTCAGGGGGCGAAATTTAAAAACGTATCTGAACGTTTCTCTTCAACCCCGGCCCACTGAGGCCAGGGTTTTCGTTATCAGGGCTGTGCGTTGGCAGCCAGTTGTTCCATCGCGGATTCCAGGGCCAGGCGATAACCGCTGGCGCCCAGGCCGCAGATCACTCCTACGGCAACATCGGAGAAGTAGGAGTGATGACGGAACGGTTCGCGTTTGTGCACGTTGGACAGGTGCACTTCGATGAATGGGATGCTCACCGCGAGCAATGCGTCACGTAATGCGACGCTTGTGTGGGTGAAAGCAGCCGGATTGATCAGGATGAAGTCCACACCCTCGTTGCGTGCGGCGTGAATACGCTCGATGAGTTCGTATTCGGCATTGCTCTGCAGATACTGCAAATGGTGGCCAGCGGCACGGGCACGCTGTTCCAGGTCCTGGTTGATCTGGGCCAGGGTCACGGCACCGTAGTGGCCTGGTTCGCGAGTCCCGAGCAGGTTCAGGTTGGGGCCGTGAAGCACCAGTAGGGTTGCCATCTGCAGTTTCCTTGGATTTGTAGGGCAATTCGACACAGCGCGGCGAGTGTGCCGCAAAGCGACAGCAAGTGTCCAGTTCCCGGCAATAGCCAGCACGTTGCCCGAGGTTCGCGCGAAGTATGTGACCAGATAATTAAATCTGGTCACTCATTTGGAGAAAATGCCCGGCACGCGGAAAGTTATAGACCGAGTTTGCCGCGAATGCGCGTCAGAATCTGCGCGAATTCCCCGGCGTTTATCTCGCCAACGACCCGATCGCTGGTCATTTCGCTGCCGTTCGCCGCAAAGAACAGCAGCGCCGGCGGGCCGAACAGTTGATAGCGGTCAAGCAGCGTGCGCTGCTCTGCGCTGCTTTCGGTGATGTCGAAGCGCAGCAGTTTGAAGGCGCTCAATTGCCCTTGGACCTGCGGCGCATTGAGCACTTCGTGTTCGATCACCTTGCAACTGATGCACCAGTCGGCGTACCAGTCCAGCAGCACCGGTTGGCCAGCAGCCTTGGCCTCGGCCAGGGCTGCGTCCAGGGCGGCCGGGGAGGTGACGGTTTGCCAGGCATCGGCCTTGGGCACTGCACCGCTGACCGTGGTGGCGGCGGGGGACGGCAATGGGCGCAGCGGGTCGCCCTGGCCGCTCAGCGCACCGTACCAGCAGGCCAACGCATACACCAGCAACGCCAGGCCCACCAGTTGTGCCAGGCGCTGGCGTGGTGGCTTGACCACGAATTCCAGGGCACCGAGGAACAGCGCCACCCCAGCCGCCAGGAAGCCTACCAGCGACAAGGTCGCCGGCCCCGGCAGCACGCGGCTGAGCAAACCGATGGCCAGGCCCAGCAGCAAGACGCCGATAGCGTTCTTCACGGTATTCAGCCAAGGGCCGCTCTTCGGCAACCAGGCTGCTCCCCCCGTGGCAATCACCAGCAAGGGTGCGCCCATGCCCAGGCCCAGGGCGAACAGTTTGAGCGCACCGCCCAGGGCATCGCCGCTGGCGCTGATGTACAACAAGGCACCGGCCAGCGGCGCCGACACGCAGGGTGAGACCAGCAGGCTGGAGAGCACACCGAGCACGGCCGCACCCAGCAGCGAGCCGCCTGGTGTGTGGTTGGCGACGTTGTTGAGGCGGTTGCTCAGGGCTTGGGGCAACTTGAGTTCGAACAGGCCGAACATGGCCAGGGCGAACACCACAAAGAACAATGCGAAAGGCACCAGTACCCAGGCCGACTGCAGGCGTGCCTGCAGGTTCAGGCCGGCGCCGAACAGGCCCATCAGCGCGCCGAGCACGGCGAAGCTGGCGGCCATCGGCAGCACATAGGCCAGCGACAGCGCAAGGCCGCGCAGGCCACCGACCTGGCCCCGCAGGACCACGCCAGAAAGGATCGGCAGCATCGGCAGCACGCAAGGGGTGAAGGTCAGGCCGACCCCGGCGAGAAAGAACAGCAGCAGTGACTTCCAGCTCCAGCCCTGTTCGCTGCCTCCCGGCAGCGCCGCGCCAGCAGCAGGGCCGTCGCCATCAATGTCCAGCCGCGCGGTTTCCGGCGGGTAACACAGGCCCTTGTCGGCGCAGCCCTGGTAACCCACCAGCAAAGTGAAGGCGCGGGTGTCGGTGCGTGGGATCTCGATGTCGAGCACGCCGTGGTAGACCTCGACGTCGCCGAAGAACTCGTCATGCTTGGCTTCGCCCTTGGGAATGTTCGGCGCGCCCAGGGCGATGTCCGCCGGTTCCGTGCGGAAGTTGAAGCGATGGCGGTACAGGTAGTAACCGTCGGTGGCGACGAAACGCAGCTTGACGGTCTGCGTGTCAGCCTGCACCAGGCTGAGCTTGAAGGCTTCGTGCACCGGCAGGAAGTCGGCATTGTTGGACAGCGAAGCGGCGCCGAGGGTGGCGCTGGGGCGGTTGTCGAGCAGGCCCGAGGCGAAAGCAGGGCTGGCCAGCAGCAGGAACAGCAGGAAAAACAGGCGGCGCATGGCGGACTCGCGAGGTGGAACGTGCCCGCATGATAACGGAGTTGGCGGTGATTGGCAGGGCGCAGCCGACCAAGGCCTCATGCAGCCTCGAAGCATGCACCGTACCTGTAGGAGCGGCCTTGTGTCGCGAAAGGGGTGCGAAGCGCCCCCAGGATTTGTGCTGCACAACTGATAATGCCGGGGCCGCGTTGCGGCCCTTTCGCGACACAAGGCCGCTCCTACAGCGATCGCGTGTGCCTGCTAGACCCGGAAGGCACGCACTGCCTTGCTCAGCTCCCCGCCCAGGCTCAGCAGCTGTTCACCTTGTTCGCGTCCCTCGCCAATGCGCTGCAGGTTGTCTTCACCCAGCTCGTGAATCCGCTCGCTGTGATCGCGAATCTCACTCACCGCACCGCTCTGCTGCGCCGTGACATCGGCGATACGCACCGCCGTATCGGCAATCGTGCGGATCGCGCTGACAATTTCGTCCAGCGCGCCATCGGCGGCCTGGGCCTGGTTGGCGGTGGCCTCGGCATGTTCCAGCTGGGTGCGCATCCCGGCCACCGACTCTCGCGCCGCCTGCTGCAGGCGGTCGATCAGCGCCTGGATTTCGCCGGTAGCCCCGGTGGTGCGCTGCGCCAGTGAGCGCACCTCGTCGGCCACCACTGCGAAGCCACGGCCCATCTCGCCTGCACGGGCGGCCTCGATGGCGGCATTCAATGCCAGCAGGTTGGTCTGCTCGGCGATGGAGCGAATCACCGTCAACACCCCGCCGATGGTGGCCGATTCCTCGGCCAGCTGCTCGATCATCCGCGCGTTGCCCTGCACCTCGTCGACCAGCGCCCGCAGCCCCGAGAGGCTCTGGCCGATCACCGCCTGGCCCTGTTCCACCGCACGCCCGGCATCGCGGCTGGCATCGGCGGCGGAGCTGGCGTCGCCGGCCACTTGCTGGATGGTCGCTTCCAGCTCGCCCAGCGCATCGCGAATCTGCCCGGTGTCGCCGGCCTGGCGCTCGGCGCCGTCGTGCAAAGCGGCACTCATGCCGGCCAGGGCGTGGCTGCTGCCAGCGACCTGCTCGGCGTTGTGGCGAATGGTGCCGACCAGCTCCACCAGGTAGTGGCGCAGGCGATTGAGCGATTCCGCTATATCGTGCAGCTCGCGGTTGGTCTTGCCCAGCACCACAGGCTCGGCAAAGTTGCCTTCGGCCCAGCGCGACAGGGCTGGCGCCAGGCTGGTCAGGGTGCGGGCCAGGCGCCGTTGCAAGGTGTCGATGAGCAAGGCGATGAGCAGGATCAGACCAATCATCAGCGCCTGCATGCTGCGCACTTCGCTGGCGATCTTCGCGTGCTGGCCGCGCACTTCCGGCTCCAGGCCGGCGATGGCCTGTTGCACGGCTTCCAGCCGCTGGTTGGTGCTGGCGGCCAGCGCGGTGCGGCGCTCGATCTGTTCGCGCGTGCGTTGCAGCTCGGCGGGGTAGCGGTTGAGCAGGCTTTGCAACTCGCGCTTGAGGCTGACCGCCATGTCTTCCTGTTGCGCATTGGCCTGGGACTCCAGGCCCATCATGGCAGCGAAGTCGTCGGCGCTGGATTCGGCGGCTCGGGTCACGCCCAGCAGCGGCAGGCCGTCGATGATTTGCGCCTGGTTACGGATCAGTTGCAGTTCGCGCTCGACCTCGTCGGCCAGTTCGGCGCGGCCGCTGCTGACCAGTTTGTCCCGGGCCAGCGACAGTCGGCCCAGATGCAAGCTGGCGTCGAGCAATGGCACAAGGTAGCGGTTGGCTTCGCTGCTGCCGCTGTCGCGGGCATAGGCGGTCAGCTGTTCGAAGTTGGCACCCAGTTCGCGCTCGGCCTGCAGCAGCAGCGCCTGCGGGTCGCCGGCCAGCTTGCCGGCGGCTAGCAGTTCGTTGGCGGTGAAGGCCTGCAAGGTGCCCAGGCTCGGGCGCAGCTTGCTGGCAAGTGCTGGCGGCCAGTCGGTCAATGAGGCTTCGAGCTGCTTGTTGGCCTCGACGGCCGCGGCGTGGCGCAAGGCATCGCCACTGCCCAGGTAAGCCTGGATATTGCGCGCAGCCTGGTTCTGAAACTGCTGCGACAGGCCCAGGTAGCGCTCCATCAACTGATAGGGCCGCTCCAGGGCGCGTTGCGACCACCACAGGGTCGCACCCAGGGCGATGCAGACGGTCACCAGCAACAGGGTGTTGAAATTGGTCAGCCACTTCAGGCGCATAGCCGCGAACTTCCTGCGGGGGAGTCGAGAGATAGGTGCCTGAATTTATGGCGAATTTGTTACCAGGTGATGACGATGATGGCCTTGAGCTATTGCTTGCGAGGGTTACGGTTCGACCCGGACCACGCAGTTACGCCCGGCATGCTTGGCTCGGTACAACGCCTCGTCCGCCGTGCTGGCCATGCTCAGTGCATCCAGCTCATCCTCCAGTTGCACCACCCCGGCACTGAAGGTGCATCGCAGATCTTCCGGCTGCGCCGGGTACAGGATCTCGGCAAAGCGCCGGCGAATATCGTCCAGCACCTTGTACGCGGCTTCCAGCGAGGTGTTGGGCATGACGATGGCGAACTCCTCGCCACCATAGCGGCCGATGAAGTCGGTCTTGCGCAGGCGTTGCTTGAGGAACAGCGCCAGGCTCTTGATCACCCGGTCGCCCATGGGGTGGCCGTGGCGGTCGTTGATTTTCTTGAAATGGTCGATGTCGAGCATGGCGAAGCTCAGCGGTTGCCGCTCGCGGCGGGCGCGGTAGCTGCAGTCTTCGAGCAATTGCAGGATGTGCGTGTGGTTGTACAGCCCGGTCAGGCTGTCGCGGACCATGCGTGCCTTGAGGTGGCGGGCGCGGGCGGCGCGGTTGCGCACGGTGGTGATCAAATGCCGCGAGCGCACTGGCTTGGTCAGGAAGTCGTCGCCGCCCTCGCTCATCGCGTCGAGCTGCTTGTCCAGGTCGTCCTCGGCGGACAGGTAGATGATCGGCACGCTCACGTAACGGTCATTGTGCCGGATCACCTTGGCCAGTTCAGGGCCCGAGCACGTCGGCATGTAGAGATCGAGGATGATCAGGTCCGGCTGGAAATCGGCGAGCTCGACCATGGCGCGGATCGGGTCGTTCAGGCTGCGGGTCAGCATCCCGGCGCTGGCCAGTACCCGTTCGGTATGCAGGGCCTGGGCGCGGGAGTCGTCGACTATCAGCACGCGCAAGGGGTCTTGCTGTGCGTGGCTGGTCATGGCTTCGAGCTTTTCCAGCAGGCTGGAGGCTTCCAGGGTACCGGTCAGGAACGCCTGGCCGCCGGCGCGCACTGCGGCCAGGCGGGTCGGCGTATCGGCCTCGTGCAGGCTGAAGAACAGCAACGGTATGGGTTGCGCCTGGCCCCGTTGCGCCAGCGCGGCCAATGGCAAGCCAGCACCGGGGCCTGCGAAGTCGACATCCATTACGATGGCGGCTGGAGGCTGTTCGGCCAGCGATGCCAGAAACGCACTGGCGCAAGGCTGCGGCTGCGCGCTCAGGCCGAAGAATTCCAGCTGCTGGGCGAGGCGCTCGGCACGCTCGTGGTCGTGCAGCAGCAGGTAGACCGGTTTGCGTGCAGCGGGCAGCACCAGCTGGTCGGGCTGGTCGTCATGGCGCAGGCGCGTGCGCGACAGGCGCTGCAACAGCTGTTCGAGCTCCTGCGATAGGCGCTCCTGGCTCGGCTCCGCGGCTTGGGTCATGTCCTGGCTACTTGTTAGGGGGCTATGCAGGTTCGATGATGGCTCTATGCTAGCACCACTTTTTCCCCCCGTACCTGCGCCGCATCAACAAAGGCTGGCGGACGAATATTCAGTTACTGACTCATTGGTCGCTTATGCGTACGGCAGTGTCTGCTTTATAGTGCTGCGACGCGGGCTTGCCGTGGCACCCTGGCGCTGGCCTGTGGTCCAAGCCCTGAACCGTCGTGACTGATTAAGGACAAAGCCATGCTGGACTGGAAAAACCGCGAGGCCAAAGCCGAGCCCCGCGAGCGTGTGGATGGCCGCGGCGCCGCAGCCCGTAGCTACCTTGGCGGGCTGTGGAGCCGAGCCCTGGGAACCCTCATCGGGTTGTACCTGCTGGTCTGCATCGGCCTGGGCTGGTACTGGAGCCAGGAGCCGAAGCTGTTCCCGGTACAGCAGAATGCCCAGGCCGCTGCTGAGCGCAGCGGCCAGCAGATGGTGGTCGGCTACACCACCATCGAAACCCTCAAGACCGTGGCCGGCACCTTGCTGAACAAGCCGGGCGGGTACATTTCCAACGACCGCTTCCCGCCGGGCCTGTGGATGGACAACATGCCGAGCTGGGAGTACGGCGTGCTGGTGCAGGTGCGTGACCTGTCCCGTGCCCTGCGCAAGGATTTTGCCCGTTCGCAGTCGCAGTCCACCGAAGATGCCGACCTGGCCAAGGCCGAGCCGCGCTTCAACTTCGATAACAAGAGCTGGATCCTGCCTTCGAGCGAGTCGGAATTCGAAGAGGGCATCAAGTCGCTGACCCGTTACCAGACCCGTCTGGCCGCTGGCGACAAGGGCGCGATCTTCTATACCCGTGCCGACAACCTGAACAACTGGCTGGGTGACGTGGCCACCCGGCTGGGTTCGCTGTCGCAGCGCCTGTCGGCCAGCGTTGGACGGGTCAAGCTCAACACCACCCTGAAGACCGAGTCGGTCGTTGCCGGCCAGGCGCCACAGGTGGATGAAGAACTGGTGGAAACCCCATGGCTGCAGATCGACAACGTCTTCTACGAAGCCCGTGGCCAGGCCTGGGCGCTGTCGCACCTGCTGCGAGCCATCGAAGTCGACTTCGCCGACGTGCTGGCGAAGAAGAACGCCACCGTCAGCGTGCGCCAGATCATCCGTGAGCTGGAAGCCTCGCAGGAGCCGCTGTGGAGCCCGATGGTGCTCAATGGCAGCGGCTTCGGCATGTGGGCCAACCACTCGCTGGTCATGGCCAACTACATTTCCCGGGCCAACGCTGCGGTCATCGACCTGCGTCAGTTGCTGTCGCAGGGTTGAGCATGGCCATCAGCGCCAACGAGGCCGCCCACCGGGCGGCTTCCGACCGTGAACTGGTCACCTGGGTCGACGAAGCCGACCAGGTGCTTGGCGCGCTGCCCAGGGCCGAGCTGCGCGAGCGTGGCCTGATCGGCCGCTGCACGTTCATCCTGTTGTTCAACAGTGCCGGTGAGCTGTGTGTGCACCGGCGTGCCCTGAGCAAGGCGCTGTACCCGGGGTATTGGGACGTGGCGGCCGGTGGCATGGTGACGGCAGGGGAGGCGTATGACGACTCGGCTGCCCGTGAGCTGGCCGAGGAGCTGGGTATCGAAGGCGTCGAGCTGCGTTTCCATGAGCGGTTCTATTTCGATATGCCGGACAACCACCTGTGGTGCGCGGTGTATTCGGCGGTGTCGGATGCGCCACTGCGGTTGCAGTCGGAAGAGGTGATCGAGGCGAAATTCATCAGCCTTGAGCAGGCCGAGCAGGAAAGCCTGAAAAAGCCGTATTGCCCGGACTCGCTGGCCGCATTGCAGCGCTACAAGGCCAGCCTGGGATAGTTGTTTTGGCTGTCCCGGCCCTTTCGCGGGCACGCCCGCTCCCACAGGTACAGCGCCGGTCTCAAGTACGGCACAGCCCTTGTGGGAGCGGGCGTGCCCGCGAATAGTCGCAAAACATTCGCAAAATGGCGCATTCCAGTACTTAGCAAGGGCTTGATTTATCGTTACACTGCGCGCCCTTTTCGGGCTGCCGCAATTCCTGCAGCAGTAGCGCCGCCCCTGCCAGAGTGGGGCTTCGCGGTCGGCCTCAACCTTAAGGCACGACCAGTTTTTGTCCTCAGCACAGAGGAACAAAAGTGGCCAAGAAAGCTTCTTCCTTCGCCGCCCTTGGCGGTCTCGTTTACTCCACCGATGCCGGTCGGCACTGCCCCGATTGTGGCCAGCCGGTGGACGCCTGCATCTGCAAGCAGCACGTCATCCCTGAAGGTGACGGCATCGCCCGTGTGCGTCGTGAAAGCAAGGGGCGTGGCGGCAAGACCGTGACGACCGTGACCGGCGTGCCGCTGCCGCTCGACCAGCTCAAGGAGCTGGCCACCACCCTCAAGCGTCGCTGCGGTACAGGCGGTGCGCTGAAGGATGGGGTCATCGAGATCCAGGGCGACCATGTCGAGCTGCTGATCGCTGAGCTGATCAAGCAGGGCTTCAAGGCGAAAAAGTCCGGCGGCTGATACGCCCAGGCGATTTTTTGCCCAACGCTTTCTAAACTCGTTCCCGTGATCCGGGTCTACCCAGGGCACGGACGAATCGTCATTTTCGGCTTTTACACTGCGCCCGCCTCCTTGCGGGGCAGTGTCTTCGACTTATCTATAGGGGACTTCAATGTCCGTACGACGCACACGCAAAGACGATGGTAGCCAATGGACCGTGGCCGACAGCCGCAGTGTTTATGGCATCCGCCATTGGGGCGCTGGTTATTTCGCCATCAATGAAGCCGGGCGCGTCGAAGTGCGCCCCAACGGCCCCAGCAGCGCGCCGATCGACTTGTTCGAGCAGGTCGACGAGCTGCGTCAGAGCGGCCTGTCGCTGCCACTGCTGGTGCGCTTCCCCGACATCCTGCAGGACCGCGTGCGCCAGCTGACCGGTGCCTTCGATGCCAACATCGCGCGCCTGGAATACCAGAGCCAGTACACTGCGCTGTACCCGATCAAGGTCAACCAGCAGGAAGCGGTGGTGGAAAACATCATCGCCACGCAGAACGTCTCGATCGGCCTGGAAGCCGGTTCCAAGCCTGAGCTGCTGGCCGTGCTGGCGCTAGCGCCGAAGGGCGGCACCATCGTCTGCAACGGCTACAAGGACCGCGAGTTCATCCGCTTGGCGCTGATGGGCCAGAAGCTCGGCCACAACGTGTTCATCGTCATCGAGAAAGAGTCGGAAGTGGCCCTGGTGATCGACGAGGCTGCCGATCTCAAGGTCAAGCCGCAGGTCGGCCTGCGCGTGCGCCTGTCGTCGCTGGCGTCGAGCAAGTGGGCCGACACCGGGGGCGAGAAATCCAAGTTCGGTTTGTCCGCCGCCCAGCTGATCTCGGTGGTGCAGCGCTTCCGCGATGCGGGCCTGGACCAGGGCATCCGCCTGCTGCACTTCCACATGGGTTCGCAGATCGCCAACCTGGCCGACTACCAGCACGGCTTCAAGGAAGCCATCCGCTACTATGGCGAATTGCGTGCACTGGGCCTGCCGGTCGACCATATCGACGTCGGCGGTGGCCTGGGCGTGGATTACGACGGTACCCACTCGCGTAACGCCAGCTCGATCAACTACGACATGGACGACTACGCCGGCGTGGTGGTGGGCATGCTCAAGGAGTTCTGCGACGCGCAGGGCCTGCCGCACCCGCACATCTTCTCCGAGAGCGGTCGCTCGCTGACCGCGCACCACGCGATGCTGGTGATCCAGGTGACTGACGTCGAGAAGCACAACGACGACGTGCCGACCATCGACAACAAGGAAGCCCTGCCAGAGACCGTGCAATGGCTGGTCGACCTGCTTGGCCCGACCGATATCGAAATGGTCACCGAAACCTACTGGCGCGCCACCCACTACATGGGCGATGTGGCGGCGCAGTATGCCGACGGCAAGATCAGCCTGGCCGAGAAGGCCCTGGCCGAGCAATGCTACTTCGCCGTGTGCCGGCGCCTGCACAACTCGCTTAAGGCCCGCCAGCGCTCGCACCGCCAGGTGCTGGACGAGCTGAACGACAAGCTGGCCGACAAGTACATCTGCAATTTCTCGGTGTTCCAGAGCCTGCCGGACACCTGGGCCATCGGCCAGGTACTGCCGATCATCCCGCTGCACCGCCTGGACGAAGAGCCGATGCGTCGTGCGGTACTGCAGGACCTGACCTGCGACTCCGACGGCAAGATCAACCAGTACGTAGACGAGCAGAGCATCGAGACCAGCATGCCGGTGCACGCAGTCAAGGAAGGCGAGGATTACTTGCTGGGTGTGTTCCTGGTCGGCGCCTACCAGGAAATCCTGGGCGACATGCATAACCTGTTCGGTGACACCGACTCGGTGAACATCTACCAGAATGCCGATGGCAGCGTGTACCACGCCGGTATCGAGACCCATGACACCATCGAAGACATGCTGCGCTACGTGCACCTGTCGCCGGAGGAGTTGATGACTCACTACCGCGACAAGGTGGCCAGCGCCAAGATCAGCGCACGTGAGCGGACCCAGTTCCTCGATGCGCTGCGCCTGGGCCTGACTCGCTCGTCCTACCTGTCGTCGTGATCGCCAAGGCCGCTCCTGCAACCGCTGTACGGCTTTTTTGTGGGAGCGGCCTTGCGTCGCGAAATGAGGGCGAAGCCCTCACCGAGTTCACACGCGGTAATGAACCTCTCTGAAGGCTCAGCTCCACCGCGTCTACCTTTGAATGCAATGTTCAAAGGAGAGTGACATGGAAAGTCCTAGCTCCAATCTGTTGCGGCGAGGCCGCTGGTCAGCATCCCAACACCTTTATTTGATTACCACCAACACGCGAGATCGTATCCCGCTGTTCAGTGATTTTCGCTTGGCCAGAACAGTGATCCGGCAATTACGCAAATGTGATGAGGATAAAGCCTGCAGATCTCTTGCATGGGTGCTGATGCCAGACCACCTGCACTGGTTGATCGAACTGGCTGACGTCGATCTCAGTGATCTGATGTGTGCATTCAAATCGCGAAGCAGCTGTGCGCTCTATCGAGCAGGTGCTGACCGTCGTCACATCTGGCAACCCAGTTTTCACGATCGGGCCTTGCGTCGCGAAGAGGATGTGAAGGTGGTGGCTCGCTACATCATTGCTAACCCGATTCGTGCCGGGCTGGTCAAGCGTGCAGGTGAGTACCCACATTGGGATTGTGTGTGGCTGTGAGTCAGCAGGTGAGGGCTTCGCCCTCATTTCGCGACACAAGGCCGCTCCCACATTGATCGGACTACGCCGGACCTTGTGGGAGCGGCCTTGTGTCGCGATAGGGGCCGCAACGCGGCCCCGACTTCATTGAATCCAGCGCCCTCTTGCCTGCAATCGCCAGCCAACCCACCCCAACGTTGCCGCCCGCAACGCCATGAACCCGAGAAAGGCCAACCACAACCCGTGGTTGCCAAACCCGCTCATGACTAAACCCAGGGGCAGCGCAATCAGCACCGACAGCACCATCGTGTTGCGCATCTCCCGTGCCCGGGTCGCGCCGATGAACAGCCCGTCGAGCAGGTAGCTCCACACCGCAATCAACGGCAGCAGCGCCAGATATGGCAGGTACGGGTAGGCCGCCGCCCGCACGCTATCGATATTGGTCTGCAAGTCGATGAACAGATGCCCGCCCAGCAGGAACAAGCCGGCAAACCCCAGGCTGGTGATCAACGACCACCCACAAGCCACCACCAGCGAGCGGCGTAAGGTATCCCGGTCCCGCGCACCAATGGCGTGCCCGCACAGTGCCTCTACGGCATGCGCCAGGCCATCGAGGGCGTAGGCGGTGAGCAGCAGCCCGTTGAGCAGCAGGGCGTTGGCCGCCACCGTGGCTTCGCCCAGTCGTGCGCCCTGCACGGTGATCAGCAGGAACACCAGCTGCAACGCCAGGCTGCGCAGGAAGATGTCGCGGTTCACCGCCAGCAATGGCCGCCACGCCTGCCAGCGCTTGAGCGCAGCCCAGGCGATCTGCCCGGGGTAGGCACGAAGGGCTGGCCGGGTCAGGGCCAGGCCGAGCAACGCAGCGCACCATTCGGCGACCACCGAGGCCCGTGCCGAACCCAGCACGCCCCAGTTCAGGCCTAGTACGAACCACAGGTTGAGGGCGATGTTCAGCAGGTTGGTGGTCAGCAGTATCGCCAGTGGCGCTCGAGCGTTCTGTGTGCCAAGGAACCAGCCGACCAGCGCATAACTGGCCAGCGCTGCCGGCAGGCCGAGCAACCGGGTATGGAAAAAGTCTTCGGTGGCTTGCTGCAACGCCTCGCTCGGTTGCATAGCGTGCAGGGCCAGCTGGCTGAAGGGCAGGGCAAGGAGGCCGATCAGTAGCGCGAAGGCCACGGCCAGCAGCAGCCCCTGCACCAGTACCTGGCGCAGCGCCGTGCCGTCGGCACGCCCGGCGGCCTGTGCAGCGAAGCCAGTGGAGCCCATGCGCAGGAAACCCATCAGGCCAACCATGAAAGTGAACAGCGTGGCGCCCACCGCCACCGCTCCGAGCTGGTGGGCGTGGGGCAGGTGGCCGATCACGGTGCTGTCGACCAGCGCCACCAGCGGCACCGAGATGTTGGAGAGGATCATGGGCGCTGCCAGGGCCCAGACCTTGCGGTGGGTGGGGCGGTGCTGCCAGTCGGTGGACAGTTGCGACATTGCGATTCCTGAGGCTGCGGGGGCCGCTTTGCGCCCCTTCGCGGGCAAGCCCGCTCCCCCAAGACTATCGCTGTACCCGTGGGAGCGGGCTTGCCCGCGAAGGGGCGCAAAGCGGCCCCAGTATTCGACTGGGCGCATTGTAACGGCCAGGCAACCAATCCGCGCGAACAGGGTCTCACTTGCCGCATCGGTGAAAGTCCCACGTCCACTGTTGCGCTATAGTTGCTGCCCTTACGTACACGCTGCCAAAGAGTTACCACTCCATGCTCAACAAAGGATTGTTGCTGGCCTGCGCGCTGGCCCTGCTCAGTGCCTGTGATTCCTCGACGCCGGGCAAGCCCGCGTCCCCCGACAAACCGGCCGCAAGCGCTGCGGTCGAGGCCCCCGTGGCCAAGCGTGAAGACCCTGCCGTCCTCGCCAAACGCTACGAGGGGCGCGAGCTCAGCGTGCTGGACGTCTCTGAAGTGCAACTCGATGGCGCCAGTACCCTGTCGATCAGCTTCTCGGCCCCGCTGGACGCCAAGCAGGACTTCGCCGCCAAGGTGCACCTGGTCGATACGGTCAAAGGCAAGGTCGATGGTGCCTGGGAACTCTCCGACAACCAGATGGAATTGCGCCTGCGCCACCTCGAGCCGCAGCGCAAGCTGGTGCTGACCGTCGACAAGGGCCTGCTGGCCGTCAACGGCAACAAGCTCGACAGTGAATCCGTGAGCCGCCTGGAAACCCGCGACATGCAAGCCACTGTCGGCTTCGCCAGCCGCGGTTCGTTGCTACCCACGCGCCTGGCCGAAGGGCTGCCGGTGATCGCGCTGAACGTGCCGAAGGTCGATGTCGAGTTCTTCCGGGTCAAGCCAGAGATGCTCTCGACCTTCCTCGCCAACTGGGGCCGCAACAGCAGCCTGTACTACTACCAGTCCAAGGAAACCCTGGACATGGCTGAGCTGGTCTACAGCGGCCGCTTCGACCTGAACCCGGCGCGCAACACCCGCGAGACCGTGCTGCTGCCGATTGCAGGCATCAAGCCGCTGCAGGAGCCCGGTGTGTACCTGGCAGTGATGCGCGCCTCGGGTACCTATGACTACTCACAGCCGGCGACGCTGTTCACCCTCAGCGACATCGGCGTATCCGCCCACCGCTACCGTGACCGCCTGGATGTGTTCGCCCAGGCCCTGGAAGGCGGCAAGGCGCTCAAGGACGTCAACCTCGAACTGCATGACGACAAGGGCAAGCTGCTGGCCCAGGCCAAGACCGATGGCGCCGGCCATGCCCAACTGCCGATCACGGCCAAGGCCGATACGCTGATCGCTACCCAAGGCGTGCACACCACCCTGCTGCGGCTGAACACCGCGGCCCTGGACCTGGCCGAGTTCGACATCACCGGCCCCCAGGCCAACCCGCTGCAATTCTTCATCTTCGGCCCGCGCGACCTCTACCGCCCGGGTGAAACGGTGCTGCTCAACGGCTTGCTGCGCGACCAGGATGGCAAGCCGGTGAAGGCCCAGCCGGTCAGCGTCGAGGTGCGCCGCCCGGATGAGCAGGTCAGCCGCAAGTTCGTCTGGGAAGCTGACGCCAGTGGTCTGTATCAATATCAGTTGCAGCTGGCCACGGAGGCGCCGACTGGCCGTTGGCAACTGCTGCTCGATCTGGGTGGCGGGCGCAAGCAGGTTTACGAATTCCTGGTCGAGGACTTCCTCCCCGAGCGCCTGGCGCTTGAGCTCAAAGGCAGCGATACGCCGTTATCGCCCGACCAGGATGCGCGCATCCTGGTCAATGGCCGCTACCTCTACGGTGCGCCTGCCGCCGGCAATCGCCTGAGTGGCCAAGCCTATGTGCGCCCGCTGCGCGAAGCGGTGCCGGCGCTGCCGGGCTACCAGTTCGGCTCCGTGACCGAAACCGAATTGGCCCAGGACCTGGAACTCGACGAAGTCACCCTCGACCAGGCCGGCAAGGCCGTGGTCGATATCGAGAGCCATTGGGCCGAAGCACGCTCGCCGTTGCAGCTGACCGTACAGGCCAGCCTGCAGGAGTCCGGCGGCCGGCCGATCACCCGCCGCCTCGAACAGCCGATCTGGCCTGCCGAGCGCTTGCCCGGCCTGCGCGGCCTGTTTGACGGCGAGGAAACCGACAGCGACGGGCCGGTCGAATTCGAGGTGCTCGTGGCCGACCGTAAAGGCAACAAGCTCGCCGCCAATGACCTGAAGGTGCGCCTGATCCGTGAGCGTCGCGATTACTACTGGAACTACTCGCAGAGCGATGGCTGGAGCTACGACTACAACGAGAAATTCCTCACCCAGAGTGAGGAGACGGTCAACGTCAAGGCCGGCTCCACTGCCAAATTGAGCTTCCAGGTGGAATGGGGCCCGTACCGGGTCGAGGTCGAAGACCCTGAGACCGGGCTGGTTTCCAGCGAACGCTTCTGGGCCGGATACAGCGCTCAGGACAACGCCGAAGGCGGCGCAGTGCGACCAGACCAGGTGAAGCTGGCGCTGGACAAACCGGCTTACGCCGACGGCGCAACCGCCAAGGTCACCGTGACCCCACCTGCGGCCGGCAGCGGCTACCTGATGATCGAGTCCAGCGATGGCCCGCTGTGGTGGCAGGAAATCGAGGTGCCCGCCGATGGCAAGACTTTCGATGTGCAGCTGGACAAGCAGTGGGCGCGCCACGACCTGTACATCAGCGCGCTGGTGATCCGCCCGGGTGAACGCAAGGCAAATGCCACGCCCAAGCGCGCCGTCGGCGTGCTGCACCTGCCACTGGCGCGGGCCGAGCGCAAGCTGGCGGTCAGCCTGCAGGCGCCTGAAAAGATGCGGCCCAAGCAGCCGCTGACGGTGAAGATCAAGGCCGCCAATGCCGACGGCAGCGTGCCGAAGCAGGTGCACGTGTTGCTGTCGGCCGTCGACGTGGGCATCCTCAACATCACCGATTTCAAGACCCCCGACCCGTTCGCCAGCCTGTTCGGTCGCAAGGCCTACGGTGCCGACCAGCTGGATATCTACGGCCAGCTGATCGAGGCCGGCCAGGGCCGCCTGGCCAGCCTGGCCTTCGGCGGTGACGCGGCGATGGCCAAGGGTGGCAAGCGCCCTAACACCACGGTGACCATCGTTGCCCAGCAAAGCCTGCCGGTGACCCTGAACGACCAGGGGGAAGGCGAGGCGAGCGTCGATATTCCGGACTTCAATGGCGAGTTGCGGCTGATGGCCCAGGCCTGGACCGACGAGCACTTCGGCATGGCCGAAGGCAAGACGGTGGTGGCCGCGCCGCTGATCGCCGAGCTGTCGGCGCCGCGCTTCCTGGCGGGTGGTGACCGCACCAGCCTGGCGCTGGACCTGGCCAACCTGTCGGGGCGTGCCCAGCAACTGAGTGTCGAGATCCTCGCCGAGGGCCAGCTGAGCCTGACGGCCAGCGCCCAGCAGACTGTCGCCCTGGCCGAAGGCCAGCGCAGCACGCTGCTCATCCCGGTGCAGGCCCAAGGTGGCCTGGGGCAGGGCAAGGTGCGGGTGCGGGTCAATGGCCTGCAACTGCCAGGTGAACCGGCAAACACCTTCGAACGCGAATGGACGCTGGGCGTGCGCCCGGCCTACCCGGCGCTGCTCAAGCATTACCGTGTGGCCCTCAAGGACCAGCCATGGACCCTGCCGGAAAGCGACCTGGCCGCCTTCGAGCCAGCCGGCCTTGAAGCCAGCCTGGCGCTGTCGAGCCGCCCGCCCCTGAACCTCGCCGAACAGATCCGCGCCCTCGAAGCCTATCCTTACGGCTGCCTGGAACAGACCACCAGCGGCCTTTACCCGTCGCTGTACGCTGATGCCGAAAGCCTGAAACGCCTGGGCATCAAGGGCGAGCCGGCCGAGGTGCGCAAGCGCAAGATCGAGATGGGCATCGAGCATCTGCTGGGCATGCAGCGCTACAACGGCAGCTTTGGCCTGTGGAGCTCGGACAGTGAAGAAGAGTACTGGCTGACCGCCTATGTCACCGACTTCCTGCTGCGAGCCCGCGACCAAGGCTACGGCGTGCCGGCCGAGGCCTTGAAGAAGGCCAGCGAACGCCTGTTGCGCTACCTGCAGGAGCGCAATCTCATCGAAGTCGACTACAGCGAAAATGCCGAGCACACCCGCTTTGCCGTACAAGCCTATGCTGCGCTGGTGCTGTCGCGCAGCCAGCAAGCACCGCTGGGTGCCCTGCGCAGCCTGTTCGAGCGCCGCGCCGATGCCCGCTCCGGCCTGCCGCTGGTGCAACTGGCGGTAGCGTTGGATGCCATGGGCGACAAGCCGCGTGCCGAGCAGGCGCTGCAGGCGGGCCTGGGCATCAGCCGCAGCAAGGGCTGGATGGCGGACTATGGCAGCAGCCTGCGCGACCAGGCGCTGATCCTGGCGCTGCTGCAGGAAAGCAAGCTGGCCAGCAACCAGGTCGACCAGCGCCTGTTCGCCCTGTCGGACGAGTTGGCGGCCAACCGTTGGCTGTCGACCCAGGAACGCAATGCCTTGTACCTGGCCGGCCGAGGGCTGCTTGGCAAGCCGGAAGCGCCGTGGAAGGCGCGCCTGGACAGTGCCGGTGAGGTGCGTGAGTTCAATGATGTCGAGGCCGGCATGAAGCTCGAGGGGCCGTTGCTGGCCTCGCCTCTGACTGTGCAGAACGAGGGCAGCGAAACGCTCTACCAGCAACTGACCCTGTCGGGCTATCCACGCCAGGCGCCTGCTGCCGGTGGCAACGGCATGGAGATTCGCCGCGACTACCTGGGCATGAATGGCCAGCCGCTGGACCTGCATAACCTGCGCAGTGGCGACCTGGTGCTGGTGCACCTGGCGCTCAAGACCAGCGATCGCGTGCCGGATGCCTTGGTGGTTGACCTGCTGCCTGCTGGCCTGGAGCTGGAGAACCAGAACCTGGCCCAGAGCGCTGCCAGCCTGGACAACGCCAGCAGCGCGGTGAAGCAGTGGCGCGAGTCGATGCAGAACGCCAGCGTGGTGCACCAGGAGTACCGTGATGACCGCTACGTGGCGGCCCTCAAGCTCGACGGCTATGGCACCACGCACCTGTTGTACCTGGCGCGTGCGGTGACCCCGGGCACCTACCGGGTGCCGCCGCCACAAGTGGAGTCGATGTACCGGCCGAATCTGCAGGCGGTGGGGGATGGGCAAGGAGAGATGACGGTGAAAGCACGTTAAGGCTTCGCGGACCTTGTAGGAGCGGCCTTGCGTCGCGAAAGGGGTGCGAAGCGCCCCCTGGATCTCAGCCAGGCAGCTGAAATTGCCGGGGCTGCTATGCAGCCCATTCGCGACACAAGGCCGCTCCTACAATCAGTGAATGACCCAACTCATCACCCACAACCCCAACACCAGCCAGATGATCCCGAGGATGATCGAGGCACGCATGAAGGCGCGGATCGCCGAGTACAGCAGCATCAGGCCGATGATCAGGGCGAGGATGCTGAGCAGCGAGGTGTCCATGCCCAATGTGCGTGCCAGGCCATCGATGAAATTGCCCCCGGCGTTGGCCAGCAGGTTGAACAGGCCGCTCAAGGCGTCGACGATGAAGCGGATCAACGACCCCAGTGCCTGGCCAAGCCACTCGAAAAAACCTTCTACATGCATAGTTGCTTCCTGATGAACGAATCGGCACGTTTGCCGTTCCCAAGCCTTTGGCCATTACCTGGCCAGGTGGGTTCCCGATGGCAAGCTTAGCGCGGCCGCGTACCCGAGCGGGAAGGCTCGTGCGTGCTGCCGCGGTCAGCATCCTGGTGTTGCTCGGCCTGTTGTGGCTGGCCGACCGCATCTGGCCGCTACCGTTGCCGGGCAACGACCTGGCAAGGGTGGTGCTGGCTGAAGACGGCACACCATTGTGGCGTTTTGCCGATGCCGATGGGGTATGGCGCTATCCGGTCAGCCCGGAGGATATTTCGCCCCTTTACCTGCAGGCCCTGTTGACCTACGAAGACCGCTGGTTCTACCAGCACCCGGGGGTCAACCCGCTGGCGCTTGCGCGGGCGGTCTGGCTCAACCTGCGCGGTGGGCGGGTAGTGTCCGGCGGCAGCACGTTGTCGATGCAGGTTGCCCGTCTGCTCGACCCGCATGATCGCACCTTGGCCGGCAAGCTGCGGCAGCTGTGGCGCACTGCACAACTGGAGTGGCACCTGTCCAAGCGCGAAATCCTGCAGATCTACCTGAACCGTGCGCCGTTCGGCGGTACCTTGCAGGGCGTGGCAGCGGCCAGCTGGGCTTACCTGGGCAAGTCGCCACAGCAGCTGACACCCGCCGAAGCTGCCCTGCTGGCCGTGTTGCCGCAGGCACCGAGCCGCTTGCGCCCGGACCGCCACCCGGCGCGTGCCCAACGCGCCCGCGACAAGGTGTTGCAGCGCCTGGACGAGTACCAGGTGTGGCCGGCGCAACAGATCAAGGAGGCGGTTGAGGAACCATTGCTGCTGGCCCCGCGTCAGGAACCCGCGCTGGCTCCGTTGCTGGCGCGGCGGCTGTACACCGCTGACAGCCCGACGTTGATTCGTACTACCCTCGACGCCTCCTTGCAACGACGCCTGGAAGACCTGTTGCTGGGTTGGCGGGCGCGCTTGCCGGAGCGCACCTCGGCGGCGATTCTGGTGGTCGAGGCCCAGACCATGGCGGTACGCGCTTACCTGGGCTCGATCGACCTGAACGACGAGCGCCGTTTTGGCCATGTCGACATGGTCCGCTCATTACGCTCGCCCGGCTCGACGCTCAAGCCGTTTCTTTACGGTCTGGCCATGGATGATGGCCTGATCCACTCCGAATCGCTGTTGCAGGATGTGCCGCGGCGCTACGGCGACTATCGCCCCGGCAATTTCTCGATGGGCTTCAGCGGCCCGGTCTCCGCCAGTTCAGCGCTGGCGCTGTCGCTCAACTTGCCAGCGGTGCAATTGCTCGAAGCCTATGGCCCCAAGCGCTTTGCCGCGCAGTTACGCATGGCCGGCGTGCCGTTGGCGCTGCCGCCATTGGCCGAGCCCAACCTGGCATTGATTCTGGGCGGTGCCGGCAGCCGTCTGGAGGACCTGGTAGGCGGTTATGCGGCACTGGCCCGGGGTGGCAACAGTGCGCAGGTACGCCTGCAACCGCAGGATCCCTTGCTGGAGCGCCAGTTGATGTCGCCAGGCGCGGCCTGGATCATCCGGCGCATCCTCAGTGGCCAGGCGCGGCCCGACCGTGACCCGCATGCCGAACTGGTACAGCGGCCGCAATTGGCCTGGAAGACCGGCACCAGCTATGGCTTCCGCGATGCCTGGTCGATCGGCGTCGGGCCGCGCTACCTGATCGGTGTCTGGATCGGTCGCCCCGATGGCACGCCCGTGCCCGGGCAGTTCGGCCTGGCCTCGGCGGCCCCGCTGATGCTGCAAGTGCATGACCTGCTGAGCAACCGCGACAGCCAGCGAGGCATCCGGCTGCCAGTGGAACGCGTGCCGGACAGTGTTGGTGTGGCTGCCATCTGCTGGCCGCTGGGCCAGCCCATGAACCGGCAGGACCCGAACTGCCGGCGCCAGCGCTTTGCCTGGACCCTCGATGGCACCACGCCTCCCACCTTGCAGGCCGCCGACCAGCCGCTTGGCCTGGGGCTGCGCGAAAGCATCTGGGTCAATACCCAGGGCCTGCGCGTGGACGGCAGTTGCCCCGGGGCCAAGGCGCTCGACATCGCTTTGTGGCCAGCGCCCCTTGAACCTTGGTTGCCACGCGTCGAGCGGCGTGCAGCGCGGCTGCCGGCGGTGGACCCGAGCTGCCCGCCACAGGTACCGGCCAGCGCGCCGCCGCTGTCGATCGTCGGCGTGCGCCCCGGCGACCACCTGCGGCGCCCAGTCACCAGCAGCGAACCCTTGCAGTTGCATGTGTCTGCCCTCGGCGGTGGCGGGCGGCGCTGGTGGTTCCTCAACGGCCAGCCGCTGGGTGAAAGCGAAGGGCAGGGCAGCATGCTGGTGCGGTTCGACCAGGCCGGGCAGTTCGAGATCAGTGCCTTGGACGAAAGTGGAGAAACCGCGCGGGTGGCGTTCCAGGTCAACGAGTAGGGTTCGACGTTTACAAGGGCAGCACCTACGCTTGCACGTGACGGGTGAGGCCGGCGACGCCCCGGTACCCAAGGGATTGTGGAGCGACCTATGCGTCTTCTGCTGATGCCCCTGCTGCTGTCGCCCTGGGCCAGTCTGCTGCTTGCCGAGCCATTGCCGGTGTTTCTCGACGGCCATGAATACGAGCGCCGCCTGCCCAGCGCGAACCTGCCGATCGATGCCTACCGCCCCCGTGCTGCGGACCTGCACCTGGCGCCGCCCATGATCGCCACCGGGACGCCGCCACGGGCGACGCGTTTCGTGCTGCACAAGATGCGCTTCGAGGGCGGGACAGTCTACCCGTTGAGCGAATTGCGCGAGCATTACCAACCCTTGATTGGCCGTGAAGTGAGTGTTGGCGAGCTGCAGCAGTTCACCGAGCGCCTGACCCAGCGCTACCAGCGCGACGGCTACCTGCTATCGCAGGCCTACCTGCCGGATCAGGATTTTGCCGATGGTCGCGTGCAGGTCGTGCTGGTCGAGGGGTATGTCCACGACGTTCGACGGCAAGGCGATGTCGGGCCCGCTGGCGCCTACCTCGAGGCGCTGCTGGAGCACTTGCGGGCGGAACGCCCTCTGACCCGGGCGACGCTCGACCGCTTCATCGGCCTGGCCCAGCGCATACCCGGTGTGACCTTGCAGGCTGACCTGGGTCGGGCGGAGCACAGTGATGGGGCCGCGCAGCTTACCGTGCGGGCCTGGCGCAAGACCTTCGATATGGCAGTGGCGTTCAGCGATGGCAGCCGCGATGGCCCGCAGGGGTTGTTCAAGGTGTCCAGCAATGCCCAGACGCGTTTTGCCGAGCAGTTGACGGCCAGCGTGTTGCTGCCACCGGGTGATGACCACAGCCATTACCAGCGCCTGGATTACAGCCAGCACCTGGATGCACAAGGCAGCCAGCTGCTGCTTTCAGCCGCTCGCTACCGCAGCGAGCCGGGCACACCTGTGCGTGCGGTGCATGGTTCGCAATTCTTCCGGCGGATAGAAAGCGAGCGTTATGCAATCGGGCTTGGCCAACCGGTGATCGTCACGGCCGATGAATGGCTGGCGATGACAGGGCATGTGTATGCGGTCAGTGAGCATGACGAAGCGCTCAACGGTGGCCGGGCACGCATCGACACCTCTGTACGTGCGCTGTCGTTCGAAGGCGACTGGCGCAAGGTCGAGGCCGGGCGGTTTCGCTGGGTCAGCGCCGGGGTGTATCAGGGGCTGGATTACCTGGGCGCTCGCACCGATGCGGATTACGACCTGGACTTCCTGCGCTTTCGCGTGGCCGGGTTGCAGAGCGACCCGCTGTCGCAACGCTGGCAGGGCGTGCTGTCAGGCGCCTTGTACTGGACCGATGACCGGCTGCCCGACAGCGAGCATGCGGTCTTCGGCGGGCAGCATTTCGGTCATGGCTATCCGCAGGATCAGGCGGCGGGTGACAAGGGCTGGGGTGTCGCCTACGAGCTGAACTACAGCATTAAGCGTGGCGCTGGCTGGGTGCGGCTGATGCAGCCGTATGTGCTGCTGGATGCTGCGCAGGCCTGGTACAACGGCGGACCACTCGAAGATGCCAGGATGCGTTCCGTGGCGTTGGGTGTGCGGCTGGGGGAGGGGCGGTACGGCAATGTGGCGCTGGAGGTGGCCAAGCCACTGGCCGATGTGGCCTTGGACAGCATGAGCAGAAGCCCACGCTGGACGGTGAGCTTCAACTACCGGTTGGAGTGAATCCAGGCGATACCGGCCTCATGGAACGCCTGGGAGGCTCTCAGTGCGTGGTAAACCGCTGGTGCACAGGAGACGAACTTGGCGTTAACGCCAACGCCAGTTGGGTGCGGTTGTGCATGTGGGTCAAACGCAACACTTGCGACACATACAGCTTCACAGTGTTCTCGGTGATCCCCAGTTCGCAGGCAATCTGGTAGTTGGTCTTGCCCTTGCTTACCAGCCGGGCGACCTCCAGTTGCCGCGGAGACAGCTTCTCGAACGCTGCCGGCAGATCGCCTTCGGACTCTTCCACGACATCGGTGGCGCGACGGTGAACGCCCTGGCCTCGGGCTTTTTCCAGGTCCTGATACAGCTCGTCTATGGAACCGGCCAGGTCCTGCAGGCGCTGGTTGAGGTTGCCCAGGTCCTGGAGATTGGATCTGCGCTCCAGTAGCACTTGTTCCTGGCGGCGCACGCCCTCGAGCAGTTCGTCGAAGTTCATGGGCTTCTGGTAGTAATCGGCGAAACCTTCACGCAGGGCGCGGATCACGTCCTGCTTGTCGGCGCGCCCGGTAAGCATGATGGCTTCGAACATGCGCTGGCGCCCGGCAATGTCCTTCAGTGCCTGCATGAGCTCGATGCCATCGCGTTTGGGCATGTGCAGGTCGCACAACACCAGGCCAATCGTGTCGTCGGCGATGAACCGTTCGATGGCTTCGTCGGTGGAGTGGGCCGCAACGCAAGGGTGGCCCTCGGACAGAAGGAATTCACACAATTGTTCGACGATCAGCGGCTGGTCATCCCCTACCAGAACTTTCACATCACTCAATGACTTGGTCACGATCAACTCCCTGTTCGTAAATGACCCTGGCTCCCGAGCCAGACGCACTGGCAGCTTAAAAAATAGACGCTCCCTGCGATTCTGTACAAGTCTTGTACAAGTGATCGGACCGTTTGAATGCTCATTGGATCCATACGGCAGTCAATAAAAAGCCTGCCAGCACGTAGGGCACGAATGCTTGTTTGTCGCCCATTTGTTCAGTGAGTGTGGCCAGGCGCTTCTTCACCTTGGGGTTGAGCAGCGTCCAAAGGCGCCTGCGGGTCAGCAACCAGAGCACCACGCTGACCCCGGCTCCGATGAAGGTGCCGAGCACGTATTGCGGGCTGGTAGCAAGCGCCAGCGCCCCCATCAGCTTGACGTCGTCGGCGCCGAAGCGGCCCAGCATGTAGCCTGGCAGCGTCAGCAGCATGACAATGGCCAGGGCCCAGCCGGCGTCGCTGGCATCGGCGCCGATCCATGAGTGGCCCGTGGCAAACAGCCAGACCAGTGCGCCAGCGGCGAAACCCAGGGTCAGCATATTGGCGATCTGGCGTTCGCGGATATCTTGTTCGGTGCACAAGGCAAGCCACATCAAAAGAACAATGCTTTGCATCGGCAGGCCGCCTTTCCCATTCGTTGAACACTGCTACCCGATCAGTCAGGTTTCCTAATCAGGGTAGACGCGATCTGACGAACGGGCATGGTCGACCGGCAAAAAGGTCGTTGCAGGTGCGGTCCGGTGTCGCGAAAAGGGCCGCGAAGCGGCCCCCTGCGATTGGCTTACTTGACCCGGCCCGGAGGGTAGTTGCCGAGCACCTGGGCAACGGTCTTCTGAATGGCGCTGTTACGCTCGTCGGGGCTAGGCGGATAGTTGTTCATGATCTGTTCGGCACTGCCGCGCCAGACCAGCTTGCCGTCACGGCCATCGAACATGTCGATCTGGATGGTAGCCACCTTGTAATCGACACTGCGGGTTTCGTTGTACATCGGCCCGCCCCAATAGCCGTTCCAGTAGCCGCCCCAAGCCCCGCCATAGTTGGTGGTGATCTGCTGCTGGCGTTGTTCGACGATCAGGTAGGCACGGACGGTGACGTCAGGCCGGGCATTACCCTGGGCTGGGCGCAGACCACGCTGGTCAAGCTGGTCGGTGACCGCGGCACGGATGCGTTGTTCGGTCAGGTCGCTCTTGATGCGTGGATCATCCGGGCGATACTGCAGGCCCGGTTCCTGCCATGCCCAGCTGCGGTAGGCAGCGAAATCGCGGCTGGCATCGAAATCCTGCTGAACGTTGTTGCTGGAGCAGGCGGCCAGCAGCAGCGCGAATGACAGTAGAACGAGGCGGCGCAACATGGTGGTTCTCCGTTAGGCATTAACTGGGAGGATAGCCGCTGAGCGCCTTGTGAACCGATTCGCGCAGGGCGGTCTCGCGATCGCGCGGCGAGCCTTTGTCGCTGCCGCTTTCAGCGCTGGCGCTCCACACCGGCTGGCCGTTGCGGGCATCGAACAGGTCGATGCGCACCACCATCACCTCCACTTCGTAGGTGCGTACGACCGGCACGCTGCCGTAGGCGCCGTAACCATTGCGGTAGCCGCCGAAACCGACACTGCCGTAGGGGTACGGGCCGTAATACGGGTCGTAGTAGTCATAGTCGCGCACCTGGCGCAGGCGCCGTTCCAGGCGCATGTCGGCGCTCACCAGCAGGTCGCCGGTGGCGCCGCGAGCAGGACGCAGGCCATGTTGGTCGAGGGCACCACTGACGGCGTCGGCGATTTGTGCCGGGTCGGCGTCGGCATTGCCGCTTGGCAGCTGGCCGTCGCGCCAGCTCCAGCTGCGGTAGTGGCCATAGTCACGCGTTGGCGCCGGGTAGGCACTGGCGTCGAAGGAGTTGGCCGCTTGCGCAGGGGCTGGCGGCAGCGGACGGCTGCTGGCCACGTAGGGGTTGCTGGCCTGACAGGCGGCCAGGGCGAGCGGCAGCAGGGCCAGGCACATCTGACGGTACGGCATGTATCCCTCCCGGAGGGCGCAATCAGCGGGGGCGGCACACCCAGTGCAGGTAGCGGCCAAGCCCGGCAAAACTTGGGTGACGGCGGTGGGCCAGTTCCATTTCCAGCAGGTCGAGCAACTCGGCCTTGTCCTGGAATTCCTTGGGCATGTAGTCATGGAAGACGCGCACGCCGCTCTCGCTTTCAACGTGCCACACCCCCTCAAGTTGCGCCTTCAGTTCCCGTGGATCAAGCGGTTTTTGCGGGGTCAGGCTTTGCTTTTCACCTTCCAGGCGGTTGCTGCGCAACTTGCGGAAATGGCCCTTGAGCAAGTTGCGGTAGACCAGCGCATCGCGGTTGTAGAACGCAAGCGACAGCCAGCCCTCCGGGCTGGTCAGCTGGTGCAGCACCGGCAGGATGCTCTGCGGTTCGGCCAGCCATTCCAGCACAGCGTGGCAGAGCACCAGGTCATAAGGCTCGGTGAGCTGGCCAAGCAGCTCTTGCCAGGGCGCCTGGATGAAGGTTGCCGATTGGCCCGCTTCTGCGAAGCGTGCCCGGGCGCCCTCCAACATCGGCGCGGCGGGTTCGGCCAGCGTTACATCGTGCCCGCGCTGGGCCAGCCACAAGGCCATGTGACCGAGGCCTGCGCCGATGTCGAGCACCCGCAACGGTCGGTCGGGCAGCGCGTCGGCCAGGTCGGCCTGGAGCACGGCTAGGCGAATGGCACCTTTGGCACCGCCATAGATCTTTTCGGCAAAGCGTGTGGCCAGTTGGTCGAAGTGACGGTCATTCATCGTGCGAAACGCCTCTCGCTGTCGGCCAGCTTGGCGCGCACCACCTGCTCCATGTCCAGGCCCAGCTCGCTGCACAGCAGCAACAGGTAGAGCACCACGTCGCCGACTTCCTGGCCGGCGTGGGCCAGCTGCTCGGCGGGCAGCTGGCGCGATTGGTCCTCGCTCAGCCACTGGAAGATTTCCACCAGCTCGGCCATTTCCACGCTGGCCGCCATGGCAAGGTTTTTCGGGCTGTGGAAGCTGCGCCAGTCATTGTTGTCGCGGATCCGATGCAGGCGTTCGGTGAGTTCTTGCAGGTTCATCTGGGTCTCCTAATGCCGCATAGCTTCTGCCCAGGCCCGATGCAAAGCAAGTGCAATCAGGGCGCTAGAGCACGGCCCAGCGCCCGACCATGTGCAGCACCCCACCCTGTCCGTCCAGCCTCAATTCACCCGCCGGCCCCGCTTCGCTGGCGCTCAGGACAACCTCCGATGGCAAGCGCACCGGTTTGCGGAAGTCCACCGCGAAGCGATAACCACTGTTGGGCATATGCGTGCGCAGGGCTGCCAACGCCGTGGCATTGCTCCACATGCCATGGGCGATGGCCTTGGGGAAGCCGAACAGGCGAGCGCTGACGGCACTCAGGTGAATCGGGTTGTAGTCACCACAGACCTTGGCGTAGCGCCGGCCGATATCACTGTCGGCATACCAGCGGGTGACCTCCGGCAGCGCCGCGGGCTCGGTTACCTGGCTTTCGCCGAACGGCCCCTCCATCTTCAGGCCACGCACCAGCATACGGCTGGTTTCGCGCCACAGCAGGCCCAAGCCATCCTCGGCTTCGGTGACCAGGTCAAAGGTGCCGCCCTTGGCATGGGCTTGCAGATTGTCGGCGTACACCGCAAAGCGCAGCCCGTCGATGCCACCCAGCGGGCGGAGCACGTCGATGCGGTTGTGCAGGTGCACCAGCCCGAGCAACGGAAAAGGGAAGTCGTGGGCGGTCAGCAGTTGCAGCTGAAGGGTGAACGCCATTATGTGTGGGTAGGTGCCAGGCAAGCGGCCATCGTCGGTGAAATGGCAGAGCCGACGATAGGCCGCCAGGTTGCCGGGCTGCACTCGGATAAAGCTGCGCAGACCGCCGGCGGGCAGGGTAGCGCCGCTGATCTTGCGTTTGCTGGCGGCGCGCAGGTAGAGGCTGGCGCGTGAGTCCGGGCTGTGCAGGTCTTGCCATTGGCGGCTCATGTTCAGGCCCCCATCAAGGCCTGGCCGCAGACGCGCAGCACTTGGCCGTTGACCGCGCCAGAGCCTGGCTGGCTAAGCCAGGCGATGGCTTCGGCGACGTCCTGCGGGCGCCCGCCCTGGCCCAGTGAACTCAGGCGCCGCCCGGCCTCGCGCAGGCCAATGGGCATGGCGGCGGTCATGTGGGTTTCGATGAACCCAGGCGCCACCGCATTGATGCTGCCGCCGCGCTCGGCAAGCTTCGCTGCCCAGGCCTCGGCGAAGCCGATCAGGCCGGCCTTGCTCGCGGCATAGTTGGCCTGGCCGCGGTTGCCGGCGATACCGCTGACCGACGCCAGCAGGGTAATACGTGCGTTGTCGCCCAGCGCACCCCCGTCATACAAGGCTTGGGTCAGTACCTGCGGGGCCTTGAGGTTGACTGCCAGTACCGCGTCCCAGTACTCCGGGGTCATGTTGGCCAGGGTCTTGTCGCGGGTAATGCCGGCGTTGTGCACGACGATATCGATGCCCTCGGGCAGGGCTTCGAGCAGTTTCGCGGCGGCATCGCTGGCGCAAATGTCCAGGCCCAAGGCCTTGCCACCCAGGCGTGCGGCGAGGGCGTCGAGCTCCTGCTGGGCCTGGGGCACGTCGAGCAGCATCACCTCGGCGCCATCACGCGCGAGGGTTTCGGCGATGGCGGCGCCGATGCCGCGTGCAGCGCCCGTGACCAGCGCGCGATGGCCACCGAGCGGGCGGGTCCAGTCTTCGACCTGGGTTGCGCAGGCCTGCAGGCGCAGGACCTGGCCGGAAACAAAGGCGCTCTTGGGTGACAGGAAGAAGCGCAAGGCCCCCTCGAGCTGAGCTTCAGCGCCCGTCGCCACATACAGCAACTGCGCCGTAGCGCCGTTGCGCAGCTCTTTGGCCAGCGAACGGCAGAAGCCTTCCAGGGCGCGCTGGGCGACGCTGGCCATCGGGTCGTCAAGGGATTCAGGCGCACGTCCAAGGATTACCACGTGGGCACACGGGGCGAGGCTGCGCAGCAGGGGCTGGAAGAATTCGCGCAATTGTTTCAACTGGTCGCTGTCGGACAGATGGCTGGCGTCGAACACCACGGCCTTGAGCTTCGGCCCCAGGCCGGCGACCCAAGCGGGGGCCTGCAAGCCGTCGCCATTGAAGCTGAACAGCGTTTCGGTCAGGCGCGGGGCAATGGCCTCGACCTGATTCGCCAGTGGCCCGCCACCCAGCACCAGCGCGCCCTCCACCGGACGCAGGCGGCCCGCCTGCCAGCGCTCCAGCGGCGCTGGGCGCGGCAGGCCAAGGGCATCGACGAGGCGGCGCCCGAGCTGGGAGTTGGCAAAGCCGAGATAGCGATCGCTCATGTGCGGGTCTCCAGAAGGCAAGCTTGCAAGTGTGGACCAAGTTTGTGGCAAGGTCGTTCGAATGCGGCAAAAACACCTAGGCTGTACGGATCAAATTGTTGCAGGAGGAGCAAACGCATGCGTTCAACTCGCCGGGTCGCGATCCTGGGCGGCAACCGTATCCCTTTCGCCCGCTCCAACGGCGCCTACGCCACCGCCAGCAACCAGGCGATGCTGACCGCAGCCCTGGAGGGCCTGATCGAGCGTTATCGCCTGCACGGGCTGCGCCTGGGCGAAGTGGTGGCCGGTGCGGTACTCAAGCACTCGCGGGACATGAGCCTGACCCGGGAGTGCGTACTCGGTTCGCGCCTGTCGCCGCAGACGCCGGCCTACGATATCCAGCAGGCCTGTGGCACCGGCCTG
The DNA here is from genome assembly GCF_002759075.1 of Pseudomonas sp. 382. NCBI lineage: Bacteria > Pseudomonadati > Pseudomonadota > Gammaproteobacteria > Pseudomonadales > Pseudomonadaceae > Pseudomonas > Pseudomonas sp. 382. Next base: position 222,950 of record NZ_PEMX01000006.1, read on the forward strand.
GAAGCGGCGCTGCTGGTGGCCAACAAGATTGCCCTCGGGCAGATCGACAGCGGTATCGCCGGTGGCGTGGACACCACGTCAGATGCCCCGATCGGCGTCAATGAGGGGCTGCGGCGCATCCTCCTGCAAGCCAATCGCGGCAAGACCTTGGCTGAGCGGCTCAAGCCGTTCCTGCAATTGCGCCCGGGCCACCTGAAACCTGAACTGCCGCGCAATGGCGAACCGCGTACCGGGCTGTCGATGGGCGAGCATTGCGAACGCATGGCGCAAACCTGGGGGATCGATCGCGCCGACCAGGACGCGCTGACCCTGCACAGCCACCAGCGATTGGCGGCCTCGTACAGTGAGGGCTGGCAGAATGACCTGGTGACGCCCTTCCTGGGCCTCTCGCGTGACAACAACCTGCGCGCTGACCTGACCCTGGAGCAGCTGACCAAGCTCAAGCCGTCGTTCGACCGCAGTGGGCTGGGCACGTTGACGCCGGGCAACTCCACGCCGCTGACCGATGGCGCCTCGGTGGTGCTGCTTGGCAGCGAGCAATGGGCTCAACAACAGGGCCTGCCAGTTCTGGCCTACCTGGTCGATGGCGAAACCGCTGCGGTGGACTTCGTCACTGGCCGCGAAGGGCTGTTGATGGCGCCGGTGTACGCAGTGCCGCGCCTGCTGGCACGCAATGGCCTGACCTTGCAGGACTTCGACTACTACGAAATCCACGAAGCCTTTGCGGCCCAGGTGCTGTGCACCCTCAAGGCGTGGGAGGATGCCGAGTACTGCCGGGAGCAGCTGGGGCTTGAGGCAGCGCTTGGCGCCATCGATCGCAGCAAGCTCAACGTCAAAGGCAGCTCGTTGGCGGCAGGCCACCCGTTCGCGGCGACCGGTGGGCGTATTTTGGCCAACCTGGCGAAATTACTGGCAAAGGCGGGGAAGGGACGTGGCTTGATATCCATCTGCGCTGCGGGCGGGCAAGGAGTGACGGTGATCGTCGAGCGTTGACCGAAGGGCGGTGCTGATCTCTGTTAGGCTTGTCTGCTCAGAACTACAAGAATTCGCTATGCAGACGATCGGACATCCCCGTGCCATTCCTGCCCTGGACCAGTTGCCCAGGCCCTTGTATGCCCGCGCCGAAAGTCTCGGCGCCGGCTCCTGGACGACTCGCCATAGCCACGACTGGGTGCAGTTCTCCTACGCCATCAGTGGCGTATTGGGGGTGTATACCGACGATGGCAGCTACTTCGCCCCACCGCAGTGGGGCGTGTGGATACCGGCCGATGCCGAACATGAAGTGGTGACCTCCGGGCAGGCTGAAATGCGCAGCCTTTACATCCGCCGTGATGCCTGCCCCTGGGCGCCGGCGCACTGCCGGGTCCTGGAAGTGACAGCGCTGGCGCGGGAATTGATCAAGCAGTTTTGCCTGTTCCCGGCTGAATATGCCGAGGGTGACAGTGCCGAAGGCCGCCTGGTCGCCGTGTTGCTCGATCAGTTGCGCACCTTGCCCGAGGTGGGGTTCTCGCTGCCGTTGCCGCGGCACCCCGCCTTACTGGCGCTGTGCAACGGGCTGATCGCCGCGCCGGACCAGATGCAGACCTTGCAGCAGTGGGCGGTGCAGTTGGGATGTTCGGAAAAGACTTTGATGCGGCTGTTCCAGCGCGAGACCGGGTTGAGTTTTCGCAACTGGCGCCAGCGGATGCGGCTACTGTCGTCGCTGGCGTTGCTGGAGGCAGGGGAGAGTGTGACCGAGGCGGCGCTGGGTTGTGGCTATGATTCGACCTCGGCGTACATTGCGGCCTTCAAGCAGTTGTTCGGGGCGACACCTGGGGAATTGAAGCTTTGATATTGCCTGCACTGGCCCTTTCGCGGGTTCACCCGCGAAAGGGCCGGTACTCGAGAAATCAGGTGCGGAAGCGACGCACCAGCGAGTCCAGTTCATTGGACAGCCCGGCCAGGCTCTCGGAGTCCTGACGCGCCGCCTGGGCCAGTTCCGCCACCAGCTGCGCATCGCCATGAATCTGGCTGATATGGCGGTTGATGTCCTCGGCCACCTGGTGCTGTTCTTCCGCCGCCGTGGCGATCTGCGTGTTCATGTCGCGAATGATGTCCACCGACTCGCGGATCTGCCCGAAACTGTCACGGGCCAGGCCAATGCGGCTGACCGACTGCTGCGACACTTCCAGGCTGGCATGCATCTGCTCGGCCACTTCCGCAGTGCGGCTGGCCAGGTTACCCAGCAAACCATCGATTTCCGCCGTGGAGTCGGCCGTGCGCTTGGCCAGTGCCCGAACCTCGTCGGCCACCACGGCAAAGCCCCGGCCCTGCTCGCCGGCGCGGGCCGCTTCGATGGCTGCGTTGAGCGCCAGCAGGTTGGTCTGCTCGGCAATCGAGCGAATGGTGCCGAGGATCGACTGGATGGCGTTGCTGTCGCGCTCCAGTTGCTGGATCGACTGGGCCGACTGCTCGATCTCCTGGCTCAGGCGGTCGACGCTGCTGACGGCCGCGTCGATCTGTTGCTGGCCTTCGCGGGCCTGCTGCTGGCCGCTGTCGGCCGATTGCGCGGCCTGGCTGCAGGAGCGGGCGACTTCATTGGCGGTGGCGACCATTTCGTGGAACGCGGTGGAGACCATGTCCACCGCTTCTCGCTGGCGCCCGGCAGCCTCGGCCATGTCGCTGGAAACCCGGGTGGAGCTGCTGGAGGTGCTGAGGATCTTGCTGGCGGCCGAGCCGATATGCTGGATGAGGCTGCGGATGGCGCCCAGGAACTGGTTGAACCAGTTGGCCAGTTGCGCGGTTTCGTCGCGCCCGCGCACGTCGAGGTTGCGGGTCAGGTCGCCTTCGCCCTGGGCAATGTCTTCAAGGCCGCTGGTGACGCTGTTGATCGGGCGCACGATGAGTTTGGCAAAGGCTGCGCCGACCACGGCGAACAGGGCCGCCAACACCAGTGCGATCACGCCGATCAGCCAGGTCAGGCGAGTGGTGGTCTGCATCACTTCGCTTTGCTGGATGAGGCCGATGAAGGTCCAGCCCAGCTTCTCGTCAGGGTAGACGTTGGCCATGTAGCGCTCGCCATTGATCTGGACCTCGACCAAGCCCTTGTCGGCCTTGGCCAGTTCGGCGTAGCCATCACCGAAGCTCGCCAGCTGCTTGAAGTTGTGGCTGGCATCGCGTGGGTCGACCATCACGTTGCCGTTGTTTTCCACCAGCATCAGGTAGCCGCTTTCGCCCAGCTTGATCTGCTTGACGATCTCGGTCAGGCCTTTGAGCGACACATCGATGTTGACCACGCCCCCGGCGTTGCCGAGCTGGTTGGCCACGGTGCGCACGGTGCTGATCAGCACGGCATCGTCGGCAGCCCAGTAATAGGCGCCGGTGCGTACGGTCTTACCGGGGTTGGCCATGGCCAACTGGTACCACGGGCGTGGGCGCGGGTCATAGTTGACGAACTTCTGCCCGGCGGGCCAGCCAACGTAGCCACCATCACTCACGCCGTAGGAAATGTAGGCATAGCCTGGGTGGGACTCTGCCAGGCGGGTGAAAAATTCCAGCAGCTGCTTGTCCTGATCGCCCAATTCGTAGGACGGATTGGCGCTCATGAACTTGTTCAGGTTGTTGCCCGTGGCCGCCACCATCGGTTGCGAGGCCAGGTAGTCGACGTTCTGGTCGATGCCCTGGAAGAAGATGTTCATCGCGTTGCTGACCTGGCGGATTTCCCGGCTGCTGCTGTCGAGGAAACCGTCACGCGCTTCGCCGCGCAGGTTGATGACCACCAAGGTGGCTACGAGGACGATGGGCAAGCCCGCGATGATCGCGAAGGCCCATGTCAGTTTCTGTTTGATGTTCATCGACGCTCCCGGGGTTTGTTTTTTTTGCACGCGAGGCAGGTAGCCACTGCATCGGCAGGGTCCGGGGAATTTTTAGTGAAAGTGCCCGTATTTATTGGGCGAAGTCGCATTTGGCGACTATTCGGTCGGCTTTGGGCTAATATGGCATACCAAAGGTGTGCGGCGTGCCGATCTCAGCGCGCTGCATGCTTTCATTGGCAGCATCCTGCGCCATTGGCCAGGTCCTTCAGAATCGGGCAGTCCGGGCGGTCATCCCCATGGCAGTGGGCAACCAGATCGCCCAAGGTGTCACGCAGGCTCACCAGCTCTTCGATGCGCCGGTTCAGCTCATCGATGTGCTGCATGGCCAGCGCCTTGACGTCGGCGCTGGCACGGCCGCGGTCCTGCCACAAGGTCAGCAGCTTGCCTACTTCTTCCAGGGAAAACCCGAGGTCACGGGAGCGCTTGATGAATGCCAGGCTGTGCAAGTCTTCGGCCTGGTACAAGCGGTAGCCGCTGTCGCTGCGGGTGGCCGGCTTGAGCAGGCCGATGGATTCGTAATAGCGGATCATCTTGGTGCTGAGCCCGCTGCGGCGGGCTGCCTGGCCAATGTTCATCGGGCCTCCTGCGAGGTGCTGGTGGGTTTCCAGGTCTTCAACCACAGGGCATTGCTGACCACGCTGACGCTGGATAGCGCCATGGCGGCGCCGGCCAGTACCGGGTTGAGATAGCCAAGCGCGGCCAGGGGAATGCCGATCAGGTTGTAGATGAAGGCCCAGAACAGATTCTGACGGATTTTTGCATAGGTCTTGCGGCTGATCTCCAGCGCGGCGGGCACCAGCCGTGGGTCACCGCGCATCAGGGTGATACCGGCAGCCTGCATGGCCACGTCAGTGCCACCGCCCATGGCGATGCCGATATCGGCAGCGGCCAGGGCCGGGGCATCGTTGATGCCGTCGCCGACCATCGCCACCACACCGTTTTTTTTCAGGGCGGCCACGGTGGCGGCCTTGTCGGCCGGCAGCACTTCGGCATGCACGTCGTCGATGCCAAGGGCATCGGCCACCACCTTGGCGCTGCCGCGGTTGTCGCCGGTCAGCAGGTGGCTGCTGATGTGGCGGGCGTGCAGGGCAGCGATGGCCTGCTCGGCACCCGGTTTGAGGCTATCGCCAAAGGCGAACAGGCCGAGCACGCGAGGTGCTGCACCCCGCTCGATGAGCCACGACAGGGTGCGGCCTTCGGCCTCCCAGGCTTGAGCCTTGGCGGCCAGCTCGCCGGGTTGCAGGTTGCTTTCGTCAAGCAGGCGACGGTTGCCCAACGCCAGTTCGCGGCCTTCCACGCGGCCAGCGATGCCGCGGCCGGTGAGTGACTGGCTGTCAGTCACGGCGGGGACCTCCAGGCCTTGCTCGGCGCAGGCATCCAGCACGGCCTTGGCCAGCGGGTGCTCGCTACCGCGCTGCAGGGCGCCGGCGAGGCGATGCAGGTCGGCGCCGTCAGCGACCAGCGCCTGGCTGTGGACTACGCGCGGGCTGCCGGAAGTGAGGGTGCCGGTCTTGTCGAACACCACGCGATTGACCGCATGGGCACGCTCCAAGGCTTCGGCGTCCTTGATCAGGATGCCATGGCGGGCGGCGACACCGGTGCCGGCCATGATCGCTGCCGGTGTGGCCAGGCCCAGGGCGCACGGGCAGGCGATCACCAGTACGGCGACCGCATTGATCAGCGCGGTCTCCAGCGGTGCACCGGCCAGCCACCAGCCAGTCAAGGTAAGCAGTGCCAGCACCAGCACGGCAGGCACGAACACTTGGCTGACCCGGTCGACCAGCTTCTGGATCGGCGCCTTGGCGGCCTGTGCGTCTTCGACCAGGCGGATGATCCGGGCCAGCACGGTTTCCGTGCCCAGCGCCTGGGTCCGCACCAGCAACCGGCCTTCGCCGTTGATGGCACCGCCGGTGACGCTGTCGCCAGGTTGCTTGGGGACCGGCAGGCTCTCACCGCTGATCAATGCTTCGTCGGCGTGGCTGCTGCCTTCCTCCACCGCACCGTCGACCGGGAAGCGTTCGCCAGGTTTAACCAGAACCAGGTCGCCGAGGCGCAGTTGGGCGATTGCCACGTCTTCTTCGCGGCCGTCGATGACGCGCACGGCCCGCTCCGGGCGCAGGGCTTCGAGGGCGCGAATGGCACTGGCCGTCTGGCGCTTGGCCCGGCTTTCGAGGTACTTGCCCAGCAGCACCAGGGCGATGACTACCGCCGAAGCTTCGAAGTAAAGGTGCGGGGCCATTCCGGCCGGGGCCTTGGCCCATTGGTACAGGCTCAGGCCATAACCCGCGCTGGTGCCCAGGGCGACCAGCAGGTCCATGTTGCCTGCTCCAGCACGCACGGCTTTGTAGGCGGCTTTGTAGAAGCGTGCACCGAGAATGAACTGCACCGGGGTGGCCAGCGCGAACTGCGCCCAGGCGGGCAGCATCCAGTGCAGGCCGAAGGGCTGCACCAGCATCGGCAGCACCAATGGCAGGGCCAGCAACAGCGCGGCAGCGACAGCCAGGCGTTCATTGCGCAGGCGTCGTTGGGCATCCTGCTGATCATCCTTGGCCGCTTGCGGCAGGCTGGCGCTGTAACCGGCTTTTTCGACAGCGGCAATCAGCAGCGCGTCATCGAGCGCCTGCAGCACTTCAAGGTGGGCACGCTCGCTGGCCAGGTTGACGCTGACCTGTTCAACCTCCGGCAATTTGCCGAGGGCGCGCTCCACGCGGCCGACGCAGCTGGCACAGGTCATGCCGCCGATCTGCAGCTCCACGGTCCGGGTCGGCACGCCATAGCCGGCGCCGCGCACGGCTTCAACCAAGGCTGGCAGGCTACCTGCCGGGGCCTGGACCCTGGCCTGTTCAGTGGCGAGGTTGACGCTGACCTGATCGGCGCCGCTGACCTTTCGCAGGGCGCGCTCGACACGGCCCGCACAGCTGGCGCAGGTCATGCCGGAAATCGGCAGGTTGAAAGTGTTGGATGCGGGCATGGCTCTCCTCCTTGGCAGGGCTAGAGCGTCAGCATCAACCTTGCCACGCGGGGAAGGTCAATAGCCCAGGCCGGCTCGCTTCAGTTCAAGACCCTGTGGGCCCATGGCGATGCGGTACTTGCTGATCTGGCCTGCTTGCAGGTTGAGCCGCGTGCTGCGTTGGTCCTCGATACCCGGGGCACACCCCGGCATCTGCCCGGGCAACAGGCGCAGGCGAACATCAATCGGGCCGGGCGGCAGGTTGAAGGACGTTGACTGCTCCTGGAAGACCCGCCCGGAGAGCTGATCGTTGAGATACACGCCGATTTCGCAGCTGGTGGCCACTTCCAGGCGTTCCCGGGAAATGATCAGCACGCTGTAGTCCGAGTTGCCCTCGGCGCTGGCCGGCGGCACCGCCATCAGTGCGGCCAACAGCCCGACAACGCCCACTGCTGTCCTGAACATGAAGAATCTCCTGCTTGCACAATCATCAAAGGCGCAGCTTGGCCGAGGTCCGCGCGGATTTCCAGCCCGGCCGTTTCACGCAGAACTTGACCTTGCCCCGATGGCAAGCTTGAAACTGGGTAAAACCCTGAAGGAGGTAGTCACCATGCAAGTGTTCAATGTTCAAGGCATGACCTGTGGCCATTGCGTGAAAGCCGTGACTCGTGCAGTACAGGAAAAGGATGCGCAGGCTACCGTGGAAGTCGATCTGCCTGGCCAGCAAGTGCGGGTGCAAAGCTCGCTGGGCGCGGAGCAGGTATTGGCGGCTATTCGAGAGGAAGGCTACCAAGCTGAAGTGGCCTGAACCGAGGTGCCGCACTGCGGCCCTGTTTTGTTGCAAATGTTTTCATGCTGAGGGTGGCCACTGCAGGTAGACTTGGCAGCTTGCTTAGCCTGCTATGGATTCCTGATGAACCTGCGAATGGTGCTGATCCTGGGCGCACTGAGTGCGTTCGGGCCCTTGGCGATCGACTTCTACCTGCCCGCCTTCCCGGCCATGGCGCAGGCGTTCGCCACCGACGAAAAACATGTACAGGCCACCCTGGCGGCCTATTTCCTCGGCCTGTCGATCGGCCAGCTCGCCTACGGGCCGGTGGCGGACCGCTTCGGCCGGCGCAAGCCGCTGTTGTTCGGGGTGGCGCTGTTCACCCTGGCCTCACTGGCCTGTGCTTACGCCCCCAACCTCGACACCTTGATCGTTGCACGCTTTGTCCAGGCGCTGGGCGGCTGCGCTGGCATGGTCCTGTCGCGGGCCATCGTCAGCGACAAGTGCGACCCGGTGGCGTCGGCCAAGGTGTTCTCGCAGTTGATGCTGGTGATGGGCCTGGCCCCCATCCTTGCGCCGATGCTGGGCGGGGTCCTGGTGAACCTGGCCGGTTGGCAGTCGATATTCCTGGCGCTGAGCCTGTTCAGCGCGGCCAGCCTGCTGGCGGTAAGCCTGGGCCTGCCGGAAAGCCTGCCGGCCAGCATGCCGCGCCAGCCGCTATCGGGAGCATTGCGTCAGTACCTGCGGTTATTGACTGACCGGGTGTTCATCGGCCATGCCTTGACCGGCGGTATCGCCATTGCCGGGATGTTTGCCTACATCGCCGGTTCACCGTTCGTATTCATCAAGCTCTATGGCGTACCCGCAGAGCATTATGGCTGGCTGTTCGGTACCAACGCGGCCGGCTTCATTCTGGTCGCCCAGGTCAACGCGCGCCTGCTGGCCAAGCGAGGCCCGGCATTCCTGTTGGTGCGGGCGGTCTGGCTGTACTTGGCAGCAGGCCTGGTATTGCTTGGCGTGGCAGCCTTGCGCCCGGCGCAGTTGTGGCCATTGCTGGTACCGCTGTTCGTCTGCATTGCCAGCCTGGGGTGCATCATCCCCAATGCGTCGGCCTGCGCCATGAGTGGCCAGGGCGCACGGGCAGGCAGTGCTTCGGCACTGATGGGCTGCCTGCAATTCAGCGTCGCGGCCGGTGCGGCCTCGCTGGTCGGCGTGCTGCATGATGGCAGTGCCGTGCCCATGACGTTGGTGATCAGCCTGTGCGGGGCACTCGTGGTCAGTGTCGCGCTGTTGACCCGGCGTTTGCAGGCCACGCGTCCAGCATGAGCGGGTGAGGTGCCTGCAGGCGGGTTTGCAGGGTGGCGACGAAGGCACGTGCTTCTGCCTCGCTGCGAAAACTCACCACATGCTGGTCGAGCCTTACCTGCCAGGGGCAGTTGGGGTTGCGATTCGACGCACTGACGACAATCTTCATCGTGGCATACCTCCGATTGGGGGAGAGCGGATCAAGTGTAGCGCCGCAGTCTGCTGGCGCCATGGCTAGGGTGAGTGTCCTGACTGGCGGTCCGGGCGCCATTCGCTATGGCCTGTGCGACGTTTCCAGCGGATATGCCTGGATTGATGTGGAAGCTTCGATTTGATTTGCGCTACTTGAGGAAGTGCGCTGTCAGCAGAGTCGCTACTCACTCTGGGCCATCCTTCCTCATGCCCTTTATTTTCCTTTCTCTTCCAGGTTGTGCCGATTCTGGCGCGCGAAAGGGTGGCCCCACCCAACGCTGAATGAGCCCGCTTGAGCATGCGCGGGGCTGCGGGGAGCGGCACAGGCGCGGCTTATACTGGCCCTTGGCAGTTTGCTTGAGAGGCGACCAGCGTAACCAATGCTGGCCTCTGAAACCGGACGTGATCATGCGGGGAGATACAGGGACATGAATGCAGTCAGTAGTATCAGTCAGATTGCCGGCCTGATGGCCGACCCCAAGCGTAGCGCGATGTTGTGGGCGCTAATCGATGGCACACCGCGGCCGACAGATGAACTGGCGATGATGGCCGGCCTGAGCGCGTCGTCGGCCTGTGCCCACCTTTCGTTGCTGTCTTCGGCCGGCCTGCTAAGGCTTGAGGCGCGCGGGCGCAAGCGCTACTTCAGGCTCGCCACACCTCAGGTGGGCGTTGCTGTCGAAGCGCTGGCCAGCGTCCAGCTGGCGTCGACAAAGGGGCCGCGCACGGGGGTGCTGCAACTGCCGATGTCGATGCGCAGGGCACGTCGCTGTGGCGAACACCTGGGCGGCGAGCTGGCGGGTGAGTTGTATCACCGGCTGGTGGTGGCGGGCTGGCTGGAGGGCAGCGAGCGGGAACTGATGGTCAGTGAGGAGGGGCGAACGCAGCTGGCTGCCATGGGCGTCTACATCGATGCGCTGGCATCGCGGCGGCACTGTGTGATCTGCCACTGCAATGAATGGACCGACCAAGGGCCACACTTGGGCGGTAGCCTTGGTCAGGCGTTGCTCAAACTGTTTCTGCAGTCTGGCTGGATACGCGAACCTGAGGGCACGCGGGTACTGCAGATTTCTGCCGAGGGTGTGCAGCAGATCAACCGTATAGCCCGCGTGACCACCTTGCAGGTCGGTTGACGGCTTCAGACCAGGCGAGCATCCAGGCTGTTTTGCGCCAGTCGGCGGGCCTGGTCTTCGGTCATGCCCAGGTGGGTGTGCAGGGCGTGGTAGTTTTCGGTGACATAACCGCCAAAGTAGGCCGGGTCGTCCGAGTTCACTGTCACCTTCACGCCTCGTTCCAGCATGTCGAGGATGTTGTGCTGGCTCATGTGGTCGAACACGCAGAGCTTGGTGTTCGACAACGGGCAGACGGTGAGCGGGATCTGCTCGTCGATGATGCGTTGCATCAGGCGTTCGTCTTCGATGGCGCGCACACCGTGGTCGATACGCTTGATCTTCAGCAGGTCGAGGGCTTCCCAGATGTACTCGGGTGGGCCTTCCTCACCGGCGTGGGCCACGGCCACGAAGCCTTCGCTGCGGGCGCGGTCGAACACCCGCTGGAACTTGCTGGGTGGGTGGCCCATTTCCGAACTGTCCAGGCCGACGGCGATGAACGCGTCGCGGAAGGGCAGCGCCTGGTCGAGGGTTTTTTGCGCTTCGTCTTCGCTCAGGTGGCGCAGGAAGCTCAGGATCAGGCCGCTGCTGATACCCAGTTGTTCGCGACCGTCTTTCAACGCCTGGTTGATGCCATTGAGCACGACCTCGAACGGGATGCCACGGTCGGTGTGGGTCTGCGGATCGAAGAACGGTTCGGTATGGACCACATTCTGCGCCTTGCAGCGTTGCAGGTAAGCCCAGGTCAGGTCGTAGAAGTCCTGTTCGGTGCGCAGCACGTCTGCGCCTTGGTAATACAGGTCGAGAAACTCTTGGAGGTTATTGAACGCATAGGCGCCACGAAGGGTTTCCACGTCGTTCCAGGGCAAGGCGATCTTGTTGCGCTCGGCCAGGGCGAACAACAGCTCGGGTTCCAGCGAGCCTTCAAGGTGCAGGTGCAGTTCTGCCTTGGGCAGGGCATTCAGCCAGTCATACATAAGGAGGGAGTCTCGAATCAGGTACGGTTGCCGCCATTCTACAGGGCCTGGCCGGGCATTGCGCCCGGCCGGTCGGTATTCACCTCACCAGGTGAGTGATTCGCCTTTGTAGTTGATGAAGCGCAGGCCACCGTGTCCGCTTTGCGCCTTGATCTGTTCGAGCATGCCACGGGTGCTGGTGCGCACGTCGATCTCGGCGTTTTCGCCGCCCATGTCGGTCTTCACCCAGCCCGGATGCATGGCCAGTACGCACAGGTCGGGGCGCTGCAGATCGACCACGAAACTGTTGATCATCGAATTGAGCGCGGCCTTGCTGGCCTTGTACAGGCAGATCTCGCCACCGTCGGGGATGCTCACGCTGCCGAGGATCGAGCTCATGAACGCGAGCACACCGCTGCCTTCGCGTACCTGGCCTGCCAGGCGCCGGGCGACGCGGATCGGGGCCACGGCGTTGGTCATGAACAGATCGCCAATGGCCTGAGCGTTTACGGTCTCCACGTCTTGCGGCAGGGGGCCCATTACCCCGGCGTTGACGAAGACCAGGTCGAACATCTGGCCTTGCAGGCGTTGCTGGAGGCCATCGAGCTGGGTGGTGTCGTTCATTTCCAGTTGCTCGATGCGCACGCCGGGAACATCGGCCAGGGCGCCCGGCTGTTGAGGGTTACGCACGGTTGCAACAATGTTCCAGCCGTCTTCGTGCAGGCGTTGTACCAGGCCCAGGCCGAGACCGCGGGAAGCGCCGATGATGAGGGCAGTTCTGGAGGATGCCATAGGAACATTCCTTTATCGGTGTAGGAAAAGGAATTGAGCATACTTCAGAGTTCGGACGTATGCCTCGCCTGCTTCACGATTGGCTAAAAAATGTACAAGTTTGTCCGGCCTTGAGCGGGCGGGTGCCTGGCTTGTTGGCTAACGGGTTATCCACAGGCTCGTCCACAGTAAATGTGTGCAAGCGCCACGACCGGGGTTGTGCAATCTGCCAGACGCATTGGGGATAACTTCTGAAGACTCAGTAGTTTACTGTTGTCATCAAACAGTGATCAAAATATGATCAATGACCTTTAGGCCTTGCAGCGCTTGGCCTGTAGCGGAGTGCCCCAAGCTTATCCACAGGCCGGCCCACAGTAGATGTGGGCAAACCTCAGTGTGTCTCGAGGAGAATCCGGCCCCGGCTCAGGTCCGCCAGTTGCTGTTGCAATATGGCCAGGTACGCTTCGCCCACAGCGATATGCAGGTCGACGCCATTGGCGGTGAATTGCTCGTCGAGCACCAGGCCATCCACTTCTGCCAGGCGCAGTTTCACCAGGGCCAGTTCGCTGAAGGTACAACTGCAGGTGTACTCGCTGCGCTGGACCAGCAGGCGCTTGGGGGCTTGCTGCAGGCACTTGTTGGCGCCACCGCCGTAGGCACGCGCCAGCCCGCCGGTGCCCAGCTGAATACCGCCGTACCAGCGAATCACCAGCACCACCACCTGGTCGCAGTCCTGTGCTTCGATGGCCGCCAGGATCGGCCTTCCGGCAGTGCCGCCCGGTTCGCCATCGTCATTGCTGCGGTATTGCCCGCCGATTTTCCATGCCCAGCAGTTGTGGGTGGCGGCCAAGTCACTGTGACGCTCGATGAAGCTCATCGCCTCGGCGGCACTGTTGATCGGGCTGGCCAGGGTGATGAAGCGGCTCTTGCGGATTTCCTCGCGAAATTCGCAGAGGTCGAGCAGGGTAGAAGGCATAGATGAACGTCAGGCACTCGGCTTTATGCCGCACCCCTTGAGAATGATGTGGATAAGGTTGTTGCTGGCATCTTCCATGTCTTGCTTGGTCAGGCGGCTGCGGCCGGTAACCTGGCAGATCTGGGTGGCGAAGTCGGCATAGTGCTGGGTGCTGCCCCAGAGCAGGAAGATCAGATGCACCGGGTCGACCGGGTCCATCTTGCCGGCGTCCATCCAGGCCTGGAACACGGCGGCCCGCCCGCGGAACCATTCGCGGTAGTCGGCGCTGAAATACTCGGTCAGGCAGGTGCCGCCGCTGATCACCTCCATCGCGAAGATGCGCGAGGCCTGCGGGTTGCGCCGGGAGAACTCCATCTTGGTGCGGATGTACTGGCTCAGCGCTTCGCCTGGGTCGTCATCGACGCTCAGGGCATTGAAGGTGCTGTCCCACAGCTCGATGATGTTGCTCAGCACGGCGATGTAGAGGCCGAGCTTGTTGGTGAAGTAGTAATGCAGGTTGGCCTTGGGCAAGCCGGCTTTCAGCGCGATGGTGTTCATGCTGGTGCCTTTGAACCCATGGCGGGCGAATTCGTCTTCGGCGGCCTGGATGATGGCCTGTTCGTTCTTCTGGCGGATGCGGCCGGCGGGCTTGCCAGAGGCGGCGAGGCGATGCGCAGGGACTTCTAGGCTCATGGACGATTCCGGACAGGTCTGTGGCAACGAATGTCGGACAAGATTACCTGCCTGTGCTGGCGTGACAAGCCTTAGCGTCAGAAGCTGGCATCAACGTGTCGCAGCCAGGCTTTCCAGGAAGCTTTCCAGTACCAGGTTCGGTCGCCTCCCTTTGCGCGTCACCCAGCTCAGGCTCAGGTCATAGAAGCGTTGCGCAGGCTTCAGTGCACGCAGGCGGCCTTGTTGGACCCAGAACGTGGCGTAGTGGTCGGGCAGGTAGCCAATATAGCGGCCGGTGAGGATCAGGAACGCCATGCCTTCGCGGTCCGAGGCACTGGCAGTGCAGTTGAGCGCCTGGTAGTGCGCCTGGATTTCCGCAGGCAGGCGGAAGGTTGGCGCGATCGCTTCCTGGCTGTTGAGGCGGTCATCGTCGATCTGCTGGTTGTCGGCGTAGAACAACGGGTGGCCAACTGCGCAGTACAGCTGTGACCGTTCGCTGTACAGCGGTTGGTATTCCAGGCCGGACAGAGGGCTGGTCTGGGGGACCACACCGACGTGCAGGCTGCCGTCCAGTACCCCTTGCTCCACCTGGCTGGGGGCGATCATGCGGATCTGGATGCGCACATCCGGGCCGCGGTCCTTCAGTTCGGCCAAGGCATGGGTGATGCGCATATGCGGCAGGGTGACCAGGTTGTCGGTAAGGCCGATGTTCAGCTCACCGCGCAAGTGCTGGTGCAGGCCGTTGACCTCGGTACGGAAAGTTTCCAGTGCACTGAGCAACTGCAATGCCGAGTGATAGACCTCGCGGCCTTCCTCGGTCAGCGAGAAACCGGCACGACCACGCTGGCACAAGCGCAGACCCAGGCGCTGTTCGAGATCGTTCATTTGCTGGCTGATGGCTGAACGGCCAATCCCCAGCACGTTCTCCGCAGCCGAGAAACCGCCACATTCAACCACGCTTCGGTAGATTTTCAGCAGGCGGATGTCGAAATCGCTCACTTGTGCGAGAGGGTCGGGTCGTCTGCTCATATGTTTAGTCTTGCGCTACCTGAAGATTAGAAATGTAGGCTTTTTCAGACTTTATCCGCGTGCGAATTTAGCTGCAACAACATCCATCGTTGCCTAATCGTCTTCCGAGGAACCGCCGATGAACATGCCTGAAACCGCAACCGCGGGGATCGCCAGCCAGCTGAAGCTGGATGCCCACTGGATGCCCTACACCGCCAACCGTAACTTCCAGCGCGACCCGCGCCTGATCGTGGCGGCCCAAGGCAACTACCTGGTCGATGACAAGGGGCGCAAGGTCTTCGACGCCCTGTCTGGCCTGTGGACCTGTGGCGCCGGGCATACCCGCAAGGAAATCACCGAAGCGGTCGCACGCCAGGTCGGTACCCTCGATTATTCCCCGGCGTTCCAGTTCGGCCACCCGCTATCCTTCCAGCTGGCCGAGAAGATCGCCGAGCTGACCCCGGGCGACTTGAACCACGTCTTCTATACCAACTCCGGCTCCGAGTGCTGCGACACTGCGCTGAAGATGGTGCGTGCCTACTGGCGCCTGAAAGGCCAGGCCACCAAGACCAAGATCATCGGCCGTGCCCGTGGTTATCACGGGGTGAACATTGCCGGCACCAGCCTGGGTGGCGTCAACGGTAACCGCAAGATGTTCGGCCAGTTGCTGGACGTCGACCACCTGCCCCATACCGTGCTGCCAGTCAACGCCTTCTCCAAAGGCCTGCCGGAGGAGGGCGGTATCGCCCTGGCTGATGAAATGCTCAAGCTGATCGAGCTGCACGATGCCTCGAACATCGCAGCGGTGATCGTCGAGCCTTTGGCAGGTTCCGCTGGCGTGCTGCCGCCGCCGAAGGGTTACCTGAAGCGCCTGCGTGAAATCTGCTCCCAGCACAACATCCTGCTGATCTTCGACGAAGTGATCACAGGCTTTGGCCGCATGGGCGCCATGACCGGCTCCGAGGCCTTTGGTGTCACCCCTGACCTGATGTGCATCGCCAAACAGGTCACCAACGGTGCCATCCCCATGGGGGCGGTCATCGCCACGCGTGAGATCTACCAGACCTTCATGAACCAGCCGACGCCGGAATATGCAGTGGAATTCCCCCACGGCTACACCTACTCGGCGCACCCGGTAGCCTGCGCCGCCGGTCTCGCCGCGCTCGATCTGCTGCAGAAGGAGAGCCTGGTGCAGTCGGCTGCCGAGCTGGCGCCGCACTTCGAGAAGCTGCTGCATGGCGTGAAGGGCACCAAGAACATCGTCGACATCCGTAACTACGGCCTGGCCGGCGCGATCCAGATCGCCGCCCGCGATGGCGATGCCATCGTGCGTCCGTACGAAGCCGCCATGAAGCTGTGGCAAGCCGGCTTCTATGTGCGCTTCGGTGGCGACACCCTGCAGTTCGGCCCAACCTTCAATACCCAGCCGCAGGAACTGGACCGCCTGTTCGACGCGGTCGGCGAAACCCTGAACCAGATCGACTGATCTTTCCGCTTTTGACGTAGGGCGCGTGAACCATCACGCGCCTGCCTCAACCTTCTTTACCTGGAGTTTTGCATGAGCATTGTTCAGCACCTGATTCACGGCGAGCTGGTTACCAAAGGTGAGCGCACCGCCGATGTCTTCAACCCGTCTACCGGTCAGGCGGTGCGCAAGGTCGAACTGGCTAGCCGCGCGACCGTGCAGGAAGCCATTGAGTCGGCCAAGGCTGCCTTCCCTGCCTGGCGCAACACCCCACCGGCCAAGCGCGCCCAGGTGATGTTCCGCTTCAAGCAACTGCTGGAGCAAAACGAAGCCCGCATCTCGCAGATGATCAGCGAAGAGCACGGCAAGACCCTGGAGGATGCGGCCGGCGAACTGAAGCGTGGCATCGAGAACGTCGAGTTCGCCTGTGCTGCGCCGGAAGTGCTGAAAGGCGAGTACAGCCGCAACGTCGGCCCGAACATCGATGCCTGGTCCGACTTCCAGCCACTGGGTGTGGTCGCTGGCATCACGCCATTCAACTTCCCGGCCATGGTGCCGCTGTGGATGTACCCACTGGCCATTGCCTGCGGTAACGCCTTCATTCTCAAACCATCCGAGCGTGACCCGAGCTCGACCCTGTTCATCGCTCAGTTGCTGCTGGAGGCTGGCCTGCCCAAGGGCATTCTCAATGTGGTGCATGGTGACAAGGAAGCGGTCGATGCACTGATCGAAGCGCCGGAAGTGAAAGCGCTGAGCTTCGTCGGTTCGACTCCGATCGCCGAATACATCTATGCCGAAGGCACCAAGCGTGGCAAGCGCGTACAGGCCCTGGGCGGTGCGAAGAACCACGCGGTGTTGATGCCCGATGCCGACCTGGACAACGCAGTCAGCGCGCTGATGGGCGCTGCCTACGGTTCGTGCGGCGAGCGCTGCATGGCTATTTCGGTGGCAGTGTGCGTGGGTGATCAGGTTGCCGATGCACTGATCGCCAAGCTGGAGCCGCAGATCAAGGCGCTGAAGATTGGTGCTGGCACTTCCTGTGGCCTGGACATGGGCCCGCTGGTGACCGCTGCAGCCCGTGACAAGGTTGTCGGTTATATCGACGATGGCGTTGCCGCTGGCGCCAGGTTGGTGGTGGATGGCCGAGGCTTGCGCGTGGCAGGTAATGAAGATGGCTATTTCGTTGGCGGCACGCTGTTCGACAACGTGACACCGCAGATGCGCATCTATAAGGAAGAGATCTTCGGCCCGGTGCTGTGCGTGGTGCGCGTGAACAGCCTCGAGCAGGCCATGCAGCTGATCAACGATCACGAATACGGCAACGGTACCTGCATCTTCACCCGTGACGGTGAAGCGGCGCGCCTGTTCTGCGACGAAATCGAAGTGGGCATGGTCGGGGTCAACGTACCGCTGCCGGTGCCGGTTGCCTATCACAGCTTCGGTGGCTGGAAGCGCTCGCTGTTTGGTGACCTGCACGCCTATGGCCCGGACGGTGTGCGCTTCTATACCCGTCGCAAGGCGATCACCCAGCGTTGGCCGCAGCGCGCCAGCCATGAGGCGTCGCAGTTTGCCTTCCCTAGCTTGTAAGGGATGATGTTAAGCGGGGAGGCCATCAGGCCTTCCCGCTTTTCTTTTCAGCGGGGTTTCGAATCCCCTTATAATGCGCCCCACTTCCAGCGACATCGGAACGACAAACTCCTTGAAATTCAACGAGTTAGGTAGTTAAGGTGAGGTTGGAGGCGCTTCGGTCGAATGATCGATGGCG
>NZ_PEMX01000070.1:0-6436 GCF_002759075.1 Pseudomonas sp. 382
TAGCAACCGGCAACTGCTCGGGGCCCAGGTTGGAAATGACCACCGTGGGCTTCACCTGCTCGTACCGGCCGTTGATGATCGCGAACAGGGTCGTCAGCTCGAAGTCGCTCGGCTGCTCCTTGCTCACGCCGACTTCGTCCAGTACCAGCAGGGAGGGTTCGATCAGGCTGGCCAGGATGCTCGCCTCGGTCGCCTCGCTGGAGCGGTCGTAGGTGGCGCGGATGGCCTGCAGGATCGATCCGACAGTGCGGTACACCGCCGAGTGAGACGTGTTGCGCATCAGGTCGTTGGCCATGCCCGCGCCCAGGTGGGTCTTGCCGGTGCCAGGCTTGCCCAGCAGCACCATGCAGCGCCCGTTCTCGGCGATCTGGTCGAAGGTCTTCACGTAGTGGCGGCAGAAGCGCAGGGCCTCAGCCTGGCCCTTGTGCTCGGCCTTGTAGTTCGCCAGCGAGCGATCAGCGAAGCGTTTCGGGATCAGCGAGTCGCCCAGCTTGCGGGAGATCGCCAGGCGGACATTCAGGGCCTGCTCGGCCTCGGCGCGAGCCTCACGCCCCTCCTTGGCAATTCGGGCGCATTCAGGGCAGTGGCTGCGCAGAGCCTTGCCCAACAGCATGGTTACCTTCTGCTCGAAGGCGCCGTGCTTCTCGCACTCGGCTGGCTGAATGCGGGCAACGACCGCGCCTTGATCGATCTGGACTACTTTTTCAGAGCGCATAGCTGCCGTCCTCCCGACGCTTCAAGCCTGAGGTGTAGTCGCGCTCAGCGAAGCCGTGGTGGCGGCTGGCTGGCAGGTGATGGACGTTGTCAGCAGGAAGCTCGACCTCGTCCTCCCAACGCTTCCCGTTGAGCCAGGTGGCCGCGTGCGGGATGAACTGGCCGTTGTCCTTGGTCCAGCCGGGCAACTGCCGATGCTTGGCCAGAGCGGTGACAATGGTGTCGAACAGGTCCGCAGTGAGCTTGAGCTTTGCCCAGGCCTTCTCGGCTTTGTCCTTCCCGACCTTGCGCGGATACAGCTTCCAGAACCGCGCGAACAGCTCGGCGGAATCCACCGGCGCGGGCGACGGGTTGAGGGAATCAGGAATCAGGAATCCGGAATCAAGAGAGAGGGAATCAGCAGGGAAAGAACTGTGCGAGTCTGGTGCTTGCACGGTGCTTTCCTCATGCTTTCCCTGACATGCGTCTACGACGGGCATTTCAGGGATAGTGCTCTTGGCTTCCTTGACGTGCGGGTTCTGGTGTTTCGCCCAGTTAACCACCTGGATGGCCTTGAGCTCACCAACGGTGTACCGCTTGATGAACCCCAAATGATCTAGGTCATCGAGCATGCGATCGAGGTCGACGTTGTCAGCCGGGAACAGCGCCATCTTGAGGCGGCGCGGGCGATCTTCCAGGCGCCCTTCCCTGTCAGCTTCGGTCCATAGGCCGATGAACAGGAGGCGAGTGGCAAAGTCCAGCTCTGCCAGGTGTTCGTTCGAGAAGAACCCTGGCTTGATGTTTCGGGATCTGGCCATCATTGGGCCTCCTGGGTGTTCTGGGCGGCGGTGTATCGCTCGGCCATGCCGTGAAGGTGCTTGAGTGGCTCGGGGTCAGTAAATCGAGACTCGCAGGCATACTCGGCAAGTTCAGCGCGCAGAGCGCCGAACTCGATTCCTTCGTCAGGCGGCATGCCGTAAGGCCCGAGCCTCAAGGTCATGTCGAGCCAGACGAAAGCGTGATGACATGCGCCGCAGCGCTTGAAGCTGAAGCCCTGGCCTTCGAAGGCGCCGGAAATGAGCATGTAGCGCTCCCCAGTAGGGATGAACCCCTTGCACTCGCTACAGTTGTGCTGCTTTCTGGCCTTGACGCTCTTCTGTGTGACGAAATCGCTCATGCTGCACCCCGCACGGCCTTGTCGTGGGTGTGCAGGCCGTCCCAGTTCTTCTTCATGGGCAGGTCACCGGCCAGGTAGAGCTCGTACAGGCGTGCGGCGCCCTTGCGCAGCAGCACTGGCGTGAAGGCGACAAATGGCTCTTTGCCGTGCGGGCTGACCGTCTGCTGGTGCTCGGTCATGTACTTGTCGCGGGCGTAGGCGGCCACGCGATAGCGGGTACCTGACTTGCTCTCGTTGTAGAGCCAGCTGCGGCCTTCGAGGAAATGGCCGACCTGCATCACGTTGACCCCATTGAGGCCCTTGCAGAACTGGACGTGGCTCATGCCTTCCTTGAACAGGTTTTCCAGGTGGTCAATCTTCTTGGCCTGGGCCTCGACCTGGACGGTGAGCAGGACGCGGGCTTTCTCCGACTCCAGAGCCATCTGGAGGATTTCCAGCTTGCTGAGGTCGGCAGGTGCTACCGGGGCCGCTTGGGCTTCGAGTTCACGCCAGCGGCGCACAACTGCCAGGCGCATCTTGGCGCTGTATCCGGTGAGAAGCGTATCGGTCATTTCCCGGTCGAGCTGGAAGCACGGAAGGCTGCGACCAGTGCTGTCTTTGTACTGGGCTGAAAAGTCAGCCGAGCTCAACTCCAGGTCAGCGAGCATGGCGCGGATGTCGGCCAACACATTTTTGTGCAGCTTTCCGGTCAGGTCGGCGATTTCCACTGAAGACATCGTGCGCGCCACGAAACTGTGGCTCGCATTTTGTGGCGCGAGGGCCACGGTATTGATTTGGCTACCAAGGTGCATATATGATTGCCTCGCACATGTGTTACGAATGCACTACAAGAAACCGGGCGGCCACCCGGTTTTTTTGCGTCTGCGTTTTGGGTGATAGTTCTTTCAACGGCAGTTCCTCATGAGTCCCTCAGGGGCTTATTAGCCCTTTCGAAACGACCGAACATTGCTTCGGCCAGGCTCGGTTCTCGTCATCCGGTTCAGAGCCTCATTGATGATTTGTGCCGCCAGTTGCTCAGGGGTTAAGCCCTTCTGCCTGGCGAGATACGCCAGATCTGAATTGCCTTTCCCGTCGAGCTGGATCTCCAGCTCTTTGCTTTCTGGCACAGGGCCTCCTCGGCCACTTCAGGCCACGTCAGTCTTCGCGTTAAGCTCTTGCATCATCTGGTCGAGACCGCGCTCCAGAATTTCCCTGGCGAGCACAGCCTTTTGCGTGCGCTTGAAACGAGCCATCGCCGAAAGCAAGTCGTCGGCAGCCTCATCCAAGCGAACCTTGGTGGGCTTGTTGTGCAGGTGGTCGGGGTCGAAGTACGACACGGTTGGTTCCTTTGTGGTTGAAAGTGGTTAAGCAGCGGTTTTCTTTGCGCTAGCGCTGGGCTGGGAAGCTTCTTCCTGGGCTTCTTCCTCCAGGGCCTTGAAGACATCCGGGCGAGCTACGCGCAGGAACATCATTCGGGCACGAGGAATGCCGTGCTTTTTCCAATCGCTCACCGATGGCGGGCGCACCTCGCACAGCTCGGCTACGCGAAATGTCCCGCCCAGAGCGTCGATAATTGCGCTGGGGTTCATGCCTGGTCTCTCCGGCTGGAATCTTAGGTAGAGATATTAGGCATACCTTTTATTCAGGTCAATAGGAATACCTTAGATGCCCGGTGTTAGGCTGCCCTAATGAGCACACTTCAAGAACGTTTGCGCCAAGTCATGGCTGGCCCACCGAAAATCACGCAGGCCTCACTAGCCCGCGCCTGCGGAATCACAGCGCCCTCGGTGAATGATTGGCTTTCGGGCAAGACCAAAACCATCGAGGGGCAAAACCTGCTCCTTGCCGCTGAGCATTTGGGCGTTACGCCCAAGTGGCTGGCAACCGGAAGGGGGGCAATGAAAAAATCGCCATCTGGCGAAGTAGAAAGCTCAAATGTGGAAGCCGCTCTGCAGCCCACAAGATCCTTCTCCTACCCCGAAATTAGTTGGGTTCAGGCCGGTATCGCTAGGGAGGCGGTCGAGATGGGTAACATTGCTCTATGCCCCCAGCACACGTCTGACGTATGGGCTGGCGAGGACGCCTTCTGGCTAAGGGTGATTGGCGACTCAATGACATTGTCTTCGGGAAGCCCGTCGTTCCCTGAGGGCTTCCTGATTCTGATAGCTCCAGACATTGAGCCAAGGCCGGGGCAGTTTGTCGTGGCCAGGATGACCAGCACCAACGAAGCGACTTTCAAACAGCTTGTTCGCGATGCTGGGGAGCT
Organism: Pseudomonas sp. 382; assembly: GCF_002759075.1. Taxonomy (NCBI): domain Bacteria; kingdom Pseudomonadati; phylum Pseudomonadota; class Gammaproteobacteria; order Pseudomonadales; family Pseudomonadaceae; genus Pseudomonas; species Pseudomonas sp. 382. The sequence continues at coordinate 4,116 of NZ_PEMX01000070.1, forward strand.
ATACCTGAAGCCACTGAACTCAGCCTACCCGACCAGAGCTGTTGACGACGCATGGGAGATCGTTGGCACGGTCGTCGACGGCAAAATGCCCAAATCGGTATTCCTGTAGGGACCGGCCATGACGCTAACCAAGCCCAACCAAGAACTCCGCCGCGACCTTCAAGGCCTTGCATCTGACCTCAAGTGGTCAGCGGTCGAGCTGATGCGCATAGCCGAACGACTGAGCTTGGCTGGAAATGAGCATGACGCCCAGGCAGTGATCAGGATCTGCCAAGTGATGCAGGCTGGGGAGGATCGGTTGGCGGGGTATGGGGATGAGGTGAAGGCGGGAAGGATAGCGCGGCAAAAAGCCTAGTAGTACCTATTCGCTGGCCAGCTTGGCCGGCGTGGCGGCGACCTGTAGTAGCACAGACAAAACGCGTAGCAGCGATTACAACTTAAGCCAGCATAGCCAAGGAGCAGCTCATGGCTGACGATGATCAGAGCCCAGATGATGAAGCTGAAGACGAATTTTTCAAGGAGCGGGTCAGGAACCTGAAGATACCCAGGAACGCGCTCAGGGACTTTATGGAAAGACTTCGCCCAGGGCGTCAATGTGAGTTCTGCAAACAGGGCGTCTACGAGGCTGCTCCAGCCCCTGAGGGTGGTACCGCTGGGATTCTGTCAACTCCTGTCCCGCACATAAAAGGGCTTGGCGTCTGGTTTTACTCGGCGACCTGCAACACCTGTGGTGATACTCGGTTCTTCCATGCCAACAAGGTGCGAAAACTCATGAGTGAACCGCACTGATGCATGCTGTTGCCGATGATTTCTATGATCTGATCAGAGAGGGCCCTGGACGCCCGCCGCGTGACTTCACTGGATTTTTCACCGAGATCTTAAACCGGACGGCCGAGATAGAGGTCGAGCCCCTGGTAATGGACGATGAAGGATTCTCCGACAGCGAGGTCTATACTCAAACCTATATCCATGGAAGAATCACAGTTATGAGTGCTTTCCGGAAAGACCTATTTGTGTCGGTCACCCTGCCCCTTCTGGGCCTGGGGGCGTTGGTCTTTGCCGCAGTTGGTGGCTCGTTTGTCTATACCAATTCCTCTTTCACCAGGCTGGATGATCATTCGCGATCAGCGCTAACCAGTATGGGGCAATTGGAAAAGGCCCAAGGCATTACGAACGAACAGATTGCCTCAATGGTGAAAGCCCAGGAGGCTACCAATCAGAAGCTTGAGAAGATCGCCGACACCCTGGGATCGCTGGACAAGGCTGTCGAGGTGCTCAAGGTAAGCCAGAAAGCCACGCCTGGAAGCTGATCACTAGCCTTTCGATATAGCCCGCCCCGTGCGGGCTTTTCTTTGCCTGCGTGATGGCTCATGGCCAGAGTGGTAGGATGGCCCCTCACTTCACAGGGAGGTCGCCATGCTTCGCCACATCCACCGCTTTCTTCTTGCTGCCGTAGTCGTCACTCTGGCTGGGTGCGCCGGCACACCATTCACCTTCGGCCAGGCCAGTCAGGTTAAGGTCGGCATGACCGAGGATCAGCTCTACGAGATCATGGGCAACCCCTATATGGTCACATCCAAGGAAGAAGGTCAGATGTGGATCTACAGCCATGCCACAGCCTTCGGCGGAGCTAAGTCCGTTTCGTTTGAGACCAAAGACGGCAAGGTGACCAAGGTGCCGTACATCCCGAAGGACTACATCGCCAAGCCAAGCCCTGACGAGTGATCCGGCTCTTTCAATGAAGCCCGCCTAGCGCGGGCTTTTTCATGCTTTCGCAAAAAAGTTAGGAATACCTATTGACGAAAAAAGAAGGAATGCCTAATGTTCACATCACCGGGCGGCGCTACACAGCCCCTCGGGAGGCCCTCAAGCCTCACCGCTCTTTCACATTGATGGGAACCTCGCGGATCGATCCCGGCAACGGTACAGCGCGAGCAATAAATTCGATCCCCATGCCAGCTCTGGAACTGGCCAGCTCGAAATCAGGCGCTTACGGCGCGGATGGAGGGTTGAGCTGCAACGCTCCCTGCCAGGTGGCCCTCAGAACGGGCTGATGCACTGGTACAGCGGGCCACGCCGGGTAACCGGTGGCGGCTGCAGCAATCAAGCAATCGCCCAGGCCACCGTGGCGAGTAACGGAGCCCAGCAATACCGATTTCACTCGCAGCCATTCCCCCGAGTGGCTGCTGGGAAATCAACCGCCCTGGAGGGCAAGACGATGAAAAGCCTTAAGCGCACCAAGATCGCTGACCTCAATAACCAGTTGGACACCCTCGGAGCTTGGATGCGCGCCCATGGCCGCAGTAACGTCGAGCGTGCAA
>NZ_PEMX01000071.1:0-5669 GCF_002759075.1 Pseudomonas sp. 382
GCAGGCGCTGCTTGAGGCGCTCTTCGCCGGTGTTGTCCATGGCCGCAGTGGGCTCGTCGAGCAGCAGGATCTGCGGGTTGAGCAACAGCGCACGGCCCAGGGCGACGTTCTGCCGCTGGCCGCCGGAAAGGTTTTGCCCGCGCTCGCCAACCTGCAACTCGTAACCGTCCGGGTGCAGCCGGGCGAACTCGTGCACGCCAGCCAGCTCGGCGGCTTGCAGGATCAGCTCGTCCTCGATGTAGCGGGCACCGCTGACCAGATTGTCGCGCAAGGTACCGGCCAGCAACTGGATATCCTGCGGCACGTAGCCGACGTTGTGACGCAGCTCGCTGACGTCGATCTGGCGAATGTCCACGCCGTCTACCAGCAACGAGCCGTTGTCCGCCTCATACAGCCCGACGATCAGCTTGGCCAGCGAACTCTTGCCCGAGCCACTGCGGCCGATGATGCCGACTTTCTCGCCCGGGCGGATGTTCAGGCTGATGTTCTTCAGGGCCATGTTCTGCTGGTTCGGGTAAGTGAAATCGACCCCGCGGAACTCGATCGCTCCCTGCAGCACCTGGCGGCTCAGTGGGCGTTCCTCGAAGTTGCGCTCTTGCGGCAGTTCCATCATCTGGTTGGTCGAGACCATGGTCACCTTGGCCTGCTGGTAGCGGGCCAGCAACCCGTTCAACTGCCCGAGCGGGCCGAGAGCTCGACCACTGAGCATGTAGCAGGCCACCAGGCCTCCCATGCTCAGGTTGCCATCGATGATCTGATACACGCCGACGCAGATCATCGCCACGCCAGCCAGTTGCTGGATCATCAAGGTGATGTTCATGGCCAGGCCCGACAGCACCTTGACCCGCAGTTCCAGGCGGCTGAGGGTCCCAAGGGTCTGCTCCCAGCGGTACTGGCGCTCGCTCTCGGCGTTGTTGACCTTGACAGCATCCAGGCCGGCCAGGGTTTCGATCAGGCTCGACTGGCGCTCGGAGGCCAGCGCCATGGTCCGCTCCATGGTCGCCATCAGGGGTTTTTGCAGGGCGTAGCCGATGCCCAGCGCCAACGGGAAGGCGAGCACCGGGATCCACACCAGATGGCCGCCGACGATGGCGATGACCATGAGGATGATCAGGGTGAATGGCAGGTCGATCAGGCTGGTCAGGGTCAGCGAGGCGAGGAAGTCACGCAGGCCTTGGAACTCGTGGATGTTCTGGGCAAAGCTGCCGACCCGCGCCGGGCGGTACTTCATCGACATGCCGACGATGCGCTCGAACAATGTGGCCGAGATGATCAGGTCGGTCTTCTTGCCGGCCAGGTCCAGGCACAGACTGCGCAGGCCTTTGAGGATGAGGTCGAACAGGTAGGCACCGGTAATGCCCACCGCCAGCACCCACAGGGTCGAGGTGGCCTGGTTGGGCACCACGCGGTCGTAGACGTTCATCACGAACAGCGGCGCGGCCAGGGCGATCAGGTTGATCACCAGGCTGGCGGCGATGGCATCCATGTACAGCCATTTGCTGCGCAGCAGGGTGTCGCGGAACCAGGACTTGGCGCGCGGAATCAGGTTGCCGTGGTTGACGTCGTACTTGTGCTGCGGCTGGGCGAAGAACACCTTGCCGCTGTAGTCCCCGATCAGCGCTTCGCGGCTGATCAGCACCTCGCCGCCATCGCTTTCGCTGAGCAGCAGGCGTGCAGTGTCGGCGTTTTCCCAACCCAGCAGCACGGCGGCGCGGCCTTCCTTGAGCAGCAGCATGGCCGGCATGGCGATGCTCGGGATCTGCTCCAGCTTGCGCTGCAACAGGCGCCCCTGCAGGCCGGCGCGGGCGGCGGCGCGGGGCAGCAGTTCGGCGTTCAGGCGCTGGGCCGGCAATGGCAGCCCGGTGGTCAGCATCACCCGGCTGGCGGGTTTCTGATGCAGTACACAGAGGGTCAGCAGGCAATCCAGCAGCGGATCGTCGTGCTGACTACGCGGGTCATGACTGAGCTGGGCTCGACGGACTTCGGATTCCACGTGGCGCTCTCTTCCTTGCGATAGTTGGAAGCAGGCCCCATCAACAATGGCCCGGTGTTCTTAAAGCTGACGACATCGCTATTCGAAGGTTTCAAGTCGCCAAGAATTTCTGCACGTAGCCAACCTCCGCTGCGATAGGGAAAGACTAACGCGAGATACACAAGTCGCAACCCAGAAATTATACAAAGCCCTCTCCACGCTTGCCGAAGCCAGAAAGGACGCGGCCTGTACGCCCGAACGCTGAAAAAGGCAGGTAACAGCGATACAACTAATACGAAAGTAAGAATTGGCAAGCGGCTATTTAACGTTATGACTTTAGATTGGCGTCGCTCGCAAAATAGCGATGCAAGTCAATATTTCGACATTCTTTAAACGCGCAAGCGATAAAAGCACGGAAGTTTGACAGACCTATAAGCAGAGGCACTTTAATATTATTCCACTACCCGCCGGTTTTGAGCGCCGAAGGGGCATGGAAGGCACTGGTCGAGTCATCTGGAGAGCCCCATGAGCACCGTAGTCGCCATCGTCAAAAGCATTGTTGGCCAAGTCATCGCAGTATCGCCGGAAGGCATACGGCGCGTGCTCATCGAAGGAGACCGCCTGTTCGCAGGCGAGCAGGTACTGACCGGTGTCGGCGGTGCTGTCACCCTGCAACTGACCGACGGCCGCTATGTAGACCTGGGCCGCGGTAGCCAATGGAGCGCCAGCACCGCCGACCACAGCACCGACATGTACCTGGCCACCGCGCAGGCTGCGCCGTCGGTGGAGCAGTTGCAACAGGCGATCCAGGCGGGTGTCGACCCGACCACGGCGCTGGAAGCTACCGCTGCCGGCCCGACCTCCTCGGGCGGCAGCGGCGGCGGTGCGCTTGGCGGCGGGCACAGTTTCGTCCTGCTCGAGGAAACAGCTGCCCGGGTCGACCCGAACGTTGGCTTTCAGACCGGGCCGCTGAACTTCAGCGAAAGCCTTGACTTCGATTTCGCCGCCGGGCGGCAGGCCGCCACCCCAACGGCGGTCGCCGAACTGGCCACCGCCGTGGTGCTGAGTGCAACGCCGTCGGTCAGCGAGGCCGGCGGCAGCATCGTCTATGTCGCCACGGTCGGCCAGGCGCCGCTCAGCGCGCTGACCGTGACCTTGTCCAATGGCGCGGTGATCGTGATCGCCGCCGGGCAGACCAGTGGCTCGGTGAGCGTGCCGGTCACGCCAGGCACCACGGTGTACGCGGATGACCGTCACGTCTCGACCAGCATCACCGGCACCAGCGGCGGCGGCATCCTGGTCGCCATCGACGGCACGCCGGCCGAGACCCGCGTGGTTGGCACGGCCGATATCACCACCGCCACCCTCAGCGCCAGCCCGAACGTGACCGAAGGCGGTGCGATCACCTACACCGTGACCCTGAGCAACCCGGCCCAGACGCCAGTCACGGTCACCCTGTCGAACGGCCAGGTCATCAGCATCGGCGCGGGTCAAAACAGTGGCAGCGTGGTGCTGCAGACGGCCAACGATGTGTACAAGGACGCGACCACCCTTAGCACCCATATCACCTCCGCCATCGGGGGCAACTTCGAGCACCTGGAAGCCAACCCGGCTCCCGTTCTGACTGTGGTCAGCGATTCGACCGATTCCAGTACCGTCACGCTGACCGCCACGCCCTCCGTGGCGGAAGGCGGCGCCATCGTCTACACCGCTAGCCTCTCGGCACCGGTGACTGGCACGCCGGTGGTAGTGACCCTGGCCAACGGCCAGACCATCACTGTGGCGGTCGGCCAGAGCAGCGGCATCGTCAGCGTGCCGGTCAGCAACGATGCTTATCAGGGCCAAGGCCAGGTCAGCACGAGCATCTCCGGGGTTACCGGGGGTAACTTCGAGAACCTGGTCGCTAACCCCGCGCCTGTCAGCACCACCGTCAGTGATATCCGGGACGTCACCACTGTCAGCCTGAGCGCGAGCCCGAGCGTGGCCGAAGGCGGCCAGATCATCTACACCGCAACCCTCAGCAACCCGGGCCAGACCGCCGTCACGGTGACCCTGAGCAACGGCCAGAGCATCACCATCGCGGCGAACCAGACCTCGGGCAGCGTCAGCGTGGCCGCACCTGCCGATAACCACTATGCCGATGCCAGCCTGGTCAGCGCGCGTATCACCAATGCCACGGGCGGCAATTTCGAAAGCCTGGCGGTCAACGGCACGCCAGCGGTGACCGCGATCACCGATACCCTCGACACCACGACTGTGACCCTGACCGCCACGCCGTCGGTGGCCGAAGGCGGCACCATTGTCTACACCGCCACTGTCAATGCCCCAGTCACAGGCTCACCTGTGGTGGTGAGCCTGGCCAATGGGCAGACCATTACCATCCCGGTCGGGCAAAGCACGGGAACGACGACTGCCTCTGTGGATAACGATGCCTACCAGGGGCATGCGCCGGTCAGCAACAGCATCACCGGGGTCACGGGCGGCAATTACGAAAATCTGGTGGCCAATACCGCGACCGTCAGCACTGCGCTGACCGATGTTCAGGACACCACCACCGTCTCGCTGTCGGCGACGCCGAGCGTGGCTGAGGGTGGACAGATCGTGTACACGGCGACGCTGACCAATGCTGCGCAGTCGCCAGTGACCGTGACCCTGAGCAATGGCCAGGCCATTACCATTCCTACCAACCAGACCACTGGCAGCGTCGCGGTCGCCACGCATGGCGATAACCCCTATCTCGATGCCGGCCAGGTCAGCGCCAGCATCACCACTGCCAGCGGGGGTAACTTCGAAAACATTGCCGTCAACGGCACGCCAGCGGTGACCACCGTCACCGATACCGTCGACACCGCGACCGTGAGCTTGACCGCCACGCCTTCGGTGTCCGAGGGTGGGACCATCGTCTACACCGCCACGGTGACCGCACCGGTCACTGGCTCCGCCGTCGTGGTAACTCTGGCAAATGGGCAAACCATCACCATCCCGGTCGGGCAAAGCTCCGGTACCGCCACGGGCGCCGTGACCAATGACGTCTATCAAGGCCACGCGGCTGTTACCAACAGCATTACCAACGTCAGCGGCGGCAACTACGAGAATCTGGTGGCTGACAATACCCCGGTCAGCACCACCGTCAATGATGTGCAGGACACCACCTCGGTCTCGCTGTCAGCAACGCCGAGCGTTGCCGAAGGTGGCCAGATCGTGTACACCGCGACCCTGACCAATGCTGCACAGTCGCCAGTGACCGTGACCCTGAGCAATGGCCAGACCATCACCATCGGTGCCAACCAGACCACTGGCAGCGTTGCGTTCGCCACGCACGGCGACAACCCGTACCTCGATGCCGGACAGGTCAGTGCCAGCATTACCAATGTATCGGGCGGCAACTTCGAAAATCTGGTAGTCAACAGCACGCCAGCGGTGACCAACGTCACCGACACCGTCGACACTTCGACCGTGAGCCTGACCGCCACGCCATCGGTGGCAGAGGGCGGCACCATCGTCTACACCGCCAGCGTGACCGCGCCGGTTACTGAATCTGCGATAGTGGTGACCCTGGCCAATGGGCAAACCATCACCATCCCGGTCGGCCAAAGCTCCGGTACCGCCACGGGTGCCGTGACTAACGACGTCTATCAAGGCCACGCGGCGGTCACCAACAGCATCACCAGCGTCAGCGGCGGAAACTACGAAAACC
>NZ_PEMX01000072.1:0-3329 GCF_002759075.1 Pseudomonas sp. 382
AATCTTGACGATGACCTACTCTCACATGGGGAAACCCCACACTACCATCGGCGATGCATCGTTTCACTACTGAGTTCGGGATGGGATCAGGTGGTTCCAATGCTCTATGGTCGTCAAGAAATTCTGTTGCCAGAATGTCTTTTGAACACTCTTGGCTAATTCGGATATGTGAATTTGTGATCTTGCGAACTTTCGGTTCGTGTCATCTTCACCACCGCAATCTGCGCTAGCAAATTGCTTGGGTGTTATATGGTCAAGCCTCACGGGCAATTAGTATTGGTTAGCTCAACGCCTCACAGCGCTTACACACCCAACCTATCAACGTCGTAGTCTTCGACGGCCCTTCAGGGAACTCAAGGTTCCAGTGAGATCTCATCTTGAGGCAAGTTTCCCGCTTAGATGCTTTCAGCGGTTATCTCTTCCGAACATAGCTACCCGGCAATGCCACTGGCGTGACAACCGGAACACCAGAGGTTCGTCCACTCCGGTCCTCTCGTACTAGGAGCAGCCCCTCTCAAATCTCAAACGTCCACGGCAGATAGGGACCGAACTGTCTCACGACGTTCTAAACCCAGCTCGCGTACCACTTTAAATGGCGAACAGCCATACCCTTGGGACCGGCTTCAGCCCCAGGATGTGATGAGCCGACATCGAGGTGCCAAACACCGCCGTCGATATGAACTCTTGGGCGGTATCAGCCTGTTATCCCCGGAGTACCTTTTATCCGTTGAGCGATGGCCCTTCCATACAGAACCACCGGATCACTAAGACCTACTTTCGTACCTGCTCGACGTGTTTGTCTCGCAGTCAAGCGCGCTTTTGCCTTTATACTCTACGACCGATTTCCGACCGGTCTGAGCGCACCTTCGTACTCCTCCGTTACTCTTTGGGAGGAGACCGCCCCAGTCAAACTACCCACCATACACTGTCCTCGATCCGGATAACGGACCTGAGTTAGAACCTCAAAGTTGCCAGGGTGGTATTTCAAGGATGGCTCCATGAGAACTGGCGTCCCCACTTCAAAGCCTCCCACCTATCCTACACAAGCAAATTCAAAGTCCAGTGCAAAGCTATAGTAAAGGTTCACGGGGTCTTTCCGTCTAGCCGCGGATACACTGCATCTTCACAGCGATTTCAATTTCACTGAGTCTCGGGTGGAGACAGCGCCGCCATCGTTACGCCATTCGTGCAGGTCGGAACTTACCCGACAAGGAATTTCGCTACCTTAGGACCGTTATAGTTACGGCCGCCGTTTACCGGGGCTTCGATCAAGAGCTTCGCTTGCGCTAACCCCATCAATTAACCTTCCGGCACCGGGCAGGCGTCACACCCTATACGTCCACTTTCGTGTTTGCAGAGTGCTGTGTTTTTAATAAACAGTCGCAGCGGCCTGGTATCTTCGACCGGCATGGGCTTACGGAGCAAGTCCTTCACCCTCGCCGGCGCACCTTCTCCCGAAGTTACGGTGCCATTTTGCCTAGTTCCTTCACCCGAGTTCTCTCAAGCGCCTTGGTATTCTCTACCTAACCACCTGTGTCGGTTTGGGGTACGGTTCCCAGTTATCTGAAGCTTAGGAGCTTTTCTTGGAAGCATGGCATCAACCACTTCGCGCTCTAAAGAGCACTCGTCATCAGCTCTCGGCCTTGAGATCCCGGATTTGCCTAAGATCTCAGCCTACCACCTTAAACTTGGACAACCAACGCCAAGCTGGCCTAGCCTTCTCCGTCCCTCCATCGCAATAACTGGAAGTACAGGAATATTAACCTGTTTTCCATCGACTACGCTTTTCAGCCTCGCCTTAGGGACCGACTAACCCTGCGTCGATTAACGTTGCGCAGGAAACCTTGGTCTTTCGGCGTGCGAGTTTTTCACTCGCATTGTCGTTACTCATGTCAGCATTCGCACTTCTGATACCTCCAGCAAGCTTCTCAACTCACCTTCACAGGCTTACAGAACGCTCCTCTACCGCATCACCAGAAGGTGATACCCGTAGCTTCGGTGCATGGTTTGAGCCCCGTTACATCTTCCGCGCAGGCCGACTCGACTAGTGAGCTATTACGCTTTCTTTAAAGGGTGGCTGCTTCTAAGCCAACCTCCTAGCTGTCTAAGCCTTCCCACATCGTTTCCCACTTAACCATGACTTTGGGACCTTAGCTGACGGTCTGGGTTGTTTCCCTTTTCACGACGGACGTTAGCACCCGCCGTGTGTCTCCCATGCTCGGCACTTGTAGGTATTCGGAGTTTGCATCGGTTTGGTAAGTCGGGATGACCCCCTAGCCGAAACAGTGCTCTACCCCCTACAGTGATACATGAGGCGCTACCTAAATAGCTTTCGAGGAGAACCAGCTATCTCCGAGCTTGATTAGCCTTTCACTCCGATCCACAGGTCATCCGCTAACTTTTCAACGGTAGTCGGTTCGGTCCTCCAGTCAGTGTTACCTAACCTTCAACCTGCCCATGGATAGATCGCCCGGTTTCGGGTCTATACCCAGCGACTAAACGCCCTATTAAGACTCGCTTTCGCTACGCCTCCCCTATTCGGTTAAGCTCGCCACTGAATATAAGTCGCTGACCCATTATACAAAAGGTACGCAGTCACCTAACAAAGTAGGCTCCCACTGCTTGTACGCATACGGTTTCAGGTTCTATTTCACTCCCCTCTCCGGGGTTCTTTTCGCCTTTCCCTCACGGTACTGGTTCACTATCGGTCAGTCAGTAGTATTTAGCCTTGGAGGATGGTCCCCCCATGTTCAGACAAAGTTTCTCGTGCTCCGTCCTACTCGATTTCATTGACAAGAGATTTTCGTGTACGGGGCTATCACCCACTATGGCCGCACTTTCCAGAGCGTTCCACTAATCTCAAATCAACTTAAGGGCTGGTCCCCGTTCGCTCGCCACTACTAAGGGAATCTCGGTTGATTTCTTTTCCTCAGGGTACTTAGATGTTTCAGTTCCCCTGGTTCGCCTCTTGTACCTATGTATTCAGTACAAGATACTCAGCTTATGCTGAGTGGGTTCCCCCATTCAGAGATCTCTGGATCACAGTCTGTTTGCCGACTCCCCAAAGCTTATCGCAGGCTACCACGTCTTTCATCGCCTCTGACTGCCAAGGCATCCACCGTATGCGCTTCTTCACTTGACCATATAACCCCAAGCAATCTGGTTATACTGTGAAGACGACATTCGCCGAAAATTCGCATGTTGCGCTTTCGCGCAGAACTCACAAATTTTACCTTAGCCTGATCCACCAGCAGTGAAACTGGTGTTCAGTCTATATCTATCACATATCCGAATTTTTAAAGAACGATCTGACAAAAGTCAGAAATCAA
>NZ_PEMX01000073.1:0-5158 GCF_002759075.1 Pseudomonas sp. 382
CCGTCTCGGTGAACCCAGCGCAGGGAGGTCAAGAGCCTCCGATTTGGGAGGGCGACAGCACCACCATCGTTTCACCGCCCGCAGCCCAGCCCGTGCCCGACGTCATGGAGGATTTGCTCGCGATGGTGGGCTTGGGTGAGTCGGCCGGCGTTGGCCAGGATGCCGAGGAGTTCCTCCACACCCCCGCGCCAGCAACAGCCGCGACGTCCATTCCATCGCCTGCACCTGCACCCGCGCCTACGCCTGGGTCATCGGCAACGAAGCCATCCGGGGAACAGTTCATGGTTTGGCTGAAGCAGGGAATCGCCTCACGACGGCTCATCATCAACGACGCCAAGGCGCTCGTGCATACGGTGAGCGACACCGCCTACCTGGTCAGTCCCGGCGTGTTCCAGCGCTACGCGCAGGAACATCCCCAGGTGGATGCGCTGGCCAGGCAGGACAAGCAACAGGATTGGCAGTGGGTGCAGAAGCGCTTCGAGAAGCTGCAGCTACATCGCAAGCACCCCAATGGCCTGAACATTTGGACCTGTGAAGTCACGGGCCCGAGGAAGTCCCGCCGACTGCATGGCTACCTCCTTGAAGATGGGTCCTTGGCATTCCCCGAAATACCGCCCAACAATCCCTATCTTGCTCTGACTCAGGAAGGATGACGCGATTCGGGCATTGATCGCCACCGTCGTTTGGCGACGATCAATACCCCGCGAAAGCTGGCAACATTTGGCGAACTGAGCTACTCGGCCCGCGCCAACTCCTGCGCAAGGAACGGAGCGGTTCGGCTGCCAGACGTTCGGGCCACCTGCTGAGGGGAGCCCGCCACCACGATGCTGCCGCCGGCAGCGCCTGCACCAGGCCCCACGTCGATCACCCAATCGGCCTGGGCCACCGCGCGCATATCGTGCTCGATCATCACCACGGTGTTGCCGGCATCGACCAGGCGCTGCAACTGCACCAGCAGCCGGTCGGCATCGGACGCATGCAGCCCGGTGGTTGGCTCGTCGAGCACGTACAGGCTTCGGCCGCGCTGGCTGCGCTGAAGCTCGGTCGCCAGCTTGATGCGCTGCGCCTCGCCACCGGAAAGTTCCGTGGCCGGTTGCCCCAGGCGCAGATAGCCCAATCCGATATCGCGCAGCAATTGCAGGGGCCGGGCCACGGCGTCTTCACCCGCAAAGAATTCGCTGGCTTCGTCCACGGTCATCTGCAGCACCTCGGCGATGTTGCGCCCGTTCCATTGCACCTTCAGCGTGGCCTCGTTGTAGCGTGCGCCATGGCACGTCGGACACGGGGCGTACACGCTGGGCATGAACAGCAACTCCACACTGACGAAGCCCTCGCCCTCGCAGGTCTCGCAACGCCCCTTAGCCACGTTGAACGAGAAGCGCCCGGCGTCATAGCGGCGGCGTCGCGCATCGGGCGTGGCGGCGAACAGCTTGCGCACGTGGTCGAACAGGCCGGTGTAGGTGGCCAGGTTGGACCGGGGCGTGCGCCCGATCGGCTTCTGGTCCACCTGCACCAGGCGCTGTATGGCGTCCACGTCGCCCGCCAGATGACCGCCAGTCGCTTCGATCACTGCCGGCCCTTCGCTGGTGGCGCTTTCGGCCGCGTCGTCCTCGGGCTCGTGGCCCAGGTGCAGTAGCACCAGCTCCGGCAGCGCCTGCGCGACGAGGCTGGACTTGCCCGAGCCGGAGATGCCGGTGACGGCCGTCAGCACGCCCAGCGGAATGCGTGCGTCCACGCCATGCAGGTTGTGACGATGGATGCCCTGCAGCTCCAGCCAGCCGGTCGCTTCGCGTGCCCGGCTTCCCGGCGCGGCGATTTCGTCGAACAGATAGCGGGCGGTGCGCGATTCGGCAATCTTGCGCAGGCCGTCCGGCTCGCCGCTGTAGAGCACGCGGCCGCCACGCTCCCCGGCATCCGGCCCCACATCCACCAGCCATTGCGCGCGGCGCATCAGGTCCAGGTCGTGCTCGACCACGAACACCGAGTTGCCCGCGTCACGCAGCCGGTCGAGCGCGTCGTACAGCGCCTGGCTGTCGGAGGGGTGCAACCCCGCCGAGGGCTCGTCGAGCACGTACACAACACCGAACAGCAGGGAACTCAATTGCGTGGCCAGCCGCAGGCGCTGCAACTCGCCGGCCGAAAGCGTCGGCGTGGCCCGGTCCAGCGTCAGGTAACCCAGGCCCAGCCCACGCAGTTGACGCAGGCGCGCCATCACACCGCCGGCCAGGCGCTGCGCGGCGAGGCGCTTTTCTTCCGACAGCGCGGAGGTGCGGCGCACGTCGGGCGATACCGCATGGACGGCACGGCCGGAGGCCGCGCGTTCGGCACGGTCGCGTCGGGTCGCTTCCTTGTCCGTAGCCGCCCCCGCTGCATGGGCGCGGAAATCGCCCTGGGCAATGGGTTCGAGCAAGGCCGCCAACTGGTCCAGCGGCATCTGCATGAACGCGCCGATGTCCACGCCGGCGAAGGTGACCGACAGCGCCTCGGGCTTGAGCCGCTTGCCGTGGCAGGTGGGGCACGGCTTGCCCTCCATGAACCGGGACACGCGCTTTCTCATCAGTGCGCTTTGGGTATTGGCAAAGGTGTGCAGCACATACCGCCGGGCGCCGGTGAAGGTGCCCATGTAGCTCGGCTCCATCTTGCGCTTGAGCGCCGTGCGGGTCTCGGCGGGCGTGAAGCCGGCGTACACCGGCACTGTCGGTGTTTCCTCGGTGAACAGAATCCAGTCGCGGTCCTTCTTCGGCAGGTCCTTCCACGGTCGGTCAACGTCGTAGCCCATGCTGACCAGGATGTCGCGCAGGTTCTGGCCTTGCCAGGCGGGGGGCCAGGAGGCGATCGCCCGCTCGCGGATGCTCAGGGAGGGATCGGGCACCATGATGGCCTCGGTCACCTCGTACACATGGCCCAGGCCGTGGCAGGTCGGGCACGCTCCCTGCGGCGTGTTGGGCGAAAAATCCTCGGCGTACAGCATCGGCTGGTTGGCTGGGTAGGCGCCGGCGCGCGAATACATCATCCGCACCAGGCTGGACAGGGTGGTCACACTGCCCACGGAGGAACGCGCGTTGCTGGAGCCCCGCTGCTGTTGCAACGCCACCGCCGGCGGCAGGCCGTCGATCGCATCGACGTCCGGCACGCCGGCCTGGTCGATCAGGCGCCGCGCATAGGGGGCCACCGACTCGAAGTAGCGCCGCTGCGCCTCGGCGTAGATGGTGCCGAAGGCCAGCGAGGACTTGCCGGAGCCGGAAACGCCGGAGAACACCACCAGCGCGTTACGCGGGATGGAAACGTCCACCTCTTTGAGGTTGTTCTCGCGCGCGCCGCGCACTTCCACCATGCCGCTGGCCGCAGCGGTACAAGAGGATTCACCGAAAGAATTGTTTGGCATGTTCTTATCCTGTAGTTCGTCCCGCTCAGGACGGGACTTCCTGAGTTCGGGGGCCGCGGCGACTGGCTTCGAGCGCCGCGGTGACAGTGCGGGCGTCGTAGCTGCCGCGCAGACGACGACCCTCGACGAAGAACGTCGGCGTGGCGTGCGCACCGCTGGCGACGGCACTGGCGAGGTCGCGCTCGACACGCTCGATCACCGCGGTGCTGTCGAGATCCGCGATGAACCGTTCGACGTCGAGCCCAAGCTCGGCGGCGTAGCCGATCAGATGCTCGCGCTCCAGCGCATGCTGACGGGTGAACACGAAGTCCAGCCACGGCCAGAACATCCCCTGGTTCGCCGCTGCCTCGGACGCCCGCGCGGCAATCGGCCCGTGCGGGTGGTGCGGCAGATGGCGCACCACATACCGCAGGTCGTCCCCGAAGTGGGCGCGCAGATCGTCCCACGAACCGGTGGCGTGCGCACAGTACGCGCACTCGAAGTCCACGTACTCGACGAGTGTGAGCTGGGCGTCCTCCGGCCCGCGGATGTGATCGATCTCCGGATCGACCGGTGGCTCAAGCACCATCGGCAGGTCAGCGGTCTTCTCACCCCACCGCTGGGCGGCGACCTTGAAGATCAGCCACCCGAGCAACGTGGCGAACACCATCGACACGAGCACGCCGACCGTCGCCTGGCGGCCCAAGTCGGAGGTCGTGCCGAACGCGAGCCCGATGATCAGCAGCGACACGGTGAACCCGATCCCGGACAGTGCCGCACCACCGAACACGCTGCCCACCCCGACGCCCTCGGGCAGCCGGCCCAGGCCGAGACGGACGGCGATGAGAGTGATGAGCCCGATGCCCAGGAGCTTGCCGAGCACGAGCCCTGCGATGACGCCCCACGTGACTGGCGAGCCGAAGGCCTCGGCGAGCAGCCCGCCACGCACGTCCACTCCGGCGTTCGCCAAGGCGAACACCGGCACGATCAGCAGCGCCGTCGGCAGCCGCAGGAACTCGTGCAATCGCTCGTTCACCGAGATACCCCGGGACAGCCCGCAGTCCACCGCGCGGGCCGATGCGGCACTCGGAGACTGCCAGAAGTCGCGGAACAGTTGTTTTGCCGCGACGACCTTGTGACGTTGCGTCGCGTAGGCGGGGATCAGCAGCCCCGCGGCCATCCCGGCGAGAGAGGCATGGATGCCGGAGTACACGGTTGCGAGCCACAGCACGATCACGATCAGCACATACGGCATTGCCCGCCACTGGCGGGTGCGCCCTAGCCGCCACAACGCAACGAGACTGGCGAGGGCGATCAACAACGGGACGATCCGAATCTCATCGCTATAGACGATGCCGATGATGGACACGGCGAGGAAGTCATCGACCACGGTCAGGGTGAGCAGGAACACGCGCAACTGACCGGATAGCCGCGGGCCGACGATCGCCAGGGTGCCCAGCATGAATGCCGTATCGGTGCCGACCACCGCCCCCCACCCGTGCAGGCCCTCACTTCCGGCCAGCCCCACGATCAGGACATACACCAGCGCGGGAAGCACGACACCCGCGACCCCCGCGATCAGAGCGAGACGGGCACGGCTGCGATCCCGGAGCGATCCGTGGGCGAACTCCTGACGCACCTCCAGGCCGATCAGGAAGAAGAAGACCACCATCAGGCCGTCGTTGACCCAGTGATGCAGGTCCATGTGCAGGCCCAGCGGCCCGAAGTCAAACCCGACGTCCAGGTGCCACAACTCGAAATAGGCATCGGATAGCGGCGAGTTCGCCCACGCCA
>NZ_PEMX01000074.1:0-5059 GCF_002759075.1 Pseudomonas sp. 382
GGTAGGTCGCCGCGTGGGCAATCGGTATTTCGCCTTCGGGGGAACCCAGCCTCTCATAAGCCAGCGCGGCATTGAGCGCCAGTTGCAGCGCCTGCGGGTCGGCATTGCCGATGTCTTCGCTGGCCACTATCACCATGCGGCGGGTCACCTGGCTGACGTCGCCGCTACCGTCAAGGATGCGGGCCAGCCAATACAGGGCCGCATCAGGGTCGGAGCCCCGTAGCGACTTGTGGAAGGCTGAGAGCTGCCAGTAGAACTCGTCACCGCCCTTGTCGAACCTGCGCAGCGATGGACTGGTGGACAGCCTGGCGAACTCGCCATCGACCACGGTCTTGCCAGCGCCCGACGCCGCATTCGTCACCTGCTCAAGCAGATTGAGGAAGCGCCTGCCATCGCCATCGGCAAAGCCCTTGAGCAGATCCAGCGCGTCCGCGTCCAACGTGACGCCCTGGAGATGCGGCAGTGCGCGTTCGTAGGGTTGGTTCAGTTCGTCGCCGGATAGCGGTTCGAGGGTATAGACCTGCGCGCGCGAGAGCAGTGCGGAATTGACCGCCAGCCCCGGATGCTCGGTCGTCCCCCCCACCAGGGTCAGGAGCCCCGACTCGACATGGGGCAGTAGGGCATCCTGCTGCGCCTTGTTGAAGCGATGGATCTCATCGACGAAAAGCACCGTCGATCGACCATGGTTGTCCAGTTCTGCCTGGGCCTCGTCGATGGCTTGCCGGATGTCCTTCACCCCGGCCAGCACGGCCGAGATGGCGATGAATCGGCTGTCGGTCGCACTGGCGGCCAGGCGCCCCAGGGTGGTCTTGCCCACGCCTGGCGGCCCCCAGAGGATGAACGAGTGCAAATTGTCCGCCTCGAACGCGAGACGCAGCGGCTTGCCGGGGCCGAGCAAGTGCCGTTGCCCGACGAATTCGTCCAGCGCCTTGGGCCGCAGGAGTTCGGCCAAGGGGGGCTTGGGCTTTGTCGTGAATAGATCGGTCAAGTTCCTCTCCCTGGCATTTCTGATAGTTGACGTTCCGATAAGGTGGGCACCTCAATCCAGAGAGCCGGATTTATCCAACGCTGTGGGCTCTTTGTCGGCAATCGCATGCATGATGATGCGAGAGCCGCGGTAGCCGATGCTGTGGTTCCATACCCAGCTCAACGCGACGCTGAGCCGTTCTCCACCAGCGAGTAGCACAGGCTGGCAGGATCGAAGCGATCGACCTCCTTCTCCGTTTCCGGCGTCCACGGAAGAAGTCTCAAACGGATGCCGGATACGACCGGGCCGGGAGGAACAAATCCATGCTTGAACGGATTTTCGCCGCACGGCTCTCCCGTCTCGGAATCCAGCGAAGCGCACCAGAGATACGTTGAGAACTCGGTGTGCTTTTCACAGTGCAGGTCTCCCTCATCCCATGTCACGCCGTGAAGCGGCGTAGCGTGGTCGGGCTCGGCAACGCCGAAGCGATGAGACAACTCACTCATCGCCATCTGATCCCTGGCCTGATCGCCTTCGGTCATGAAAGCGAGCTGCAATATGCCGCGGGGGGCCTGAATCAAGAGATACGGGCGCGCATGCACTTCACCCACGGCCGCAGCACGATCGGCATAGGCCGGCATGCCGTACACGGTGGCGGTCAGGGCGGGTTGTACGGTCGTCGTATTGATGTTGGCCGGCTCTTGCATAACGACCTCATTTCTCATTGGTTGAAAAACACACTTCAAAGCAAATGCCCGCAGCCATGCGTTTCGCACATGGCTGCGGGCCGATCTTCATGAGCAGGCACCGCTCTACACGGTCCGTCTAATAGGCTCGCCGTATAGAGGCTTGTGCTGGCCCTTTCAGAACGCCCTCAGCTTCCTTGCTTTCAAACGAAGGTGTACGAGCAGACCTTGTTGCCCGCCGGATCACGCAGGTAGGCCGCATAGGCACCCGGCAGGTGGCCACGCGGGCCAGGCTGGCCCTCGTCGGTGCCGCCTGCGGCAAGGCCGGCGGCGTGGAAGGCATCCACTTCGGCGGGAGTGGCGGCCGCAAAGCCGACCGTCACACCGTTGCTGGAAGGCGCTTCACCATTGCCAGGACGGGCGATGATGAAAGCCGGCTTTTCGCGACCGAAAAGCACCCATCCGTTGCCGAAAGGACCGAGGTTCTTGATGCCGAGAGCACCCAGAGCGGCGTCATAGAACGCGGTCGACTTCTGGACGTCGGCGGCGCCGACGAAGACGTGCGAGAAGATGCCGTCGCCGGAAATGACAGGATTGGACATGGTTAATTTCCTTGGTGGCTGGTGTTGAATGGATAGTGAGTGATCAGTAGTGGATCACCGTGCGAATCGACTTGCCTTCATGCATCAGGTCGAAGGCCTTGTTGATGTCGTCGAGGCCCATGGTGTGGGTGACGAACGGGGCGAGATCGATCTCGCCTTTCATTGCGTCTTCCACCATGCCGGGAAGCTGAGTGCGGCCCTTGACCCCACCGAAAGCCGAACCCTTCCAGGTGCGACCGGTGACCAACTGGAACGGGCGGGTCGAAATTTCCTTGCCAGCACCAGCCACGCCGATGACGATCGACTGGCCCCAGCCGCGGTGGGCAGCTTCCAGAGCCGAACGCATCACGTCGACGTTGCCGATGCACTCGAAGGTGTGATCGACACCCCAGCCGGTCATCTCGATCAGAACCTCGTGAATCGGCTTGTCGAAGTCCTTCGGGTTGAGACATTCGGTCGCGCCGAAGGTACGAGCCAGTTCGAACTTCGCCGGATTGGTATCGATGGCGATGATGCGGCCCGCTTTGGCCTGGCGTGCACCTTGAATCGCAGCGAGACCGATGCCGCCGAGGCCGAAGATGGCCACCGAGTCGCCGGGCTGTACCTTGGCCGTGTTGTGCACGGCACCGATGCCGGTGGTCACGCCGCAGCCCAGCAGGCAGACGTGCTCGGGGTTGGCGTCCGGGTTGATCTTGGCCAGCGAGACTTCGGCGACGACCGTGTATTCGCTGAAGGTCGAGCAGCCCATGTAGTGGTAAAGCGGCTGACCGTTGTACGAGAAGCGAGTCGTACCATCGGGCATCAGCCCCTTGCCCTGGGTTGCACGAACCGCGACACACAGGTTGGTCTTGCCGGACTTGCAGAACAGGCACTCGCCGCATTCGGCGGTGTAAAGAGGAATGACGTGATCGCCAGGCTTCACGCTGGTCACACCTTCACCCACCTCCACGACGATACCCGCCCCCTCGTGACCCAGCACGACCGGGAATAGACCTTCGGGGTCATCGCCCGACAGGGTGAAGGCGTCGGTATGGCAAACGCCAGTATTTGTGATCCTTACGAGCACTTCGCCTTTGCGAGGCGGCTCAACGTCGATCTCGACGATTTCCAGCGGCTTTCCTGGCCCGAAGGCAACTGCTGCACGTGATTTCATGATGTCGCTTCCTTTACTAGCTAACTAAATTTGCCCTCACCGAGGACACCCTGGTGCCTCTACCGCAGATAGGAGCGGACGATAGAGATGGTCTCGTCAATGGACTTGTTCTGCGAATCGCTCCTGATTTCGCTACTGGGAAACTCTTCCCGCAGATAGCTCTCCAGAACCGTTGCCATCAATCCGTTGACTGCGCCACGAACGGCCGCAAGCTGCTGAAGAATTGCAGGACATTCCGCACCTGCATCAAGCGCTTGCTCAAGAGTCGCTACCTGACCTTTGATGCGCCTGATGCGCGTCAGTGCTTGCTTCTTTTCTTCCGGACTGTGTGGCATCGAACACCTCTCTACTTGGGTACACCGCCGCATTATACAATACTCCCCCATAGTATATGCGACCGAAAATCGACACAAGATCTGTGACGCTTCAAAATCGTAGACGTCAGCGGTCTTTACGGTGCCACTATGCCCCTCCCCGTCATGAACGGCACCAGAGGGTTTCATTCAAATGGTCACAAAATTTACGGCAGGCGATCACGTAAGCTGGAATTCGGAAGCGGGCCGCGTGAGTGGTACGATCATCAAGGTGCATACGAAGGACACCGATTACAAGGGCTACACGCGCCACGCAAGCGCCGACGAACCGCAGTACGAAATCAAGAGCGATAAGACAGAACATATTGCGATGCATAGGGGGTCGGCACTGCACAAGATCAGCTGACGACCCACGTCGCGTTCCGCGGATAGAAGAACGGTATCAGCGAGGTAGCTGTCGCCGGAAAACGAAAGCTTTTAAGAAAGAGAAAGGTTACCGAGAAAATGGCTGTCCCAAAAAACGCGGCCGCGGTCACGAAAGTTGTCAGCAAAACTGCTGTCACGAAGCACGATAGCGGTGTGACGATCTGGACGATCGGACATTCAACTCGGCCAATCGATGAATTTCTCGGTTTGCTGAACGAATACCAAATCGAGACAGTCGTCGACGTGCGTCGCTTTCCTGGGTCGAGGAAATATCCGCAATACGGCAAGGAGCAACTCGAAATAACGCTCGCGGAAAACTCTATAAATTATAAGTGGATAGAGGCGCTTGGCGGCCGACGACGTGCTTCACCAAATTCGGTCAATACAGCCTGGCGCAACACGTCCTTTCGTGGCTATGCCGACTACATGGACAGCCCCGAATTCGCACAAGGACTAACTCAGTTGCTGCAGCTCGCTACTAACGCGCGCACTGTCATCATGTGTGCTGAGGCGGTTTGGTGGCGCTGTCATCGTTCGATGATCGCGGACGAGCTATGCGTGCGTGACATTAAGATCATACATATCCTTGACGCCAAACACGAAGTCTTGCACCCAATGACGTCACCCGCACGCATCGTGCGCGGACGATTAACTTACACGCTGCCTTGAGCAGCAGATCGGCAGTACTAGTCTTTCAATACAAAACGCCCGATGCGGTGCATCAGACGTTAGGTTGAAAAAGTTGTAACCCTATTTGAGGACCAGACAGCAAACAAATCGGTCCCCTAAGAGGGTGTAGACAAAATAAACTAAACTCACCACTCCTTCAGCCTGGACAGCCTTGAAGTCATGCCTCGAACCGGACGCCCGCCCGCGATTGCCGCAGAGCAGTACCCAATGCTCGTCAAGCT
>NZ_PEMX01000075.1:0-5054 GCF_002759075.1 Pseudomonas sp. 382
GAGAGAGCTCGGCGACTGATTATGCACCACGACCGGTTGTTTGCTGTTAGCGAGGCATGGGTGTGGCTGGCCGAGGCTAGGATGCTCGCACGCCGGCTCACGACTTGATTTTGTCTACACCCTCTTAGCGTTGAATGTCGTCAGGAAGTTATCCAGCGCTTTGCATGGAATATCAAATTCCTGGCTATAGTTTCCTTTCGCATCTTTTGCGCAGCTGTCTGGCAAGCCGGTTTGAGCAGGGGCTGCAAAAACCTGGGAGGTTGCGATACCGGCAGCCAAGAGTAACGATACTTTCAATGCAGGCTTCATATATCAGTCCTTATTATTGTTTATGCTGAAAATTTTCTGAACCCCTGCGACATGACAGGGAGCTTTTCAATTTGCCTGAACCCTCAAGCACTTCAACGTGTGAAACTTCTTGCTTGGTACTTCACAGTTATTGTTGCAGACCGGCCAGCGCTGCTGGCCTGACTCTGCGAATGGCACCATCTGTCAGTAATTTCGACTGCTCTGGATCATGCCCGTACAGTACCATTGCCCCTTTGGACTTTAGCTGTTTAAACAAGTTAAAGTTATCAAGCATTCCTTGAGCGTCATTCACCACCATTGCATCTGGAAGCGTCATCTTTTCAAGGGAAGCCTTCAAGTAGCAGGCATCCGCAGTGATGATCACATCTTTGCCATCTACTTTGACTTTCAGCGACTGGTGCCCGGGCGTGTGACCAAAGCTCGGGATAAGTACAACCGAACCATCACCAAATAGATCGTGTTCACCATCAATTTCAAGGCGCTCGTGACCTAGATCATAGTGTCGAGGAGCATACACTTCTTTTTCAATATTTTCCTCATTCTTTGCTGCCTCCCACTCACGTTTCTGGATAACCAGTCGTGCGTTAGGGATGCAGGCATTACCACCACAATGATCGAAGTGTAGGTGAGAATTAATTATAAAGTTAATCTTCAGCGGGTCGACGCCGAAAGCCTCCAGGCGCTTAGCTACATCCTCGCCAGGCACAAAATTAACTGTCGTTATATCTGAAAAAACTCCGAGTGATTTTTTCACCACTTCCGGATCTTTGGACTGCAAAGGCAACTCAAGGCCTGTATCAAACAAAACAGTGCCTTTCGGATGTTCGATCAAATAGCACGGCACAGGGATTGCCAGATCGCCCGTTTCTCCAGCCATGAAGAAACCATAAGGCATAGTAATCCAGCCGCATGTCATTGCATATAATTTAACTTCTTCCATAGCTATCAACCTCTAAGCTATCACGGTTCTTCTTGGGTATTCAAGGTATTATTATGATTTCAGGCAGATTATATCTAAATTAATTGTAGGTATGAATTGTTGCGTGTCAACAATTAATGTATTTCAAATTCATGAAATCGATCTTGAATTAAATGCTCAGTTCCTGCTGCGCAAATCATTAGATATATTGTGTATCAGACACAATTGTCTATCCATCCCATAGGCTCGGCTTCCGTGTTTGGTCACCCTATATATCAACGGGTTACCATGCAGCCTGGTAAATTGATTCGATATCTTCAGACGTTAACTTGCGGGGATTATTGCGCATCAACCGGTCGATCTTACTGGCTTCCTCGGCCATCGGTGCTAGGGCGTCCTGTGGGACGTTGAAAGCGCGAAGACCGGCAGGGATGTCTACAGCAGCACACAGTTCAATCATCGCATCGACACTGGCGTCTGCAGCCTGGCTATCGCTCAAGCCGGCGATATTCACGCCCATTGCCTGAGCGACGTCGCGAAGACGCTCCATACAAGCAAGCTTGTTCCAGCGCATCACATAAGGCAGCAGCAAAGCGTTGCTGACGCCGTGAGCGATGTTGAAACGCCCGCCCAGCGGATAGGCAAGCGCATGCACTGCCCCAACACCTGCGTTGCCAAATGCCATGCCGGCCATCAGGCTCGCCGTAGCCATGTCTTCCCGAGCAAGGAGATCATTGGGATTGGCATAGGCCTTAGGCAAAGCGCGAGCTATAACCTTGATGGCTCCCAGAGCAATGGCATCGGTGATCGGCGAGCGATTGATCGAAATGTATGCCTCAATCGCATGCACAAGCGCATCGACACCGCTGGCAGCGGTCACGCTGCGTGGGCAAGTACGCGTCATGATCGGGCTAACCAGGGCAACATCAGGCAACAGGTAGTTGCTCACAATCCCTTTCTTGAGCTGCGCATTCTTGTCGGAGAATATCGCCACGTTAGTGACCTCCGAACCCGTGCCTGCCGTAGTTGGAATCGCGATCAGCGGAGGGCCCTTGCGGCTTACTTGATCGACACCGAACAACTCGGCCAAGGGGCCATCGTGTCTCGCGAAAGCCGCCACACCTTTCGCGATGTCCATGGCACTTCCACCGCCCAGGCCAATCAGTCCATCATGGCCACCCTCGCGAAAGGCGCGGGTGCAATCTTCGACCAAACTGATTTCAGGCTCTGGCTGCACTTGGTCGTAGAGGCCATAGCTGCGGCCACCCAGGTGGACCAAAGCGAGGTCGACTGTGCCCGATTTGACCAGAATCGCATCGGTCACGATCAATGGGTTATCAACCTTCAGCCGGGTCAACTCAGCGTCCAGCTGTTCAACCGCGCTAGCGCCGGTCAGGAGTTTATTGGCGATTTGAAAGGCAGAAACGCTCATCGGCTCATCCTCGTTTTTTTATTAGAGATGTACCAAATGGATAACAAAACCTGTGCCAATGTCGTGAAATACCCATCCTTGACGGATTTCGTCTCGTTCGTGCAGGCCTGCGGCACGAATAGCGATCAGTATTTCAATCGCAAAGTCGGCTAACGATCAGAAACCTAATCAAAACTCTCCCAGCGTTTCATCTTCTGGACGATGGTTGCTTGGCTCACTCCCAACGCTTTGGCTGCCAGGCGCGTGGTTTTGTGTACGCGCATGGCTGAAAGGATTGCGCTGCGCTCGGCGTTTTCCACAACCTTGCGTAGCGGTAAACGATCATGACTTGAGCGATCATTGTGGAGGTTGAGGATTTCCTCAGGCAGATCCAACGCCTCAATCGTGTCACTTTCGCAGACCACTACCAGACGCTCGACCAGGTTGATCAACTCTCGAATATTTCCTGGCCATGCGTACTCACAGAGCAGATCCAGGGTCTCCAAGCCCCACGACATTTTGCGCTCATAGCGCTCGTTGAAGTGCCTGAGGTAATGCTCCAACAGCGTTGAGATCTCTGCGGCGCGCTCGCGAAGCGCGGGAATATGAATGGGCACCACGTTCAGTCGATAGTAGAGATCGGCACGGAACAACCCTTCCTCGACTTTCTTTCGCAAGTCGTGGTGGGTGGCGCTGATGATTCGAATATCGACCTCACGCAATTCAAGTCCACCCACGGGGATGAATCGATTTTCTTCGATAACCTTCAGCAGTTTGACCTGTAGCGACAGCGGTAGATCGCCAATTTCATCAAGGAACAACGTTCCATGATTTGCTAACTCCAGAAGCCCTCGCTTGCCCTTGGCCGCTGCGCCCGTAAACGCCCCTGGTGCATAGCCGAACAATTCTGCCTCGATCAAATTTTCGGGCATTGCGCCGCAGTTGAGCGGAATGAAAGGCTCCTTGGCCCGAGCGCTGGAGTTGTGGATGTACTGAGCGATGAGGCTTTTGCCAACACCGGTCTCCCCTAATAGCAGCACCTTCACGTCACTGCCTGCTACACGACGTGTCTGTGAGAAAAGCGGGCCGGTTTGCGCTTGGTTAAAAACCAGCGAAGACTGTGTGATTTTTTCATATTCGCCAGCATGCAACTGCGCAGTGCTCTGACGCAGCTTCTTGAGCCCAGCTAGCTCATCCCTTTCATGCTTCATGCGCAGAAGCTCTGTCATGTCACGTACGGCGCTGACGACGTAGCTGATGCGACGATCCAGGAAAATAGGTGTTGCGCTCACCAACAGCTTCTTACCGTTACCGAGGCTCTGCATAACGGAAACCGGCGCACCTTGCTGGAGTACGCGTAAAGATGCGGATTGCGACACGACACCGTCGCGTACCAAGTCGTGCATGCTGCGTCCAATGAGCTGCTCGCTCTGGAGTCCAGTCAGACGTTCGTACGCGCTGTTTACTTTGACGGTAATCCCTGCTCCATCCGTGATGTAGACGCCGTCGTGCAGCGCGTTCAGAATCGTATCGAAAGTTTGATCAGTGAAGTTCACAGCGACCCTCTGAGCTAGCGAAAAAAGTGAGTGTAAGGCGTTCGTCAGTGCAGTGGCTCTATTCTTGAGGAGGTAGCTGGGACTCATGGAGTTGCAGATATCTGCAGTAGCTTTGCGGATGCATCGAAAAATCTCGTCCTAGGTGGCCCCGTATCACTTCTGCTCTACACGTGTTCCGCGAACCCACAAGTAGGCTGGAGGAGCCGGTCGTGCACCGCTAGGAGGGTGTAGACAAAATCAAGTAGTAAGCCGACGGGCCAGCATGCGAGCCTCAGCCAGCCATACCCATGCCGCACTTACATCGAGTAAACGATCATGGTGCATGATCAGCCGCCTGGCTCGCTCATTCCAGGCGTGAGTTCGTTCCACTACCCAGCGTTTGGGCATAACCACAAAACCACTCGGTGCTGGTGCTGACGCGAACAGCTCGCCTTGTGCTGAATGCCATTTCCCGGTACGGCGATTATTCGGTCCTCTTATGACCTGAACCTGAACAGCATGAATGTCTTGCGTCCGCTGAGCCCACTTCCCGGCGTAGGCACTGTCAACGAACAGAGTATTCACGGATGGGTACTTGCCCATCGAGGATGTCACCGCGTCGTCCGCCGCGTCTCGGTCCTGCACACTGGCGGCACTGATACTCACTGCCAAGAGCAAGCCAAGGGTATCAACGACCAGACTTCGCTTGCGCCCTTTGACCTTTTTGCCGGCGTCGTACCCACTTTCTCCGCCTTGGGGAGAGCTACGAGTTGACTGGGAATCGAGAACAGCGGCTGACGGCTTTTCATCACGATCCATCCGCTCTCGCCACTGGGCACGAAGCCGGTCGTGCATTTGCTCAAACTTGCCCTGAGCGCTC
>NZ_PEMX01000076.1:0-5003 GCF_002759075.1 Pseudomonas sp. 382
GAGGTGTTCTCGGCGGCTAGAAACACCGAAATGAGCTGGTTATCTGATCGTTTTTGATCGGTTTGCCGCTTTCAAAATCGGCGGAGGCTGAAGTCAGCCGGAAATGCATGGCTACTTCAGACCATCCTTAGCTGCCGAAGACAGCCGTTGTCCATCGACGGTGGTTGGCCAGAACAGAGCGATATCATATAGCCAGTTTATGCACTGATCGCTACAGTGGACGCCAGTACAACAAGGACGTGCCTGTATGAGAAGGAAAGCTCGCATACTCATCCTATGCAAAACATATCCGTCGCCCAGCGCAGCATATACGGAGACATCGTGCGTCGCCGGAATGGACGACGCAGGGAATCTGATTCGTCTCTATCCGGTTCCATTTCGCCTGGTCACTGATGATCAACAATTCTCAAAGTGGCAGTGGATCGAAGCCTTGATCGAAAAAAGCTCCAATGATCACCGACCGGAAAGCCATAAGATAGGCGTGGACACGATCGAGCTGCGCGACATCATTCCCACTTCGAAAGAGTGGAGTCAACGGAGGGGAATGCTGAGCAAGCTGCCCATCTACGACAGTTTTGACGCTCTCGAACAGGCACGGCTGAACTCCAACGTCACACTCGGGTTGATAAAACCTGAGCGGTTCACTGGCTTGGAAATCCGAAAAGCTGCGTCCGAAAGCTGGACTGATGCGGAGCTTGAAAAACTTGAGAGGATGCAGCGCCAGCCAGGTCTGTTCGATCAAGACGACGTCAAGGCCAGCATCAAACGGTTGGAGAAGGTACCCTTCGATTTCTACTACAGCTATGAGTCAGTAGTAGATGGCGAGGTGAAAGCTCATACGCACAAGATCGTAGATTGGGAAGCCAGCCAGCTGTACAGAAACATGCGCAGAACTCACGGCCCTCACGGATGGGAAGCGCCGTTCCGGCAAAAGCTGGAAGTTGATCTGCCAGGGAAAGATCTCATGCTTCTGATGGGAACAATTCACCGGTTTCCGCACCAGTGGCTGATCATCAGTCTGATTTATCCGCCTAAGCAACCGCCCGAAGCAAATCAGCAAATTTCTCTATTTTGAGAGGCAGATGCCGCGTTTCCAAGGCTGAGTCCAGCTCACTCGCGGCCTCGGCGATCAGACTACGGTGGCAAAAATTCGCGTCAGCCTCGTAGCAGACCATGCAAATGCGCTGGTCGGATGCATCAGCTGTTAGGTTCTCTAGGAGGTCCATCCGAGTCCGGATGTAAGCCCTGAAGTCACGCGCATAGACACCCCAATCACCATCGACTTTGTAGCGGTTTCGAATCGGCTTTGGGCAACCCAAAGGCGGGGAGTGCTCGTAGGCAATTCCTGCATCAGCCAGACACTGGGCAAAAGCCTTTTTTGAGAAACCAGGCTTTCGGGACAGAGGGTATTCTCGAACGTCCAGAACCTTGTCGATCTGAGCTTGCTTTAGACGAGCGATGAAGGCTTCGATAGACAACCCCTCATAGCCTGCGGTGTAGATCGCCATGTGAAATCTCCCAGCAGCTTCCTGCGGCTGTTATGCAAATTAATCAGAGACTATACCATTCTGCTTCTGCTGTGCCCCATGGACAATAGATGGGTGGCATCGCCGAGCCAGTACTCAGCTGAGCTGCAGTCGGTCGATCAACGAAGCGGGCTGTCTTGAAAAACGTGCAGGTAAGTGCCCGAGATTGGGGGTTGAAACGGCCGAAACGCCCTGACAATCCGTACGTCGTCAGGGTACACGGCGTTGATATCAGTATGCGATTATCCGTCTCCACGCTATCTACTCTAGGGACTGAAAATGGCTCAACCTGATTTCCGGCTTCGCCCATCAGCAAACAATGACCGCGATGGTCATTTCGATGACGTTGGCGCGATCAGCAAGACCATTACCCCAGAAATCGTTATCGCGTTGTGCGGACCCATGGGTACGCCCCTTCACGACGTAGCTAAGACGTTCAAGGATCTGCTCAAAGGAACGGATTACAACTACGAAACTGTGAACATCATTCGGCTAAGTGAGGATATTCGTCACCACAAGCAACTCGGAGATGAAAAGTCCATTTGCAAGCTGATCGAGGCCGGCAACGAGCTTCGTGCTGAACATGGCAACGAAATTCTGGCCCGGTTTGCGGTGAGACGGATCACGCTTGAGCGGGAAAGGGCTCAAAAGGCGTTCGAGGAAGCAAAACCTGCTGAGCTGGTAGAAGACGGCGCGGCAACCATACCGAAAGTGACCGTGCGTTACTGCCACATCATCGACTCGATCAAGCACATCGATGAGCTCAAGCTACTCCGCTCCGTTTACGGCGATATGCTTCAAGTTGTCGGGGTGTATTCGCCTATAGAAATGCGGATCGCCCGTTTGGAGCGCGCAAAAGGGCCAGAAGATCACATCCACGATTTGATTGATCGCGACTCTGGTGAGGAAATCGATCATGGCCAGCGCGTCGAAGACACCTTCCCCCAGGCCGACTTTTTCCTTCGAGTCGACAAGACCACGGACACCCATCGAAAGGGGCGCGTGAAGCGCTTCCTGGACCTCATGCTGGGCACGGTAATCGCAACGCCGACCTTGAATGAGAGGGCAATGTACGCAGCATTCTCTGCAGCTCGTAACTCTGCATGCCTGTCTCGCCAGGTCGGAGCCTCTATTACCAGCAGCGAAGGCGAAATTCTTGCTACTGGTTGGAATGATGTACCGAAAGCCTTTGGCGGCCTGTACCAAACTGAGACCTATGGCAGCTCTCCTGATGAGGATCGACGCTGCTGGAACCTGGATGGTGGCTTGTGCTCGAACGATCAGGAGAAACGGCTAATCTCGAATGCGATTGTGGACCTCCTTATCCAGGAGGGTCTGATCGACGTAGGGAAGCGAGATGCGGTTTACAAAATTATCCGCAAGAAATCGCAGCTAAAGAGCCTGATTGAGTTTTCACGAGCGGTTCACGCGGAAATGCATGCGCTTTTGAGCGCCGGTGCGACGGATGGAGGAAAAATTCGCGGCGGCAAGCTGTTCGTCACGACCTACCCCTGCCACTCCTGTGCTCGGCATATCGTGGCAGCTGGGGTTCGGGAGGTTTATTTCTTGGAGCCATACCGGAAGAGCCTTGCGACGAAGCTGCACGAGGATGCTATAACTGAAAACGAGAATGAGATGGAGAAGGTGCGAGTGATGCCGTTCGACGGTGTGGCGCCGGCGCGCTTCTTGAGATTTTTCTCGGCCCATCCAAAAGGTCGGAAAAACGCCGACGGCCATATGCACACCCGCGAAGCGCATCCCGTCGCCTCAGTGACGATGGAAGCGATTCCCACACTTGAATCTCTCATCGTACAAAGTCTATCCTCGCGCGGCATTTGAGATCACCCTGGCTGGAAGGCAGCCAAAACTGGAGCTTTTATGAAACCCGTCGATGAATCTGGCAACCCTGAACGTGAAGTGCAGATGGCCTTCTCATTCGAAGCGTTCGACGCTGGGGACCAGTCGCATCTACAAATGCCTTCGCTGATCAAGCCCGCCGCAGCCTACCCTCTGGCCGAAAGCAAGGTTGTCGCATTCCCGCAGCGAGCAATGTCCTCGGCCGACGCGGGGCTGATTGCTAGAGTCCTTCAGAGAACAAGGTACTTCGTCTAAAGCTGGAGTTACCGGTATCACATACCCACTCCAACGCACGGCCTGATTTCAAAGCGCCTGGTGAATCTCACCGGGCGTTCTTCATTTTGCCCGAGAGAAAACTGTCCACATTCCATGAAATGTGGACAGTTGATTTATCAAAAATTCACGATAGTCAAGGTATCCATCTGGCTAACACACCCTCCTGACGCCTCCGCCGAAGGTGTGTTGGCCGGATGGATACGAGAGAAAAGCTTAATTTCGCTGAGGAGCGTATTGAGGTCGAGCGCCGCCTAGCAAATATTCAGCGCTCAGCTCCTCCGTGCAACATCAAGCCAAAAAGCTCAACGACGCGCGGCTCAACTCCCCATTATGGAAACCCTGCCGGCCTCAGCACGGCAGGGGATAAAACTACGGATCGAGGCGATCGAGCATGTCCAGTACGCCGCTAAACAAGCGACCTACGCTGAACACACTGGCGAGCGCACACAGTCCTCGCCAGATACGGCGAAGCATAAGCTTCCAGCTCATTAGAGTTGGTCCCTTTGTGTGGAACCCGGCACCGCCGCCCCTACCGGTCAAGGCGACAGCTTACTGAAGGGATGTTCGACCGTTTCAGTACACCGAGTGTCTATGGTCCCCTTCATTGCCGGCACGTTTCTCAGGCGTGGTGAAGGGAGTCGAGCGCCCATCCGACAGGTGGTCGCTACGTTCGTCGCCGAGAATACCAAGCACTCTCAGCTGGTTACAAGTTTGCCGTGATAAGCGGTAAAATCTGCGAAAACATGCGTTATTGACGGCTTCGTCAAGTGTTTCGCCACATTCACAAATCCTCGCTTATCTTCTGTAATGCGTCCATGATGCGAGGCTAAGCAGCGAGGAATGCGCTTCGCTTTAGCGGCTAAATTCTTCGCTTGGTTGCACCATTAATTACGATTTAGCTATAGTCCTCACCGTTCGACTGTTTCAGTACGCCGCCGACGAACCTCTCAATTCGTTGGCTAAAAAGCCGCCCTCTCAAGGCGGCTTTTTTTTGCCCTAGGACTCAACGACTCCAGTTTCACCAATGCCCTTGGATCTGGTCATTGAGAGCATCAGGTTATCATGCGTACACTCAGACGCCTGTTACTGATCGGCGTGTTGGCAACCATACTGGTCGTCCAGACTGACTGACTCACCTCTAACCACGTAGGCCATGCTACCGCGCATTTCGCCGGAGATGATGAACGGGATCATTGCAAAAAATGCGATGATGGAGCGTAAGCGGCCAGCAAACACACCTTCAGAATCTCAGCATTAAGGGCGATGGTGTCCACCTAAAAATACGTGGACACCATCGCCCTTATCGCAAGGATCACCATGCGCCAGCGCACCTCTTATCCAAAA
>NZ_PEMX01000077.1:0-4942 GCF_002759075.1 Pseudomonas sp. 382
CTTCGGTGGAAGACGGCATGTTGCTGCACTCCTACTGGTTCTCTGGCTGCCAAAGTTGCGCCATGCATAAGCAGTGTACGACGGGTAAGGAACGCCGGTTGAAGCGCTGGGAGCATGAAACGGTAGTCGAGGCCGTGCAGATCCGATTGGAACATGACCCAGGAAAGATGAAGGTACGCCGGCAAACGGTGGAGCACCCCTTCGGAACGCTCAAATACTGGATGGGAAGCACTCACTTCCTGACCAAAACCCTACCGAGGGTAAGCACCGAGATGAGCCTTCACGTGCTTGCTTACAATCTCAAACGAATGATGAGCATCTTCGGCATCGCTGGGCTGATTGAAGGGATCAGGACATGAGTCCACGCGTTCTATGCGTCCGTATACGGCTATCTGGGCCGCTGCCGCGGCCTAGATAGCACAGGTCGCGCCTGGTGCCCGACTGAGGTAGATCTGCACTTAGATCTGCTGAATTCACAGGGGGACCCAGCTTCTTTCGCTACTCGACGTACTTACTGGCGTTTTCACACAGCCTGGACCCATAGCTGCCATTGGTAGAGGACTGTTCACGGCCAAATGTAGGCACTCCGTTAGGTAGTAAAACCTTTCGGTTGCTGAGGCAAGAAATGTTTCGGAGCCTACCATCCCTAAGGAGAGGGGCAGTGCGTCCTTGCTGAAATTGATCGGCGAGAGCATCATCGAGTGCCTACGAGACAAGTGACAATTCATTGTTCTAGGGGATTTGGGTCCTTTTTACCGCCAGCGCCCTCCCATTAGGCCTCGATATTAATGATTTTTAGCTAACTCTCGTTACTAATCAATGTACTGTTCATAGTGACTGCAAGTACCTGAGCGCATCATCATTTAGGCTCAAACCATGCCAGAAGGCGCAACGCCATCCGTTAGCCGACTTTCCGCATTCAAATTCATAGTTTTCGAGCCGCTGAATTTCCGTTTTTATGCTTACCAAGCTAGATCGATCTGGAAGAAACGTCCTTATGCCATTGATCAAGACGCCCCATTGTGTCGTCAGATATTCATCGATTCCCGCTCGCCTTAGGACATTGTCGATTTGCCACTGAACAACAGCAAGCTGATTTCCGGTCACATTGTAAGGTATTGGCGTCAGCAGTGGCGCATTCCAATCAGGTTCAAATCGGACAGACAGGATCTTGTTATTTGCAAAGTAGTCAAAATATGGATGCAGAGGGCGCTCTCCTGCGTTCGCGCCTTTGAACGCGTCGCTTCTCTTGTTGTTACACCTATCGCAAGCTGGCACCAAATTCTTTGAGTAAAATGAGAATTCTGCATAATTTGCTTTGGGTAGGTAATGATCCAAGGTCCCCAGTGCATCTCGCCCACACACGGGGCACACGCCGTCAAGTTGAGATCGCAGCGTCGCAATGAAATTTAGAACGGATGGTGGCGCTTTATAAATTCCGTTAAGGTCTTCCTTTAGTGGGGCATATGACGCATCCTCAGCGATACCCCAGGGATCACCATTGCAAATATCATACGCTTGATAGCGCTCAGCAATGTCAGCTATGCGATGCACAATCGCCTTCGCATTTTCTTTTCTAGAGTGCTGCAGAAAGCTGAGAAGCAAATTATCTTGAATGGCGGGCGGATCGACTTTCCTCATTTTACTGCTCCATCATCCTGCGCAGGCGCATGAGAGCTTCGGCACTTAACTCTGAAGAGTATCTATCAAGTGCCTCCGAAAATGTATTGCTCTCTTGCTCTGCTAGTTCTAATAGCTCTTCATAAAGATGATGGGGTAGATCGTCGCCAAATACCTCATTCGAGATTGATGCGACATTGGCTCCTAGCGTTTGCATGCGCGGCTTTCTTACAGTGAGTACTCCATCTTCATCGCGCATCACATGCACCTGAGCACTCTGAACTTCCCTCACAACAAACGGGGAGTGTGTGGCGACGAATGCTATCGAACGTGTACCGTTCAGAATTTTATTTAGGCTACGCATAAACCTTGATATAAGGTTTGGATGCAGAAAATTCTCCGGCTCATCAATAATCAGCGCGGATGCCGGCCCAGAGTTAGCTAGTGCAACCAGTATGAACTTTAGGAAGGCTTGCTGGCCCAAACTAAGTTTACGTTCCTTTCCGTGTTTATCGACAAATTTCAATGACTGCCAAGAAGCGACATTTGCCGCATTCTTTAAAATACGTTGTTCGCCACCACGTTTCCACTCTGAAAATGGCATATAGGCTACATCGTGAAATGCCATTCTTTCTGACTCTCCTGGCCTGTCTTTTTTCATTGGGACCAGAACTTCAAATTCGCTGAATTCAGTGCGCAAAATGTCCGAGAGATGTTGAAGCAAAGCACCTTGAGCATCGTGGCCGCGAGCCACATCAACAAGCAATGTTGTTGCAGAATCCTCGCCTTGCTTGCGGGGGCTTGCCGGATTGAATGTAAAAATCCTAGCTCTCGCGAGCCCCTCCTTTGAAGAGGGGGAGAATTGTCGAACAGATGCAGTGTGAATGAAAGCTATAACTTGATTCAGTTCGGGGCGTTTGGTAATTTCAGCAGATCGACTTTCTTTGTCGGCCAAAACTTTTGACAGCTTTGCAAGCGCCGAAGTTTTGCCGCAGCCATTCTGGCCGATAATGACTGCGATCCGCCCTCTGAGAAAATTTTGGCTGTCAAACTGGAAATCGAACTGGGCGTGGGGGCCGGCTCCCTTTAACTCAACACTGAAAGGTTGACGTGCATCAGCATCAAGTTCTTGCAAACCTTGCAATATTCGCTCACCCTTGCGATAAGCAAAGTAGGCTTCGCTTGATCTAATCATCGCATGGGTGAACACTTCTTCTTTATGGAAGTCGTACCAGTTATTGCTGAAAGTCCGGCTTTTAGTCGTTGCTACATCTTGTAAGCTAGCTAGGATTTTCCTTGCCTGAGACTCGCCTAGCGTCCGCCGCAAAAAGCTGTATGACTTTGCATCTACCAGCAGTGTGCGGAACGGTTTTGTTATTTCGCGGTGGTAAATTTCAGGTTTGTCAGGCGAAAGCAGTCTGCCAATAGCTTCAAAAAGATCTTTTTCTCCTTGAATGGCACACCTCCCTTCAAGCCAATAAATTTGCCCTTGTTTATCGCGATAGCCTATGGAGCATGCTATAAGGTAGCCGAAGTCGTTAAATTTGCGGGCCAGCGGAACAATGAAAGCATCCGCCTTGGAGCTTTCCGCGAAGTTCTCATCTAAAAGGAAGGATGTCAGTGGCTGGTTAGGATTAGCGTTAGAGCTCTTTTTTGCTGGCATTCCAAGATCCATCTTAAGTCAGGCGAGCTGCGACATTATCAGGGCGAGCAGCCTACTGATACTGTCTGGTAAAAAAAGGATGCAATTTCGGAAAAGCGGACAGATTTGTTGGGGTGACTGTCCGCCTCTGGCCATCAGCCTCCCTTAGCCAACAGCAGCTTTGGGTCGATAACGGCCCTTCACGATCATGGATATCGTCATGCCGACCTCTTCGTTATATTAGGCCTGATAAGCCACAGGTTATCCGAACCTATTGCAGCGTTGAGCGAGATGAAGTTGACAGAGCCGGTACAGATGCCCTCCTCCCAGCCGCTGGTGCTAACAGAGTTGGCCGACAGCACCCGCGCCGCGGCTGAGGCATTCATCGCGGCAGGCACTGCGGCCAATACCGTGCGTAGCTACCAGAGCGCCCTCACCTACTGGTCCGCGTGGTTGCGGTTGCGTTATCGCCGCTCGCTCGGCGACGGCGCGTTGCCACCCGAGGTCGCCGTGCAATTCATCGTCGACCATTTGGCCAGGCCCGATACTTCTGGTAACTGGACACACCTGCTACCGCCGGCCGTCGATGCCGCGTTGGTGGAAGCCAAGATCAAGGGCAAGCCGGGGCCACTGTCGTTCAGCACAGTTAGCCATCGCTTGGCAGTTTTGGCTAAATGGCATCGCCTGCGAAACTGGGATAACCCAAGTGAGGCTCCTGCGGTGAAGACGCTTCTTCGAGAGGCACGCAAGGCCCAGGCGCGCCAAGGCGTATCCGTGCGGAAGAAAACCGCAGTGGTGTTGGAGCCGCTGCAGGCGATGCTCGCCACCTGCACTGACGGCGTGCGTGGCACGCGCGATCGCGCCCTGCTGTTGCTGGCTTGGAGCGGCGGTGGCCGACGCCGCTCGGAAATCGTGGGTTTGCAGATCGGAGACCTGCGCCGTCTGGACGCCGACACCTGGCTATATGCGCTTGGGACAACCAAAACCGACAGTAGTGGCGTGCGTCGGGAAAAACCCCTGCAGGGGCCGGCGGCACAGGCACTTAACGCCTGGCTCGCTGTAGCACCGGCCTGCGAGGGCCCGTTGTTTCGCCGCTTGTACAAAGGGGGGCGGGTCGCTGCGAGCGGGCTGTCGGGTGACCAAGTAGCGCGTATCGTCAAGCGGCGCGCGGCGATGGCAGGTCTTGACGGGGACTGGGCAGCGCACAGTCTGCGCTCAGGCTTCGTCACCGAGGCAGGACGCCAGGGTGTACCGCTCGGAGAGGTGATGGCAATGACTGAGCACCGCAGTGTGAGCACGGTGATGGGCTACTTCCAAGCCGGTTCGCTGCTGGACAGCCAGGCCAGCCAATTACTGTCGTCTACACCTCTAGACGCTGTACCGCCCGGAGAGCGGACGGCGGCAGCACCGCACACTGCTCAAGAATGCTAAGGGCAACGTGCAGTGACGCATTGCTACACTCCTTGCCTAACTAACCAATCGCCACCTAGGCTCTGTATGAAATCCCGAGAAACCTAATCGCCGCTCCTTTAGCGCTGAGATTTTGTAGAGTCACGCGCCATTAACGGAAAGGAATTCTGTGATGGCAAGGCGCTACGAACTCACGGACGAGGCCTGGGATGTGGTCTCCGATCTCTTCATCGAAACCCATGGCCGAGGCCGGCCCCGACTGAGCGACCG
>NZ_PEMX01000078.1:0-4228 GCF_002759075.1 Pseudomonas sp. 382
TGGCGTGGGCGAACTCGCCGCTATCCGATGCCTATTTCGAGTTGTGGCACCTGGACGTCGGGTTTGACTTCGGGCCGCTGGGCCTGCACATGGACCTGCATCACTGGGTCAACGACGGCCTGATGGTCGTCTTCTTCTTCCTGATCGGCCTGGAGGTGCGTCAGGAGTTCGCCCACGGATCGCTCCGGGACCGCAGCCGTGCCGGTCTCGCCCTGATCGCGGGGGTCGCGGGTGTTGTGCTTCCCGCTCTGGTGTACGTCCTGCTCGTGGGGCTGGCCGGAGGTCAGGGCCTGCACGGGTGGGGTGCGGTGGTCGGCACCGATACGGCGTTCATGCTGGGCACCCTGGCGATCGTCGGTCCGCGGCTGTCCGGTCAATTGCGTGTGTTCCTGCTCACCCTGACCGTGGTCGATGACTTCCTCGCCGTGTCCATCATCGGCATCGTCTATAGCGAGGAGATCCGGGTCGTCCCGTTGTTGATCGCCCTCGCCAGTCTCGTTGCGCTGTGGTGGCTAGGGCGCACCCGCCAGTGGCGGGCAATGCCGTATGTGCTGATCGTGATCGTGCTGTGGCTCGCAACCGTGTATTCCGGCATCCATGCCTCTCTCGCCGGGATGGCCGCGGGGCTGCTGATCCCCGCCTATGCGACGCAACGTCACGGGGTCGTTGCGGCAAGACAACTGTTCCGCGACTTCTGGCAGTCGCCGAGTGCCGCATCGGCCCGCGCGGTGGACTGCGGGCTGTCCCGGGGTATCTCGGTGAACGAGCGATTGCACGAGTTCCTGCGGCTGCCGACGGCGCTGCTGATCGTGCCGATCTTCGCCTTGGCGAACGCCGGGGTGGACGTGCGTGGCGGGCTGCTCGCCGAGGCCTTTGGCTCGCCAGTCACGTGGGGCGTCATCGCAGGGCTCGTGCTCGGCAAGCTCTTGGGCATCGGGCTCACCACGCTCGTCGCCGTCCGTCTCGGCCTGGGCCGGCTGCCCGAGGGCGTCGGGGTGGGGAGCGTGTTCGGTGGGGCGGCGCTGTCCGGGATCGGCTTCACCGTGTCGCTGCTGATCATCGGGCTCGCGTTCGGCACGACCTCCGACCTGGGCCGCCAGGCGACGGTCGGCGTGCTCGTGTCGATGGTGTTCGCCACGTTGCTCGGGTGGCTGATCTTCAAGGTCGCCGCCCAGCGGTGGGGTGAGAAGACCGCTGACCTGCCGATGGTGCTTGAGCCGCCGGTCGATCCGGAGATCGATCACATCCGCGGGCCGGAGGACGCCCAGCTCACACTCGTCGAGTACGTGGACTTCGAGTGCGCGTACTGTGCGCACGCCACCGGTTCGTGGGACGATCTTCGCGCCCACTTCGGTGACGACCTGCGGTATGTGGTGCGCCAGTTGCCGCACCACCCCCACGGGCCGATCGCCGCGCGGGCGTCCGAGGCGGCATCGAACCAGGGGATGTTCTGGCCGTGGCTGGACTTCGTGTTCACCCGTCAGCATGCGCTGGAGCGAGAGGACTTGATCGGCTACGCCGCCGAGCTGGGTCTTGACATCGATCGGTTCATCGCGGATCTCGACAGCCCCGCAGTGATAGAGCGTGTCGAGCGTGACCTCGTCAGCGCGGTCGCCAGCGGTGCGCACGTCACTCCTACGTTCTTCATCGAGGGTCGTCGTCTGCTCGGCAGTTACGACGCCCGCACTCTCACCGCAGTGCTCGAAGCCAGTCGCCGCGGCCCTCGCACTCAGGAAGTCCCGTCCTGAGTGGGGCGAACTACAGGATAAGAACATGCCAAGCAATTCTTTCGGTGAATCCTCTTGTACCGCTGCGGCCAGCGGCATGGTGGAAGTGCGCGGTGCGCGCGAGAACAACCTCAAGGAGGTGGACGTCTCCATCCCGCGTAACGCGCTGGTGGTGTTCTCGGGTGTCTCCGGCTCCGGCAAGTCCTCGCTGGCCTTCGGCACCATCTATGCCGAGGCCCAGCGACGCTACTTCGAGTCGGTGGCCCCCTATGCGCGGCGCCTGATCGACCAGGCGGGCGTGCCGGACGTAGATGCGATCGACGGCCTGCCACCAGCGGTGGCGCTGCAGCAGCAGCGGGGGTCCAGCAATGCGCGTTCCTCCGTGGGCAGTGTGACCACCCTGTCCAGCCTGGTGCGGATGATGTATTCGCGCGCCGGCGCCTATCCCG
Source organism: Pseudomonas sp. 382 (assembly GCF_002759075.1). Lineage (NCBI taxonomy): Bacteria > Pseudomonadati > Pseudomonadota > Gammaproteobacteria > Pseudomonadales > Pseudomonadaceae > Pseudomonas > Pseudomonas sp. 382. The sequence goes on from NZ_PEMX01000078.1 coordinate 2,177, forward strand.
CCAATCAGCCGATGCTGTACGCCGAGGATTTTTCGCCGAACACGCCGCAGGGGGCGTGCCCGACCTGCCACGGCTTGGGTCATGTGTACGAGGTGTCCGAGGCGATCATGGTGCCCGACCCCTCCCTGAGCATCCGTGAGCGGGCGATTGCTTCCTGGCCCCCCGCCTGGCAAGGCCAGAACCTGCGCGACATCCTGGTCAGCATGGGCTACGACGTTGACCGACCGTGGAAGGACCTGCCGAAGAAGGATCGCGACTGGATTCTGTTCACCGAGGAAACACCGACGGTGCCGGTGTACGCCGGCTTCACGCCCGCCGAAACCCGCGCCGCGCTCAAGCGCAAGATGGAGCCGAGCTACATGGGCACCTTCACCGGCGCCAGGCGCTACGTGCTGCACACCTTTGCCAACACCCAGAGCGCGTTGATGAGAAAGCGCGTGTCCCGGTTCATGGAGGGCAAACCGTGCCCCACCTGCCACGGCAAGCGGCTCAAGCCCGAGGCGCTGTCGGTCACCTTCGCCGGCGTGGACATCGGCGCGTTCATGCAGATGCCGCTGGACCAGTTGGCGGCCTTGCTCGAACCCATCGCCCAGGGCGATTTCCGCGCCCATGCAGCGGGGGCGGCTACGGACAAGGAAGCGACCCGACGCGACCGTGCCGAACGCGCGGCCTCCGGCCGCGCCGTCCATGCGGTATCGCCCGACGTGCGCCGCACCTCGGCGCTATCGGAAGAAAAGCGCCTCGCCGCGCAGCGCCTGGCCGGTGGCGTGATGGCACGCCTGCGCCAACTGCGTGGGCTGGGCCTGGGCTACCTGACGCTGGACCGGGCCACGCCGACGCTTTCGGCCGGCGAGTTGCAGCGCCTGCGGCTGGCCACGCAATTGAGTTCCCTGCTGTTCGGTGTCGTGTACGTGCTCGACGAGCCCTCCGCGGGCCTGCACCCCTCCGATAGCCAGGCCCTGTACGACGCGCTCGACCGGCTGCGCGACGCCGGCAACTCGGTGTTCGTGGTGGAGCACGACTTGGACCTGATGCGCCGCGCGCAATGGCTGGTGGATGTCGGGCCGGATGCTGGGGAGCGTGGCGGCCGCGTGCTCTACAGCGGCGAGCCGGATGGCCTGCGCAAGATTGCCGAATCGCGTACTGCACGCTACCTGTTCGATGAGATCCCCGCGCCGGGAAGCCGGGCACGCGAAGCGACCGGCTGGCTGGAGCTGCAGGACATTCACCGCCACAACCTGCATGGCGTGAATGCGCGCATTCCGCTGGGCGTGCTGACGGCCGTCACCGGCATCTCCGGCTCGGGCAAGTCCAGCCTCGTCGCGCAGGCCCTGCCGGAGCTGGTGCTGCTGCACCTGGGCCACGAGCCGGAAGACGATGTAGCCGAAAGCGCCACCAGCGAAGGGCCGGCAGTGATCGAAGCGACCGGCGGCCATCTGGCGGGCGACGTGGACGCCGTACAGCGTCTGGTGCAGGTGGACCAGAAACCGATCGGGCGCACGCCGCGGTCGAACCTGGCCACCTACACGGGCCTGTTCGACCATGTGCGCAAGCTGTTCGCTGCCACGCCCGATGCTCGACGCCGCCGCTATGATGCCGGACGGTTCTCGTTCAACGTCGCCAAGGGGCGCTGCGAGACTTGCGAGGGCGAGGGTTTCGTTAGCGTGGAACTGCTGTTCATGCCCAGCGTGTACGCGCCGTGCCCGACCTGCCATGGCGCGCGCTACAACGAGGCCACGCTGAAGGTGCAGTGGAACGGGCGCAACATCGCCGAGGTGCTGCAGATGACCGTGGACGAGGCCAGCGAATTCTTCGCGGGTGAAGACGCGGTGGCAAGGCCCCTGCAACTGCTGCGCGACATCGGACTGGGCTATCTGCGCCTGGGACAACCAGCCACTGAGCTTTCCGGTGGCGAGGCGCAGCGCATCAAGCTGGCGACCGAGCTTCAGCGCAGCCAGCGCGGCCGAAGCCTGTACGTGCTCGACGAGCCGACTACCGGGCTGCATGCGTCGGACGCCGACCGGCTGCTGGTGCAGTTGCAGCGCCTGGTCG
>NZ_PEMX01000079.1:0-4161 GCF_002759075.1 Pseudomonas sp. 382
GCACGCTGTCAGTGGCCGTGAGCTGATACGCCTCCTGCATCCAGGCCAGGCGGTTGTGCAAGGCGACATGGCGGTTGCCGGCGCCCTTCGGCTTGCCGGTGGAGCCGGAGGTGTAGATGACGTAGGCGAGGTTTTCCGGGTGCAGTGCCACCTCCGGGTTGTGCGCGCCCAGCGCGTCCCAGGCTTCGGCTCGGTCCAGATCGAGCACCGCCAGCCCGGCCGGGATCGGCAGGCCGTCGCGCAGGTGCGACTGGGTCAGCAGCAAGGTAATGCCGCTGTCCTCGAACATGTAGGCCAGGCGGTCCTGCGGGTACTCCGGGTCCAGCGGCACATAGGCGCCACCGGCCTTGAGGATCGCCAGCAGGCCGACGACCATTTCCACCGAGCGCTCGGCGGCGATGCCCACCAGCACGTCCGGGCCGACACCCTGACTACGCAGATACTGCGCCAGGCGGTTGGCCTCGGCATTCAGTTCGGCATAGCTCAAGGTGCGGTCAGCGAAGGTCAGTGCCGGTGCTTGCGGCTGAAGCATGACATGCTGTTCGAACAGCTGGTGCACATAAGGCGTACCCGGGTAGCTCCGCGCCGTGGCATTCCACTGCTCGACGACTTGCTGGCGGTCGTTTTCCTCCAGCAGCGGCAGCTCGCCCAGTGGGCTATCAGGGTGCGCCATGAACTGCAGCAGCAGCTGGGTCAGTTGCCCGGCGATGCGGCGGATGGTCGGCTCGGCGAAGTCCTGTGTCAGGTAGTTGAAGGCCAGTTCCAGCTCATCGCCGACCTGGGCGATCAGGGTCAGGGCATAACCGCTTTGCTCGCTGTAGCCCAGGTTGCTGAAACCAAGGCCGCCCGGGGCCGCTTGCAGGGCTTCGGAAACCGGATAGTTCTCGAACACCAGCAGCGTGTCGAACAGCGCCTCGCCGTTACGCCCGGCCAGGCGTTGCACGTCTGCCAACGGTGTATGTTCGTGGTCGCGCAGCGCAAGGTTCTGCGCCTGCACCGCCTGGGCCCACTGGGCGACGCTGAGCGCGCCATCCGGGCTGGCGATCACCGGCAGGCTGTTGATGAACAGGCCCAGTTGCTGCTCGATCCCCGGCAGTTCCACCGGGCGCCCGGATACGGTGGCGCCGAAGGCCACGCTGCGCTGGCCGGTGTAACGCTGCAACAGCAACAGCCAGGCCGACTGCACCAGGGTGTTGAGGGTCACCTGCTGCTGCCGGGCAAAGGCCTGCAGGCGGCGGGTCTGCTCGCCGTTCAACCGAGCGCTGTGCAAGGCCTGGCCGGGCTCGGCCAGGTCCGCCCGGGCGCAGGCCAGGGCCAGCCGGGTCGGCTCCTCCAGGGGCGCCAGCTGCGCCTGCCAGAAGCGCTCGCTGGCCGCCTGGTCCTGGCCCTGCAACCAGGCAAGGTAGTCCTGGTAGCGGCCTTCCGGCGCGGCGACGGCCTGGCCGGCATAGCTTTGCAGCACCTCGCCGAGCAGGCGCGAATTGCTCCAGCCGTCCATCAGGATGTGGTGGCTGGTGTAGATCACGTGATGGCTGTCAGCGCCAGTGCGCAGCAGGCACAGGCGCAGCAGCGGCGGGCAGGCCAGATCGAAACCGCGGTCCAGCTCATGGCCGGCACGCTCGTCGAGCAGGCGGGCAGTGCCATCGCCGCCCTCCTCGACCACGATTTCCAGGCTGGCCTGGCGGTGAATCACCTGGCGCGGCGCTTCCAGCCCCGCGTCCCAGAGAAAGCCTGCGCGCAGCAGCTCGTGGCGGTCGACCGCCTGCTGCCAGGCACTGGCGAAGCGCTCGACGTCGAGGCCACGGATATCCAGGCGCATCTGGTTGACGTAGGTACGGCCGCTGGCTTCGTACAGGCTGTGGAACAGCATGCCTTGCTGCATCGGCGACAGCGGATAGATCTCGGCAATGGCCCGGGCAGGCAAGGCCAGGGCATCGAGTTGAGCCTGGCCAAGCCCGGCCAACGGCACATCGCTCGGGGTCAGCCCGGCGTTGCTCTCGACCAGGCAGTGCGCGATCAGCGCCTCCAGGGCCTGCTGATAGGCCTCGGCCAGGCGCGCGATGGTCGCCTCGGCGTACACCTCGCCGCTGAAGGTCCAGTTCAGGCTCAGTTCGCCGCCGAACACCTGGCCATCGACGCTCAGCCAGTTGCCCAGCGGCGCCTGCGGATCTTGCCCGGCACCACGCCCTTCGCTGGCGGGCACCCACAACGCCCCATCGGCGAAGTCGCCATCGAACTGCCCCAGGTAGTTGAAGGTGATGCGCGGTTGCGCCAAGGCGGCCAACGCTGCGCGTGCCTCATCGCTACCCAGGTGGCGCAACAGGCCATGGCCCAGGCCTTTGTCCGGAGTCGCGCGCAGCTGCTCCTTGATGCCCTTGATGGCGGCACCAAGGTCGCTGGCTGGCGTCAGGCGCACCGGGAACAGGCTGGTGAACCAGCCCAGCGTGCGTGACAGGTCGATGTCGCTGAACAGGTCCTCGCGGCCGTGCCCTTCCAGTTGCACCAACGCCGACGCCTCGCCACTCCAGGCACAGACGACCTGGGCCAGGGCCGTCAGCAGCAGGTCGTTGACCTGGGTGCGGTACGCCGCTGGCGCCTCCTGCAGCAACTGGCGGGTACGGGTAGCGTCCAGCCGGGTGGCGACGCTGCGCGCATGCCGGTTGTCCATCCCCCCTTGCGGATTGTCGCGCGGCAGATCCTGCGGCGCGCCTTCCAGCAGCTGCTGCCAGTAGCCGAGCTGCGCGACCATCGGCGCGCAGCGGGCATGTTCGCCCAGGCGCTCGCCCCAGGCCTTGTACGAGGTGGTCTTGGCCGGTAACTGCAGCACCTGCCCCGCCTGCAGCTGACGATAAGCCGTCTGCAGGTCCTCGAGCAGGATGCGCCAGGAAACGCCATCGATGACCAGATGGTGAATCGCCAGCAGCAAGCGCTGTGTACCGTCCGGCAAGGTGATCAGGCCCAGGCGCAGCATGGGGCCTGCGCCCAGGTCGAGGCTGCGCTGCACTTCGCTGCAGTACGCAGGCAGTTCGTCGAGGCTGGCCAACTGCTTTTGCCAGATCAGTCCTTCGGCACTCGCCTGTGGCTGATGGTGCTGTACCCAGCCACCGTCCAACGTTTGGTAGCGCAGGCGCAGGGCGTCATGCTGTTGCATCACTGCGGCCAGGGCCCGGGTCAGCAGTACGCTGTCCAGCGGCTCGGACGGGGCCAACAGCAGCGACTGGTTCCAGTGCTGACGGTTGGGGATTTCAGTGGCGAAGAACGTCTGCTGGATCGGCAGCAGCGGCGCCTCACCGGTCACCGGCCCCTGGTCGATCTGCAGGGTCTCGCTCAGTTGCGCCACAGTGGCCAGGCGGCGAATGCTCTGATGCTGGAACAGGTCACGCGGCGCGAAACGAATCCCGGCCTGGCGTGCCCGGCTGACGATCTGGATGGAGATGATCGAATCCCCGCCCAGCTCGAAGAAATTGTCGTCCACGCCGACCTGTTCCAGGCGCAGCACTTCCTGCCAGATCAGCGCCAGGCGCTGCTCCAGGGCGTTGCGCGGTGCCTGGTACTCGCTGCGCGATTGCGCCGGGTCGGGCTTGGGCAGGGCCTTGCGGTCGAGCTTGCCGTTGGGCGACAGCGGCATCTGTTCGAGCAGCACCCACTGCGCTGGCACCATGTAGTCCGGCAGCACATCCTGCAATTGCGCCTTGACGCCTTGCAGGTAGCCGCCCTGAATCTCGGCCTCAGCGCGTGCCAGGGAAGTCGGCTCTGGCACCACATAGGCCACCAGTTGCTTGCCGCTCGGGCCATCGGCGGCCACCACTACCGCTTCACGCACAGTGTCCTGTTCCTGCAGGCGCGCTTCGATTTCGCCCAGCTCGATGCGCAGGCCGCGGATCTTCACCTGGTGGTCGATGCGCCCGGCGTACTCGATCACGCCGTCCTCGCGCTGGCGCGCCAGGTCGCCAGTGCGGTACAGCCGCTGGCCAGTACCGAACGGGCTGGTGACGAAACGCTCGGCGGTCAGCGATGGGCGACGGTGGTAACCCCGGGCCAGGCCGATGCCGCCCAGGTACAGCTCGCCGGTCACGCCGGGGCTGACCGGGTTCAGTTCGCCGTCCAGCACGTAGGTCTGCAGGTTGGCGATCGGCTGGCCGATCGGCACCGCATCCTTGC